>NZ_JAMYLN010000044.1:0-38866 GCF_040318035.1 Mesorhizobium sp. M1329 | reverse complement strand
GCCCGTCGCTTCACCGGCCCAGCAGGGCACAACCCACGCCGGAAACGAACTCAAAACTGGATAGAAACTGGGGGCAACGTCAGTCCACGCCGACGACTGTTACCGGCATCGGGCGCCCTTCTGGGGTTCTGACCTGCAATCGAGTGCCGATATCGACGTTGATGTTGTCTGGCACGCGGGCGCGATCGACGGTCATCACCGCTTCGGGGCGGTGGGGGCCATAGGCGGCGTCGGCGGGAATGGTGACGGTGCTTTTCGCGCCCACCTCCATGCCCTCGACATGGGTTTCGAGACCGGCGATCACTTGTCCTTCACCCAACGTGAATTGCAGCGGTTCGTTGCCGGAAGAATCGAACTGAGTGCCGTCAGCCAGGCGGCCATTGTAATTGATGCGCACGGTGTCGCCATTCTTGGCCTGTGTCATGATAGCCATCCTTTGAAAGTTTCGAGGGGCCGGCCAAAGCTCACGGTCCCGTCCTCGATCATCCACGCACTCGGGTGCGCGGCGCGAAACGCTAAAACTAGGGACCTGGCTGCCGATGTAAACCCCGATTGAGCGACGCCGGCATGACCCGCCGACGTCCGCCGCCTTCGGCAGCAGTGCACCGGACTAGCGGTCGCGGTATGCAAATGGCGGCTAGATCAGGTTATGGCCGCCATCGATGCGGATTGTCTCGCCGGTCGTGAAGTCGCTTTCCATGAGATAGACATAGGCGGCGGCGACGCCCGCAGCGGTCGGAATTTTTCTGGATGGCAGCCGGGCAGCCATGTCGGCAAAGAAGCCGGATTTGGCTTCTCCAACGATGTCCCACATCGGTGTGTCTACCCATCCGGGCGACACGACATTGACGCGCGTCGGAGCCAGTTCGAGCGCCAGGGCGCGGGCGAAGTAGCTGAATGAACCGGCAATCGCGGCGACGACCGAGCCTCCCGGCACCGGCGGCCGATCCTTGTTTATTCCCGAGGTGAAGGTCATGGAGCCGCCGGCCTTCAGGGTGCTCACAGCGTGCTTGGAGAGCATGACGGCGCCAATCAGCTTGTTATCGACGAAGCGTCGCACAGCCTCCATGTCTGTACTGCCGATGGGATCGCCGGGCGGCAGTGTTCCGGCGGTCGATATCAGGTGATCGAAGGGACCGACCTCTTCGAACAGGCGAGCAACGTCTGCTTCGTTGGTCATGTCGGCGACCACGCTCGTCGCGCGGCCTGCATTGAGCGGCCGTTTGGCTGCCTGCAGTTTCTCGGGCGAGCGGCCGACGATCACGACCTTCGCTCCGCTGTTGAGAGCAGCTTCCGCGACGCCGAGACCGATGCCGGAGCTGCCGCCGACGACGATGACTTTCTTGTCCACGAGCGATGTCATGGGAGGTCTCCATTCGTTTGCGATTTCGGTGAGGGTCAGGCCTTGCCGGCATAGGCGGCTTCGAGGTCGGCAATGATGATCTTGCGCATCCCATACATCGCCTGCCGGACGCGGTCGGCCTTTTCGCGGTCCGGATCGGCACTGAGCCGCGGCAGGATTTCCGGGATGACCTGCCAGTAGACGCCGTATCTGTCGGTAAGCCAGCCGCAGGGTTGTGCCCTGCCGCCGCCGGCGGTGAGCGCCTCATAGTAGTAGTCGGTCTCGGCCTGGTCCCTGGTCTCGATGTAGAGCGAGAGCCGCTCGTTGAAGGGCGGCTGCGGCCCGGCATTGAGCGCTGTAAGGTGCAGACCCTCGAGCTCGAAATCGAAGGTGGCATGCGGGACCGTCTTGTCGGTTCCTGACACCCAGTCTGCGTATTCGATCGTCCGGAGCGCTTTGCCGTTCTTGAAGACCGAGAGATAGAAATCGCGGGCCTCCTTGGCGTCGGTGTTGAACCAGAGGAATGGGTGGATGGTGGCCATGTCCGTTCTCCGTTAATTCCTTGCGACAGCGATCTTTGGCGAAGAGCCTGTCCGCTGTTGCTTCGTTCAGGCTAGCGGTGGTCCGACGGCCGATAGACCGAGCCGTCCCAGTCGCGGGCAAATCCGAGGTCATCGAGCCGGCGCGTCGAGAAGCGTGCAATCTGCCGCTCGGTCCGGCGCCGCCTGCTCGAGGCGAGGATGCGGCCGGCCATGCCGGCGAGGGCGTCGACGATAGGTTCAACTCGTTTGGCGGTCATGGTGCTCTCCCAGAATGGCGGCAGTTTTGGTTTCAGCAGTTGCCCCGCGACCTTCGTCAGCGAGAGTTTCAGTCACATCAAACCTGCCTTTGCAGCGGCGATGAGTGACTGAATACGCGAGCAAACATGCCGTCTTCCGACCTGGACGACAAACGACTTATCGGCGACAATGTGTGAGCAGTACTCACACATACAGATATCGATCCATGCCCCGGAAGCTGCCTCCCCTCACCACCTTGCCGAGCTTCGAGGCGGCGGCGCGCCTGTTGAGTTTCTCCAAGGCGGCAGAGGAACTTCATGTCACCCACGGCGCCGTCAGCCGGGCGATCAAGAACCTTGAGGATCAGCTCGGTGTGCAGCTGTTCGAGCGCGCTACGCGTTCGGTGAGCCTGACAGCCGTCGGCGAGCCCTATGCGCGGGCGGTGCGCGAGGTTCTCGCCCAGTTGGCTACCGCCACCGCTGCCGCAACAGCCCGTTATTCGAGTTCGACGTTGAACGTCAGTACCTCCGATGGTTTCGCGGGGAGATGGCTGGTGCCGCGCCTCTACCGCTTTCACCGAGCGCATGGCGACGTCGACGTGCGGGTTTCGACAAGCGGGAAGCTGACCAACTTCCTCGGCGACGGCATCGATGTCGCCGTCCGTTATGGCAACGGAAACTATCCGGGGCTCACGTCGGAGTTCCTCACCGGCGAGGAGGTGTTTCCAGTGTGCAGCCCAAAGCTTCTTGAGGGTGCGCATCCGCTCCGCACGCCTCAGGACCTCAGACACCACACGCTGATCCGTGACAGCTTTCCGATCGACTGGGCGACCTGGCTGGCGAGCGCCGGGGTCGAGGGCGTGGACCCACGGAGCGGGATTACCTTCGACTCTGCCACCTTTGCCATGGAGTCGGCCGCACAGGGCGAGGGGGTGGTGCTGGGTCGGACCATGCTGGTTGCGGCCGACCTTGCCGCCGGGCGACTTGTCCGCCCCTTCGGCCACGCCCTGAAATCCCCCTCCAGCTTCTATCTCGTCTACCCGCCGGAGGCGATCCGTCAGCGCAAGGTCAAGGCTTTCCGGGATTGGCTGCTTTCAGAAGTCGCGCCGCAAATGGGTTGACGGGAAGACCGAGAAAACAGGATCGTCTACAGATCAAATCGAGCTTACTAGCTGCTCGCCCGAACTGCGGTGATGATCCAGGCACGCGAGTCGAAAAGCACCCGTCCGCGGCAAGCGGCATCGACGTCCAGGCTGTAGAAGACTGGTTCGTGGACTAGGACGGCATTCCTGGCGCCGCTCTGTTCGATGACCTCCTCGCCCGGGTTATGCACCGACTTCCACCCCCGGACTGTCAACCGCGCCGCGCCGCCTCGATCGCCGCGACGCCGATTTTCCTCATCTCCATCATCGCGTCGAATGCGCGCTTTGCTTCATCGCCGCCGGCGGCCATCGCTTCGGTCAGCACGCGCGGCGTGATTTGCCAGGAGATGCCCCATTTTGTCCTTGCACCAACCGCACGCACTTTCCTGGCCGCCATTGCCGACGATGGCGTTCCAGTAGCGGTCGGTCTCCTGCTGATCGTCGGTGGCGATCTGGAAGGAGAAGGCTTCGTTGTGTTTGAACGCGGGCCCGCCATTAAGGCCGAGACAGGGGATGCCGGCGACCGTGAACTCGACCGTCAGCACGTCGCCCGCCTTGCCGGACGGGTAGTCGCTGGGAGCGCGGTGGACGGACTTCACCGAGCTGTCGGGGAAAGTCTCGGCATAGAAGCGAGCCGCAGCCTCGGCGTCCTTGTCGTACCAAAGGCAGATCGTGTTCTTGGCGATTGTCATTGCTGGTCCCTTTGCTTTCGAAATCAATCTGGGCTTTTGAAATCAACCCGGGTTTTTCACAGCCGGCCTCGGCGTTGCACCACGAACATGAAAATACGCTCGTGCCATCGACGTTCCGACAGCAACACCTGCACGGAATCAAGGTATCACGGCTGGTGCTTTCAGGACCAGATGCGGGCGGTGACTCGAATGGGCGATGGTCGGCCTGGTCCGACCGGCGGCCTCACTTTTTGTCTGGGGCAGCGCCGCTTTGCTCAAAGTCGCGCTGGCTTTCCGTTGGCGCGCCGTTGCCTCAGAAGGCGCATGAGCAAGTTCCGTCTGTCCTTGCGCGGGACGAGTTCGATGTCGCTGACAAGTTTTGCGCCGCCTTTGTGCCGCTCCAATGTGATCTTGCGGCTATGGAAGGCTTCCAGCTCGGCGCGATGCGCTACGCTTATGATGGTGACCTTCGGCAATTCCCGAATGATCATCTCCATCATCTTGTCCTGGCTCTTCTCATCGAGTGCCGACGTTGCCTCATCCAGCACGATGATATCGGGGCGGTGCAGCAGAAGACGCGCGAAGGCGAGGCGCTGCTTTTCTCCACCCGACAAGGTCTGGTCCCATGGCGCGTCCTCCTCGATCCTGTCGTTGAGATAATCGAGCCCCACCTTGTCGAGGGCAGCCTTGATCTTATCCAGCGTCCAGTTATCGGCGGCGCCTGGATAGGCGACTGCGCGGCGAAGAGTCCCGGTCGGGATGTAAGGTCGTTGCGGCAACATGAACAACCGTCTGTCGGCGCGGATGTTGACGCTGCCGCTACCCCATGGCCACAGACCCGCGACGGCCCGCACCAGCGTGCTCTTGCCCGAGCCGGATTCGCCGGCAACGAGCACCCGTTCGCCCGGTTCGATCACGACCTTGGTTTCCTTGACCACGGCGGTGCCGTCGTCGAGCGACACGGAGAGATTGTTCAGGCTGAGCATCGCATCGCCGCCGGTTTCGCCGCGCTTTATGCGCCCCAGCGTGTTGCTCTGCTCCGCGCGCTCGAGCCCGTCGAGCGACATCATCAGCGAGGCGATGCGCCGTGCAGAGGCGTTCCAGTCGGCGAGACGGGGGTAGTTGTCGACCAGCCATCCGAACGCACCCTGCACGATGGCAAACGCCGAGGCAGCCTGCATGACCTGCCCAAGTGTCATACTGCCTTCGAGGAACTTTGGAGCGCAAAGCAAGACCGGCACGACAGGCGCAAACAGGCTCGACCCCTGCGACACCAGCGCCGTGCGCATGTGCTGGCCTGCAAGGAGCGCCCATTGCCTGAGCACATCGCCGAATGTCTTGTCGATGCCGCTACGCTCCTCCTCCTCGCCGCCGAGCAATGCGATGCTCTCGCCGTTTTCCCGCACGCGCGTCAGCGTGTAGCGGAACTCGGCTTCCGCCTGGTTTTTTCCTTCGGAGAGGCGGACGAAATGGCGGCCAATGACCGCCATCGAGGTGGACGTGATCGCGGCATAAAGCACCGCGGTGATGACCAGGAAGCCGGGAATGGTGACGGTCGAACCTTCAATCGTCAGGGTCAGGGCGCCGCCAATTGTCCACAGCACCACGATGAAGGTCGAGGCCGACAGAAATGCGACGATGACACCGGCGATGAAATCGACGGGCGATTCGGTGGCAATCCGCAAATCCTCGGCGATGCGAGCTTCGGGGTTGCTATGATCGCCGCCGACGAGGTTCAGCTGATAGTAGCGGCCGCTTGCGAGCCAGCGCGCGATGACCGCGGTGGTGAGCCAGGACCGCCAGCGGCGCTGTATCCTCATGCGAAAGAAGACTTGTGCCACCACAAGGCTGGCGCTTCCGAGCACGAGTGGCAGGAATACGGCGCTCAGCCAATATACGGTGTGGGCATTGCGTTGCTCGATGGCGTCGAAAATTGCGCGATTCCAGACATTGATCCCATACTGGAAGCCGACATTGGCGACGATCAGGATCAACAGCCCGATCGTCAACGGCCAGGCGACCCTGTCGCCACTGCCGCCCCAGTAACCGCGCGCGCTGATCCAGAAGCGCTTAAGCAGGTATCTCTTGCGCGCCCGCTCGGCCTCTTCAGGTGTCAGCTCAGGATCGAGTTCGGTGACATCCGGCGGCGGCGCGGGCTCGCCGACGACCTCGGACGCGACTTCGACAGTCGATTGTTTCTCGTGGCGTGACTTCTCGGCATCGCGCGATTGGGCGCCGTCAACCGATTTCAGCTTGAATTTAGCCTCGGGCATCCGGCGATAACGGCTTAAAAATCAGAAGGTTTCATAGCGTCAGCCGCCGAGTGTCGCGAACTTGTAGCCTCCACGGAGTGGCGCAACCTTAATTGAGCGCTGCCATCCAGTCACAAGAATAAGAGCAAACGTGACCAGCGCTCCAGAGACGT
This sequence comes from Mesorhizobium sp. M1329, assembly GCF_040318035.1. NCBI lineage: Bacteria > Pseudomonadati > Pseudomonadota > Alphaproteobacteria > Hyphomicrobiales > Phyllobacteriaceae > Mesorhizobium > Mesorhizobium sp. M1329. The sequence continues at coordinate 32,508 of NZ_JAMYLN010000044.1, read as the reverse complement.
ACAAGATCGTCCTGACACTACCTCCCTTGGCGGCGTTTCCGCCACGCAGGTAGACTCCCAGGTGGAGGAGGCGTATCGCCAGGTGGGTCCAGACCAATATCGCCAAAGTGGCCGCTCCGACGCCAACCATCATCGCTAGCGCCGCGGGCACGATAAAGGGCGCCAGTGCCTCGACCGAGTTCATGTGAACGCGGTCTATCCTATAGAGCCGATTGTCGTCGTCTGCCGGGACTACCGGTCCCGCCAGCGCTCCTGCAAATCCCTTGGACGAACCCGAGTAGACTGCCGATACTACCGATAGCAAACAGAGCACGAGCACGCCGAGAATGCTTAACCAATAGACTTCCATGTTGTCTCCGCTCCCTGGAATCGCAGTGAACCAGACGGTGCTTGCGAGTCATGCTCGCGAAGGCGCGGACGGTTCAGGCCGCCGCACCAGGGAAAAGGTCCTGGAACCGCCGCAGGTACAGCGGCCAGCCTTGATCGCTATCAACCCCAACGCGCACGCCCTCCCAGCCTTCGCCATGGCGTTCGAGGTTCCGGTGCTCGATCTCAACCCGGGTTCGGTTCTCCGTCTCAGCCGTGAACCTGACTTCCCATTCGCTGGTCTTGTTCAGGTCGCTCTCAATCTGCCACCGAGGACTGATGTCCCAGCTCAGAACCAGCCGGCCGGGGGGATCGTAAGCCAACACACGAGCCCAGCGGCATTCGCTGCCGTCCACGCCGCGATCGTAAACGTGACCCCCGACCCTGGGTTCGAAGATCGTCTCTGCGATCGGCACGGCAAGAAGATTGTGCTCGCGAGGTTTGAACCTCCCGAAATCCTCGGTGAAGACCTTGAAGGCACCCTCGATAGGTGCGTCGACAACGACGAAATGCTTTACGGGCGCGGTTGCAGGATACTTGCTCATGGCTGGTCCTTCTTTGGATGCTCGACTGCCAATTTGTAGCCTGCCAGGGTCTTGCTCCAGAACTCATCGATTTCCGCGCGCAGACTTGCCAGGCCGTTCGGATCGATACGGTATATTCGTTCCTTGCCAGAGCGCGTGTCGGCCACGAGCCCGGCATCCTTGAGTACTTTCAAGTGCTGAGAGACCGCCGGCCTGGTCACAGGCAGCACACGAGCAAGTCCGCTGACCGAACAAGGCTGTTCGACCAACAGTTCGAATATCGTGCGCCTCGTCGAGTCTCCGAGCGCTGTCCAATGTTTCGCGTTAGTGGCCACTAACACGAACTTAAATCGATGGGGCCTGCGCTGTCAACCTGGAGGGTCGACGGTGCGGAATTCAGCCCCGGTCGGACCCTGTCGGTTAACGGGAAAAACTGTTGCTCGCGTCTTCGGAATTGCTCACGTGCCGGCGCTGAATTCCGGAACAAGGGTGCGATTTTGCCGTTGAGCCAGAAACTGGAAGCGACCCGCATGTCCGAATTGCCGAATGAAGAGATCGAAGGGCGGCTGAACGCCCAGCGCGAGACTTTGGCGCTGGTCGTTGCGCTGCTTGCTAGCGAGGATACGGCACCCGAGCGAATATGGGCCGAACTGGAGGCCCGTTTTCAGTTTCAGAACAGTCAGGAGGACCCTGGCGTCCTGCCGAGCAGCGCATTCGCCATCGAAGCTGCGAAGATGCGGGAGTTCAAGCTGATCGCCGAAGAGGCGCGGGCGCGCAATGCGGAATGGAACGGCCGGGACAAGCCACAGGGCGCCAGCTGAAACTCCGGCGAGTGGTTGCAGGACCGGCTATTTTGCGGTGACTGAGCAGCGTCAGCTTTGCTGCAAAAATGCACGCACCAACTCTTGCCATTCCTCGTCAAGCGTTAAGGTCGACGGCGCCGCATTGCTGCGGCGATACCAGTATTCCGCATTCGACTGGTCGCCTTCCTTGCGGTGGAGATAGGCATGCACGTGCATGCCCGCCGTATCGTCGCGCTGCTGCGCGCACTCGTGCGCCTTAGCCCAATCGCCCTTTGCATCCCACCACAGCGCCTGCAGGGCAGGGCTCAAGCCGGCTGGAGGCTGTGGTTTGGCAATCGAATCCCTGAAGGCTTGCAGATCCATTTTTCACCATAGCGACGGTACAGGGCGCCGATAATAACCGCGCCGGCAGCCGACGGCTAGCGCGCATCGGGCGGGATGACCGGAATGGGTGTCGGAAGCCGATAACCGCGCGGCCAGACGCTTGATTCGATGACATGCATGACATAGTGCGCGCCACGACGCCATGCTGCCTGAGACAACGAGGATGAGTAGCGAGCCGATGACAGCCTCCGACAAGCCCCGCCAATTCTACCACGGCACCCGGGCCGACCTTAAACCGGGAGACCTGATCGAAGCCGGTTACAGCTCCAATTACGGCGCGCGAAAGCAGGCAGGCTGGGTCTATCTGACCGGCACTCTGGACGCGGCTATCTGGGGTGCAGAACTGGCCGCCGGTGACGGACGCGAAAGGATCTACGTCGTGGAGCCAACCGGCCCGATCATCGACGACCCCAATCTTACGGACAAGAAATTTCCCGGCAATCCGACGCAGTCCTATCGCTGTCGCGAGCCGCTCAGGATCACGGGCGAGGTCACCGAGTGGCAGGGCCACTCGCCCGAGAGGCTGAAAGAGATGAAGGACCATCTCGAACGGCTGAAGGCGCAGGGCATCGAGGCGATCGATTGATCGCTAAAATGCGTCCTGCAATTGCCGGGCCTGGCTCTGACCTACGGTCGGTGGCAGTCGCCGCGAAATACGGTTCAACGTCCGCAATGGGTCCGTGAGCTGTCGTTCCTTGCACGGGCTGGAGAGCGGATGCTTCCTTTCATCTCGCCGCGAACGTAACGATCTCGGGGCTCGAAGGGCCAAGTGGGCTGCCGTCAAAGCCGCCGAATTGCTGTTCGATCCGTAGCCCCGCGTTCCCCAGCAGGCTCGATAAGGCGTCCGTGTCGAGGAAGCGCAAGGTGCTGCGACTAACTTGCGGAAGGCTCGCATGCTTTCCGCCGAACCTGTGGGTGAATGTCACCGTCTGTCCGTCGAACGGTATGATCACCTCTGTTGTGATCTGCACCAGAGATCCGTCAGGTAGCTCAACGACGACCGCATTTTCGGGTGTCCAGCGTTCCCACGCCCGCACCGAAGGGTTCCGCGTTTCGAACGCGAAGCATCCGCCTGGCACAAGGGCGTGTCGCGCAGCCGCCATGAAATCCCCCAGGTCCTCGTCGCTGACAAGGGCCTGGAATGCGTGCCCCGTCATCACAATGAGATCAAACTCGGCTGTCCAGCCGGCCGATTGGAGATCGCCGAGGACCCATTCGATATCCGTGCGCGTTCGTGCGCGATTCAACACGCCGGGTGCTGGGTCGATGCCGCAGAGCCGCCCTGAATGTCCGGCCAGGCGTGCCTCGTGAAGGAGGGTGCCCGTTCCACATCCGACATCAAGCACCGCGTCTGCTGTTAGAATGCGGGGCAGGTAGAAATCATAGTCGTCGCGCGCAGATCTCGGGTGCCAGGCATCGTAGACGGCAGCGAGATATGGGTCGGCGAAAAGGTGGTCGACCATAGGCGGTATTCCCAATCAACTTTGACTGTGCGAGCGGTGTCGCCGCGAGCATTTAGCCCATAAGTCGCGTCGCTCGTTACCGCACGACCTCGCGGTGGCCGCCGGGCAGGCGGGTGGCGATGAGCTTGTCGATGCGGCGGCCGTCGAGGTCGACGACCTCGAAGCGCCAGCCTTGCGCGTCGACACATTCGCCGGTCGCCGGCAGATGGTGCAAATGCGACAGCACATAGCCGGCGACGGTTTCGTAATCGCGGTTCTCGGGCAGGTCGATGCCGAGGACCTCCGCCATCTCGTCGGCCTGCATGTAGCCGGCGAGCAGCCATGAGCCGTCCTCGCGCTTGACGGCGTTTTCCTCTTCGCCGGCGTCGAGATCGGAACGGAAGACGCCGGTGATCGCTTCCAGAATGTCGGCCGGGGTGACGATGCCTTCGAAATGGCCGTATTCGTCATGGACCAGCGCCATGGGCACGTCGGATTCCTTGAGCGTCGCAAGCACGTCCAGCGCATCGGCCTGGTCATGCACGATCGGGGCCGTGCGCACGTGCCGGCGCGGGTCGAGGGCGCGACCGCCGAGCATCGCCGCCAGCACGTCGCGGGTCTGGACGACGCCGATCATGGCGTCGACGCCGCCGTCGCCGGCCGGCAGGCGCGAATGCTGGGTGTCCATCAGCAGCTTCCTGATGGCCGCCTCGTCGGACTGCAGATTGATCCAGTCGACCTCGGTGCGCGGCGTCATCACCGCGCGCACGGCACGGTCGCCGAGCCGCATGACGCCGGCGATCATGCGCCGTTCGTCGGATTCGATGGTGCCGTGGTGCTCGGCTTCGGCGACCAGCATCTTGATCTCCTCGTCGGTGACCTTATCCTCGCTCTGACCGTGCTGGCCAAGCAGCCACAGCAGGGCGCGGCCGGAAAAATCGAGCAGGAAGACCAGCGGCGCCGAAACGCTGGCGAGGATGGTCATCGCCGGAGCGACCCTGACGGCGACCCGTTCGGGGTCGCGCAATGCGATCTGCTTGGGCACCAGTTCGCCGATGACTAGCGAGCCATAGGTGATGATGGCGACGACAATGCCGACACCGAGCGGGTCGGCGAGGCTTTCGCGGACGCCGGCCGACGCCAGGAAGGTGGCCAGCCGCTCGCCGAGCGTGGCGCCGGAAAACGCGCCGGACAAGACGCCGACCAAAGTGATGCCGATCTGCACCGAGGACAGGAACTTTCCCGGATTGGCGCCGAGCGCCAGAGCCCGGCCGGCGCCCTTGACGTTGCGGTCGATCATCGTCTTGAGGCGCGCCGGCCGCGACGAGACGATGGCGAGCTCGGACATCGACAGAAGGCCGTTCACGCAGATGAGGACGACCACGATGGCAATTTCAGCATAAAGCATGCCGGGTCCATAGCATTGCCGCGCGGTTTTCGAAAATAGGACGGTCGCGCTTTTTAAATTTAGCGAGCGGAGCAGTGAGGCGGCACCCATCCGGCATCCCACGGCGGCGCGGAAAAATGCTCGATCAGGGCGTCTACGACGACGCGCACCTTTGGCGCGAGGTTGCGTGTTACCGGCCAGATGGCATGCACCACGGTGTTTTCGACAAGACGGTCCGACAGGACCATTTCGAGTTCGCCGCGCCTGATGCTGTCGGCCGTCAGCCATGTCGGCAGATAGACGATGCCGCAGCCGGCCAGTACCGCATCGAGCATCGGTTCGCCGTGGCCGAGCACCAGCCGCGCCCTGGGCGCGAACTTTTCGAGGCGGCCGTCGGCATGCCTCACGGTCCAGGGATGGACCGTGCCGTCGCGGCCGTAGCCGATGAGGCTGTGCCTGGCCAGGTCCTCGATCGATTGCGGCCTGCCATGGGCGTCGAGATAGGCGGGGGCGGCGCAGATGGCCGAACGTTGGGCATAGATGCCGCGCGCGGCGATCGACAAGCTGTCGTCGAGGTCGCCCATGCGCACCGCCAGGTCGATGCCTTCCTCGATCAGGTCGACGCGCCGGTCGTTGAACGAGATTTCCATCGTCAGGTCCGGGAATTTCTTGGAAATGTCGAACAGCAGCGGGGCGACGCACCGGCGGCCAAAAGCCAAAGGCAGGTCGACGCGCAGCCGGCCGGAAGGCACCTGCTTGCGCGATGCCAACAGCGACTGGGCGGCTTCGATCTCGGCCAATGCCCTGACGCAGGCTTCGTAATAGCTCAGGCCCTCACTGGTCGGGCTGAGGCTGCGGGTGGTGCGGTTGAGCAGGCGAACGCCCAATCGCTGTTCCAGCTGCGCGATCGACTTGCCGACCGCCGATTTCGTGACATGCAGCCGCGCGCCGGCGCCGGTGAAGCTGCCGGCCTCCACCGCGTGAACGAATGCGACGATGCCTTGCAAATTGGCCGATTCCAATAAAGCGCCCCTATTGTAGAGTTTTGCTCCTTAATCTGTTGCAGAACATGCCACATGGAAGCACTTTTCTCCATAGTGAAACGGCGTAAATGTCTCGCGCAGCCATCAACCACGGAGCGCGAACCAAATGAGCACCGAAAACAGATCCTGGCAGATGAACGGTTTCGGCCTGTCCAGGTTGAAGCCGGCTGAGGGAAAGCTGCCCCAACCCGGACCGCATGATCTGCTGGTACGCGTCACAGCGGTATCGCTGAATTACAAGGACAGGATGATCGTCGATGGCGTGCTGATACCGGACCTCAGCTTTCCGTTCGTGCCGACATCGGACGCGGTAGGCGAAGTGGTCGCCATCGGCGGCAAAGTCAGCCGCTTCGGCATCGGGCAGCGCGTGCTCGGCCAGGTGATCGCCGACTGGCCGGACGGCGACGCGCCGCCCGTGCTGCACAAGCGTACGTTGGGTTCGTCACTGCCCGGGACGCTGTCCGAGCATGTGCTTTTTCATGAGGATGCCGCCGTGGCGGCGCCGCCGTCGCTCAGCGACGTCGAGGCATCGACGCTGCCGATCGCGGCGCTGACGGCGTGGTTCGCGCTGGTCGAGGCGGCCAAGCCGATCCCGGGCGAAACCGTTCTCATCCAGGGCACCGGCGGCGTGTCGCTGTTTGCGCTGCAATTTGCCGCCGCCTTCGGCCTGCGCGCCATCGTCACCTCGAGCAGCGATGAGAAGCTCGAGCGGGCGAAGGCGCTCGGCGCCTGGAAGGGGATCAATTATCGCAGCCAGCCGGCATGGGACGAGGCGGCGCGCGAACTGACAAACGGGGCCGGCGTCAGCCATGTGCTGGAAATGGTCGGCGGCGACAATGCGCGGTGCTCGCTCAATGCGCTGGGCGCCGACGGCAGGCTGTCGCTCATCGGCCTTCTCGGCCGCATGGAGCTCAGTTTCCCGATCATTCCGTTCCTGCGCAACCGGATCGTCGTACAAGGCATATCGATCGGCCACCGCCGCGCTTTCGAGCGAATGAACCAGGCGATCGAGACGCTCACGATCAAGCCGGTGATCGACAAGGTATTTGGCTTCGACGATGTGCCGCAGGCATTTGAGCGTCTGGAGACAGGACCGTTCGGCAAGATCGTGATCACCGTGCCCTGAGCCCGTTGGGACGAAATGGCTGTCAGACGGGAAGGCCGATTGCGCGCCTACGGCAGTTGCAGCAGGACGCCGATGATGGCCTTGCCGTCGGTGAAATAGGGATCGCCTTCGCCGTTGCGCCCGGTCTTTGTGGCGCCGACGCCTGGTATCTCGCTGGTCGAGATCAGCATGCCGGCTGCGGAGAGGTCGCGCATCAGCGCATCGCGCTCGGCGTCGATGTCGGGGCCGATATGATGGGTGATCGCGCCGGTGTCATGGCTGAGGCCGACGCCGCGGTCGAAGCTTGCCGAGCCAAGCCAAAGCGGCCGGCCGTCGTCTCCGGTTGAATCGGTCTGCCAGAAGCGGACGTGGTGGCGCCGGTCGGCGCTGTCGCCGACCGGTTTTTCGAAGGCGAGGTCCTGGGCGCGGCCTTCGAACAGCAGCCGACTGACCGGCGCGTCGGGATAGGGGCGGTTAAACAGCACGCTTTCGCCGATCTCGATGGCGGTCTTCAGCGTGATGGCGTCTGCCGTATCCCAGCCGGCGACGGCAAAAGCATGGACAAGCTCCTTCTTCGTGCCGACCAGGCCGACATTGATGGGATCGCCCGGAATGCCTTGCGGCGTGTGCGTCACCATCTCGAATTGCTGATTGCGAAAATTGCGATCCCGCAACGTCCAGAACTCAGGCGCGGCGAAATAGGCGAGCGAAAGATAAGCGGCACAGCATGCCACCAACCAGGTCGTTGCACGTCGTCGAAGGCTTCGTTGGGTCAAGAGGCACCACCCAAGCGTCTGCGCATCATCTTAATCGGCGCAGCAGGTCTTGGGCAGGGGCTGCAATCAGCGGCAGGCGCGGTAGCCGTTCTTGCGGTTCTTGATGTCGAAATGGAAATGGTTGCGGTGATCGTAATTGTAGCCGGGGCCGAGCACAGTGGTGAAATACTGACAGCCGTCGGCGCGCACATTGTTGAGGAAGCCGCGTGTGCGGAAGGCGAACAGGCCGGGTTTGCGGACGTCGATGTCGTCGCCATTGTTGAGCTCGATGCTCATTACGTCGAGCGCATTGCCCTTGCCGTGTTCCGACAAAACACCTTCGCCGGCAATCCTGCGGCAGGAATAGCTCGAGCCCTGGTGGATGGTCTTGACGCCTGAGAAATAGCGCCAGCGGGCCGACGGGACGAGTTCGTTCCTGGTCCAGCCGGCAAAGGTGGCGGCCATGTCGCAGGTCAGCGTCGCGGCCGGCTTCATCTCGACGCTGCCGATGGCCGAGATCTTGACCGGATAATCGATTCCGCACTGGCCTTCGTGGATCGGCGCAACGTCGGTGTAGACGACGCCGAGGCGCTTCAGTTCCTTGCGGCAATCGATCTCCGTGGCCGGCATCTGTTCGGTCGGCGACATCGGGTTATCCATACGCGGATAGGCGGCCGTCATATAGGGGTTGGACGGGACGAGGCGCTGCATACCCGAATATTCCGGGCCGGAATCTTGTGGGCCGGAATATTGTGGGTCGGAATTGGGCGGGACGGCAGCGGTCTGGCTGCCGACATCGACGGCCGGCTGCAGCGACAGGACGCTGCCGGTGTTGCAGGCCGAGACCGCCGCAATGGCAAGCAGGGCGGCAAGCCTGCCGGCTATGCGCGCGCATTCTGTGTGCCGCGCAGCGGCAAACGCAGCGCGAAGTAGCCCGGCCATCGGAAGGGTTCCTGTCCCCAGATGGCACAGACTCTAAACCTGAAGAGTAAAGGAAAAATCAGCGGCGCCGTTCACGCCTGCGGCCAAATTGCGGCGCCCGCCATCATTTGCAAAACGTGCCGCCATTGCGGCGCGGTTCGAGGTCGAAGTGGAGATGCAGCGAATGATCGGCATCGCTGCCGGGGCCAAGCACGGTCTTGAACGGCCCGCAGGCCGCCTTGCGCACTGCATCCAGGAATTTCGCGTCCTTCTCTGGCGGCGCTGCACCAACATCGATCTCCTTCCCGTCGGAGAGCGTGAAGCTGGCGATGTCGAGCGCGTTGCCGAAGGCGTGCTCCGACAGTTTGCCGCCGGCGTGGCGCGGGCGGCAGACGAAGGCGGAGGCCTGGCCGATCGATTTGATATCCGTGCCGAACTCGGCCTTTGCAGCAGGCTGGATGACCGAAGCAGCAAAGCGTGCGGCCGCTTCCGCCATCTGGCAATTGAGCTCGGGGTCCGGGCCGATGGCGATGGATTTGCCGAGGGTCTTCAGCACGATCGGGTAAGGGATCGAGCAACCGACCGCCGTATCATGCTCGGGTTTGCGCTCCTCGAAATCGACGCCCATCGATTTCAGCCGCCTGCGGCAGGCCAATTCCTCCGCCGGCATTTCTTTCCCGGCAATGGCAGCCGATCGAGGATCTGGAATGATTTTTTGCTCCTCTTTTTTCTCCCCCGCCTCGGCCGGTTTTTCTGAAGGGTTCAGTGGGCTTGCCGGTGGCTCTGCCTGTGCCGGCTTTTCAGGAGGTTTTGGGGCGGTCGCCGGCGGTTCCGGCTGCTCCGTCTTGGGCTGGCCGTTTTGCGGCTGGCCGTTCCGGGACTGACCGCTTTGCGGCTGAGTGGCCTGGGGCGGCTCAGCCGCCGGGGCATCCGCCGGGCGCGGTTCGGGGACCGGGATCTCGGTTGGTGGCGGCGGAGTGACTTGCTGGTTGAGCTGCGGAACCGGTGCAGTTTGCGGCAGCTCGGGCGCCTTGGCTAAAACGGGTCCCGCCAGCGGCGTAGCCGCAGCGGCCAGCAGCAATCTGCGCATTTTGGAAAAACCTAGCGCCGCCATTACGTCGCAACGGCCAGAATGCAGGGAAGTTGCCTTGGGCGAGGGGGGCGGCCGATCACAATCGGTAACCGCGCCGTCACGCGCCGATCGCTTCCAGGCCTTCCTCGAGCCAGTCGGCCAGCAGCGGCATGCCGAGCAGATATTTTGCCGTGCGCTTGTTGGCGCGCTCGCGGGCGGCAGTCAGCGCGTCCGTCCATTCCGTCGCGTCATAGTCGCCGCGGCCAACCCAGGCCAACGCAATCAGTTCGGCCGCTTCGTCGACATTGAGATCGTCGATCAGCTCGCGCAGTTCTTCTTCGGTGAGATCTTCGGAGCTTTCCTCGGCTAGGCCGTCATGATGGTGGTTGTCGTGCGCGTTGCCGTCGAGCTCTACCTCGTGCTCGGCGCCGTCGGCATAGTCTTCGTTGACGGCGGCACTGAGCGCCTTCGCCTTGAGGATGAACAGGCGCACGGTGTCGGGACCGATCGAAAGCTCCCAGTCTCGTTCAACGCGTTGCTGCACCGGCCGTCTCCCTGCTTCGTGCTCGGTCGGCCCGATGATAGCGGATTTGCAGCGCTCGTCACGTTCTCTTGCGCGTCGGCGTTAATCGTGAAGCATGATTTCCGATGCCCTCCGTTCCCGGGATAAGATGGCCTTCCTGGGAGAGATCGCGGTTTTGAGATAGGATGGCATTTTCCGGGGACGAAACGGCTTCGGCCCGGCGTTAGTGTTGCATTGTCAGGTTCAAAGGAGAGTTCGATGCGCAGACGATTGCTGATTTACGCCATGGCCATCGCCGCCCTGCCGCTGATTGCGGCTCCGGCGTTTTCGGCTGGTGAAGGCGGGGGAGGTGGTGGCGGCGGCGGCGGCAATGGTGGCGGCGGCCAGAGCCAGTGCAAGAAGGGGGAGGCCTGGGACAAGAAGCAGAAGAAATGTGTCTCGCCGAAGCAAGGCATGCTGGACGACGACAGCATCTATGATGCCGGTCGCGCGCTGGCGATGGATGGACGCTATGACGAGGCGATCGCCGTGCTCAGCCTCGCCGCCAACAAGCAGGACCCGCGCATCCTCAATTATCTCGGCTATTCGCACCGCCATTCCGGCCGTGTCACCGTCGGCCTCGGCTATTACGAGGAAGCGCTGCGCATCGACCCGAATTACACGCTGGTGCGCGAATATCTCGGCGAGGCACACCTGCAGATCGGCGATCTTGCCGGCGCCCAGGAACAGCTCCGCGAAATCGAGAAGCGCACGGGCAAGGGATCTCGCGAATACGGCATGCTGTCGGAGCAGATCGATCATTTCATGAGGAGCTGATCCGACCTCCGGACGCTGCTCATAACCGGCTGCGAGCGATCGCAGCCGGTTTTTTGCTGTGCTGGAACGCTGCCCCGAACCCGGAATTTGGCATCACGGCACACCTGACGCGCTCCTTGACGTTAGGTCAGCCGCCCAATCGGTGGATGATTTTCAAAATCCGACTTTTTGGACGTGAAAAACCCGCGAAGATTGCTATATCTTGCAAGATTGTGGTGAGACGGTTCCGTTAGCGAGGCTGCCGGACCGTTTTCTTTTTGTACCATCGACAAGGTCGCTCCCGATCGCGGCGGCGGCGGCAGGAAAGGTCAGGCATTATGAACAAGGTCCCGATGACAGGCGAGGGGTTCGCGTCATTGAAGGAAGAACTGCGCTGGCGCCAGCAACAGGAGCGGCCGCGTATCATCGAGGCGATTTCCGAAGCGCGCTCGCATGGCGACCTCTCCGAAAATGCCGAATATCACGCGGCAAAAGAGGCACAGAGCCTCAATGAGGGCCGGGTCAACGAACTCGAGGACCTGATCGCGCGGGCCGAGGTGATCGACATCACCAAGCTCAGCGGCGACAAGGTCAAGTTCGGCGCCACCGTGGTGCTGGTCGACGAGGATACCGAGGAGAAAAAGACCTACCAGATCGTCGGCGACCAGGAGGCGGACGTGAAGTCCGGCCGCATCTCGATTTCCTCGCCGATCGCGCGTGCCCTGATCGGCAAGGAAGTCGGCGACGCCATCGAGGTCAACGCACCGGGCGGCGCCAGGGGCTACGAGATCGTCCAGGTGCAGTTCATCTAGGACCTTTTGATAATTCTACTCTGGCGGCCGACTAGCGCGGTTTTCTGCGCTTCCGGTGCTCACGTACTTTAAGTACGCTCCGCTCCGGTTCTCGAAAACCACGCTATTCGACTCGCCAGAGCGAATTCTGAAAAGGTCCTATGCAGCGCCTTGTAATTTAAGCGCCAGCAATCTCTCTGCTTCCGCCATCACCTCCGGCGGCGTGACGCTGCGGCCGGACTTGGCCAGCAGCGTCGATGAGAACGGCCCGCGCGGGCCGGTCAGGCCTGGCTCAGTGGCGAGGAATATAGCTACCGTCGGCAGGCCGAAAGCGCTGGCGAGATGGGTCAGGCCGGTGTCGGCGCCGATCACCAGCGTCGAGCCGCCGATGACTGCGGCGATCTCGGCAAGCGGCGACCTGGGAAACACCACGGTCTGCGAGACGGCGCCGGCGATCGCCTCGGCAACTGCCTTTTCCCGGTCGTCCGACCATGTGGTGACCGGTGTCATTCCCTTGTCCACCAGCAGGCGAGCGGTTTCGATCCAGTCCGCGACCGGCCATTTCTTGTCCTCGCGGCTGGTACCGTGCAGCAGGAAGGCGGTCTTTTCACCGGCAAAAATCGACCTTCCGGCTGGCGGCACGATGCCCGATTCCAGCCGGGAAAAGTCCGGCTCGTAGCCGAGCGCCAGGGCGAACAGCCGCCTCGTGCGCTCGATGGCATGCAGGCCGCGCGGCACGGCGTAGCGGTGGCCATAAAACAGGCTCGCCGAAGGCTCGCGGGCGCTCGAACGGTCGAAACCGGCGATCGGCGCTGCCGCCAGCCGCGCCACCAGCGCCGATTTCAGCAAGCCTTGTGCATCAAGGACAAGGTCGTAGCGGCAATCGCGCAAGGCGCGGCGCAAGCCGAGCACTTCCCGCCACGTGCCGGGCTCGAGCAGCTTCCTGCGCCAGCGCCGGATCGCCACGCTGTGGACGGTTTGGATGGCTGGATGCAGCGCCACGATGCCGGCGAAGGCCTCTTCGACGCACCAGTCGAACGACAGGCCCGGCCGGGCGCGGCGTGCATCCTCGATCGCCGGGAAGGTGTGGATGACGTCGCCCATCGACGACGTCTTGACGATCAGCACCTTCATGCGGCGGCCGGCATTTCCAGCAGCCGCTCCGCCGCCGCCACGACGCGTCCGACCTCCAGCGTCTTCAGGCAGTTGAGATGACCGAGCGGGCAGATTTTTTTGTGGCAGGGCGAACAGGACAGGCCGAGCCAGACCAGTTCGCGACGCTCGGCGAGCGGCGGCGTGTTCTCAGGCGATGTCGAGCCGTAGACGGCGACGACCGGCGTGCCGACGGCGGCGGCGACATGCATCAGCCCGCTGTCGTTGGAAACGGCGAGCCTCGCCGCCGCGATCAGGTCGATGGCATCCTCGAGCCTTGTCTGGCCGGCGAGATCGACCGCGCCCGGCGCCAGCGCGGCGATTTCCGCCGTCACCCCAGCGTCGTTCTTCGATCCGAACAGTGCGACGCCAAACCCTTTCGCCATCATCTCGCGGGCAAGCCCGGCATAGTGTTCGCTCGGCCACCGCTTGGCCGGGCCGAATTCGGCGCCGGGCATGAGTGCCACGAATTTCCCCGGCGTCAGCCCGAAACGGCCAAGCAATGCTGCCTGGTTGGTTTGATCGACGGCAAGCTTCGGGGCCCGGAAGGCGCCACCACGGGCAAGGCTGAAATAGGCCTGCGCGGTGCGCCGTTTCAGGCGGTCGGGCAACGGCACGATGTCGGTCAGAAGCCCGTAGCGCATTTCCTTGAGATGGCCGACACGGCGCGGAATGCCGGCAAAAAACGGGATCAGCGCCGATTTCCAGCTTCCCGGCAGGACAAAGGCCATGTCGTAGCGGCCGCGCAGCAGGCGGCCGAAGCGCCTTCGGATGCGGAATTCGAACGCGCCGGATTGCAGCGGCAGGTCGATCTGCTGGCGGATTTCAGGCATGCGCTTGACCAGCGGCGCTGCCCAGGCCGGCGCCAGCACGTCGATCGCGGCGTTCGGATGAAGCTCCCTCAGCGCCGAGAACAGGCACTGCGCCATCACCATGTCGCCCACCCAGCGTGGGCCGATCACGAGGATCGTTGGGCTTTCAGCCATTCGACATAGTCTCTGACGCCGGTTTCCACTGTGCGGAACTGGCCATTGTAACCGGCTGCGCGCAAGCGGGACATATCAGCTTGCGTAAAGCTCTGGTAGCTGCCCTTGAGGTGGTCAGGAAACTCGATGAATTCGATCTGGCCCTTGCCGAGCGTATCGATCACCGTTTCGGCAATAGCGCGGAACGGCTGGGCCTTGCCTGTGCCGCAGTTGAAGATGCCGCTCGAGCCGCGTTTCCACAGCCACAGATTGACGTCGGCGACATCGCCGACATGGATGAAATCGCGGCTCTGCTCGCCGGGCCCGAAATCGCCATAGGCGCCAAACAGCTTCGGGTTCTGGCCTTGCTCGACCTGGTTGAACAAATGGAAGGCGACCGAGGCCATGGCGCCCTTGTGCGCCTCGCGCGGTCCGTAGACGTTGAAATAACGCAGGCCCGCCACTGGCGAATGGTCGGTATCGAACACGGTACGGCGGACATAGTCGTCGAACAGCTTTTTCGAATAGGCATAGACGTTCAGTGGCCGCTCGTATTGCGGCTCCTCACGGAACTCGGCGCCGCCGCCATAGACGGAAGCGGAGGAGGCATAGAGGAAGGGCACGCGCAGCGCCAGGCAGGCGTGCAGCAGGCGCTTCGAATAGGTGTAGTTGACCTCCATCATGAACTTGCCGTCCCATTCGGTGGTGGTCGAGCAGGCGCCCTGGTGGAAGACCGCCTCGATGCGGCCGAGGTCACCGGCCTCCATCCGCGCCAGAAAATCGCCCTTGTCGAGATAGTCGGCGATCTCGAGATCGGCGAGGTTGGCGATCTTGTGGCCGTCGGTGAGGTCGTCGACGACGAGGATATCGCTGAAACCGTCGGCGTTGAGCGCGGCGACGATGTTGGAACCGATCATGCCGGCGCCGCCCGTGACGATGATCATGAAAGCCTCTGGTACCTTTGTGCCGGTTGTAGCCCTTGTGGGATTCTGGCCTTATAGGGGAGGCGGGCCGGGCTGTCGACAAAGCAGGTGGCGGGGCGGCCGGATGAGCGCCATAGTGACGCCGCAAAGGTCACGTTTCAGTCGGCCTGCCGGCCGATCGGCGACAGGAGCAAGGTAATGCCGTCAACCGAACTGCTTGTCGCCTTTTTCGCCACGACGGCGATCTTCGCCTATATCCCCGGTCCCGCCATGCTCTATGCCGCCGCGCAAACCATGGCGCGCGGCCGCTGGTCCGGCCTGATGGCGGCGCTCGGCATCCATCTTGGCGGCTACGTTCATGTCTTCGCCGCCGCCGTTGGCCTGTCGGTGCTTTTCCATGCCGTGCCGGTGCTTTACATGGCGGTCAAGCTGGTCGGTGCGCTGTATCTGATCTGGCTCGGTGTTTCGTTGTTTCGCGCCAAGGCGCAAGGTGACGTTGTCTTGCCGGGAATTCAGCCGAAATCCGCCCGCCGCGCCTTTTTCGAGAGCGTTGCCGTCGAGGTGCTCAACCCAAAAACGGCGATTTTCTTCATGGCGTTCCTGCCGCAATTCATCGATGCCTCGGCAGTCTTTCCGGTCTGGCTGCAGTTCGTCGTGCTTGGAACGATCGTCAATTTGATGTTCTCGTCGGCCGACATTGTTTGCGTGATACTGGCCGGCGCGGTGATCGCCAGGCTGCGGCAGTCGAGCCGGGCGCAGCGCCTGATGCGGCGCGCCGGCGGTGCGGTGCTCGTCGGGCTGGGCGTGCATGTCGCGTTGCAAAAAAGCTGACGCACTGTCTCGCCGCCGCGATCGGTCAAACCCCCGGCGTTGCGTCGGCTGAAATTGCGGTATATCGGCATCGCCATGAACGGCCGGCCCTGCCAATCGAATTTCCCGTCACTGAAAATCGGCCCTCCCGCGCGTTGACATGATCAAGCTGCCCTCTCCCGAACCTCTTCACCGCGCCATTTCGCGCTTCGGCAGCGCCACCGTGCTGGTGGTTGGCGATTTCATCCTCGACCGTTTCGTCAACGGCGTGATCGAGCGCATTTCGCCGGAAGCGCCGATCCCCGTGCTGCACGGGCGCGGCGAAACGCTGGCGATGGGCGGTGCCGGCAATGTCGTCGCCAACATCGTTTCTCTCGGCGCTGCCGTCATACCGGTCTCGGTGATCGGCGCTGACGAGGCCGGCAAGAACGTCATGCGCATGCTCGGCGAATTTCGCGTCGACACCGGCGGGCTGGCGCAGGATGCCGATCGCATGACCTCGTCCAAGAGCCGCTTCAGCGCGCTCAACCAGCAGGTGCTGCGTTTCGACGAAGAGGAAATCAAGCCGCTGGGCGATGCCGAGCGCGCGACATTGGTCGGGCATTTTCGCGAAGCGCTGGCGCGCGCCGACATCGTCATCCTGTCCGACTATGGCAAGGGCGTGCTGCTCGACGGCGTCGCCGGCGAACTGATCTCGATCTGCCGGGAAGCGGGCAAGCCGGTGCTGGTCGATCCGAAGGGCAGCGACTATGCGCGTTATGCCGGCGCGACGGCAATCACGCCCAATCGCAAGGAACTCGGCGAGGCGGTCGGCCGCGCAGTATTTGCCGACGACGAGATCGAGGCGGCGGCGCGCCGGCTGATTTCGGCGCACGGTTTCGATTTCGTCGTCGCGACGCGCAGCGAAAAGGGCATGAGCGTCGTCGGTGCGGACGACGCCCGCCATATCGCCACGCAGGCGCGCGAAGTGTTCGACGTTTCGGGCGCGGGCGATACGGTGATCGCGACCTTCGCGCTGGCGCTGGCGGCAGGGGCGGATCGCGTCATGGCCGGATCGATCGCCAACGCCGCCGGCGGCGTTGTGGTCGGCAAGCGCGGCACCGCGCGGCTGACGATCGAGGAACTCACCGGTGCGCTGTTTCGCTCGCACGGCCCGGTTGCCCACAAGGATGCCATCCTCGATGCCGCCGCCGCGGCGCGGCTGGTGGCGGGCTGGAAAGACGAGGGCTTGAGCGTCGGTTTCACCAATGGCTGTTTCGATATTCTGCATGCGGGCCATGTCAGCCTGTTGCATGCGGCGCGCAGCCAGTGCGACCGGCTGGTGCTCGGCCTCAACAGCGATGCCTCGGTGCGCCGGCTGAAAGGGCCGGGGCGCCCGGTCAACGACCAGCATGACCGGGCCTGCGTGCTGGCAGCACTTGCCTCGGTCGACGCCGTCGTCATCTTCGAGGAGGATACGCCGCTTTCGCTGATCGAGGCGCTGAGCCCCGACATACTGGTCAAGGGCGCCGACTATACGGTCGATCAGGTGGTTGGCGCCGATGTGGTGCAGAAGGCCGGCGGGCGCGTCGTGCTGGTCGACCTCGTCGCCGGCAAGAGCACCACCGGCACCATCGGTAAACTACGCGCCGGGAACTGAGGGTTTCATGTCCGAACTGAACGATTACCTGGCCCGCTCGGCGGCCGCGATCTCGGCAATGGTCGAGCGCGACCTGACCCGCGAGATGGAGCGGGCGGTCAGCGCCGTCGTCGCCGCGCTTTCGCAGGGCAAGGCGCTGCTGATAGCCGGCAATGGCGGCTCGGCCAGCGACGCCATCCACATCGCCGGCGAGCTGGTCGGCCGCTTCCTCAGGGAGCGCAAGGCCTACAACGTCATCGCGCTGCCGGCCAACGCGGCGGTGCTGACCGCCTGGGGCAATGATTACGGCTTCGACACGGTGTTTGCACGCCAGGTCGAGGCGCATGGCGCGGCGGGCGCCGTGCTGCTCGCCATCTCGACCAGCGGCAATTCGCCAAGCATCCTCGCCGCCGCCCAACAAGCGCGCATGATGGGCATGACGGTGATCAGCCTGACCGGGGAGACCGGCGGCAAGCTGAAGCCGCTCTCCGACGTCCTGCTCAGCGTACCCTCGACCTCGACGCCGATCATCCAGCAGGGGCATTTGTGCCTCTACCACCATCTCTGCGAAATGGTCGAAACGCGCCTCTGCGACGTGGGGTGATCGGGCATTCGGAGTTGATGCCGTCGGCGAAGCTGCAATCTCCCCCCGCGGGGGAGATGGCCGGCAGGCCAGAGGGGGGTGCTGCCCCTCCGACCTGTCAAGCAATTACAGCAATCCTCGGCCAACGGGCTGATTTGGGTAGGTAGAGAGTCGAAATCGGACGTTTGGCGATCCGTCACACCCCCCTCTGCCCTGCCGGGCATCTCCCCCGCAAGGGGGGAGATCGGCAAATTCGTCGAGGCCGCCACATTTTGTTCTTGCTTTGTGCCGGCAGCTATGCTACTAATTTGGGTATGGTGATGATTCCCACCGACGACCCGCCCGCCGAGGCGGGTTTTTTTGTTTCCGGTTTTTGTCTCTCAGGCGCTTTGCCTGGTCTCTCAAGCTGAAAACGCCACCAGCCGTTCATCCTTAACCCGGCGGATGGTCAGCGCGGTTCGCACCGTATCGACATTTGGGACCGAGGCCAGTTCCTCAATGACGAAGGTCTGGAAGGCGCCGAGATCGCTCGCCACGCAATGCAGCAGGAAATCGGACTCGCCCGACACCATCCACGCCTCGCGTAAGATCGGCCAGCCGCGGGTGCGCTCGGCGAAGGTCTTGAGCTCGGCGTCGGCCTGATGAAGTCAGGATTTTTGCGTCATCCAGCGGCGAAAAAGCCGGCCATCGATGATGAGCAGGCTCGCAATGATCAATGTCATCCCCGCGAACTCGAACGGCTCCAGCCTTTCCCCGAGAAACACCGTGCCAAGCAGGATCGCGCTGGCAGGCACCAGAAGCGTCACGAGGGAAGCGTTTGTCGCTCCGGCCGAGGCGATCAGGTTGAAATAGAGGATGAATGCCAGCGCCGTCGTGAAGACCGCGAGAACAGCCACTGCCGCCCATATGGGGACGCTTGACGTCACGATCGCCTCCGGACTGTAGAGAAGGAAAACGATCGGTAACATGACTATGGTGGAGGCAGTGAGTTGGCCGGTCGCCACCACAGATGGCTTCATGTTCTTGAAACGTTTGGCGTAGACGACGCCGAAGCCGTAGGAGATGGCCGCCCCGATCACGGCGAGCTTCGCCCAGGCAGGGCCACCAAGATTGGACAGCAGCCCGGGGCCGATCATGAGGGCGGCTCCGGCGATTCCGAGCCCCACTCCCGCAAGCTTGGTCGCCGACAATTTCTCATCCGCCGTCAGCAGGTTTGCAACGAGGATCGTCCAGAGAGGTGTTGTTGCATAGAAGATAGAGGCAAGACCCGCACCAATCTCGGTTTGTCCTGTGAAGATCAGGGAGAATGGAATCACGTTGTTGAGCAAAGCCAGGCACAGGAAGGGGCCGGGCCTCGCCAGTGCGGGAGCGAAGGAAATGCCGCGCGTCCTCAGCCATAAATGCAGGACCAAGGCGGCGATCGACACCCGATAAAGGACAAGGGCAAGTGGCGGGATCTCGGCTACCGCGATGCGCGCGAAGAAGAAGGTGCCGCCCCACAGAAAACCCAGAAGCAGCAACTGCCCCCAGTCGCTTGCCGACATTGAGCGTGTCAGTGCTGTCGTGCTCAACGCTTCGCCTGTCTAATTTCGGAGTGTAAGTGCAGACGATAATATGAATTAAACTGGCAATTATATTGGAAGTTTTACCTAAATCGATCAGATTTATTAGAATATTAATATTGGAATTAATATTATAGGTGTTTTAGAATTCCTATTGTCGAATATCAAAGCTTCGGTTGCTGTGGTCCCGATCAGGCATTGAACGCCACTAAACCTTCATCCTTGACCCGGCGGATGGTCAGCGCGGTTCGCACCGTGTCGACATTGGGGGCCGAGGCCAGTTCCTCGATGACGAAGGTCTGGAAGGTGCCGAGATCACTCGCCACGCAATGCAGCAGGAAATCGGATTCGCCCGACACCATCCAGGCATCGCGCACGATCGGCCAGCCGCGGGTGCGCTCGGCGAAGGTCTTGAGCTCGGCGTCGGCCTGGTGATGCAGGCCGATCAGGCAGAAGGCGACGACGTCGAGGCCGAGCGCCGGTGCGTTGAGCAAAGCGCGGTAGCCGCGGATGATACCGGCCTCTTCCAATCGCCGGACGCGGCGCAGGCACGGCGGCGCCGAAATGCCGACGCGGCCCGACAGTTCGACATTGGTCATGCGTCCGTCCTGCTGAAGCTCGCGCAGGATCTTCCAGTCGATGGCATCGAGATCGGCCTTGATCGGCATGGTGGCTTCCGTGGTGACGCGAAAGAATCTTTCGCGACTTTGTAGTTAAACGACTTTGCTGTCTATTCCATCCGCTGGATCGAGGATTTTCGCATCATCTTGCTGGGGGTTGCTTGTCGCCGTCGCCGTCGCCGAAGCTTTCCGGGGACGAACGGCAACTTGCCTTGCTGGCGTCGCAGGCAACACTTACATTACGCGCAACAATCGACGAGAGTTCATGCCACAATCCATGGCTGCTCCCCGCAGAGGTTTTTCATGATCACCAAGCACGCGCCTGTTCTCATCATCGGCTCCGGCCCCGCCGGTTATACGGCGGCGATCTATGCCGCCCGCGCCATGCTCAAGCCGATGCTGGTCGCCGGCCTGCAGCAGGGCGGGCAACTGATGATCACCACCGACGTCGAAAACTATCCGGGCTTCTCCGAACCGATCCAGGGTCCATGGCTGATGAGCGAAATGCTCAGGCAGGCCGAGCATGTCGGCACCGATATCGTCAACGACATCATCACCGAGGTCGACCTCAACGTGCGGCCGTTCCGCGCCAAGGGCGATTCTGGCACGATCTATACCGCCGACGCTCTGATCATCGCCACCGGTGCCCAGGCGAAGTGGCTGGGCATCCCGAGCGAACATACCTTCATGGGGTTTGGCGTTTCGGCCTGCGCCACCTGCGACGGCTTCTTCTACCGCGGCAAGGATGTCGCGGTGATCGGCGGCGGCAATTCGGCGGTGGAGGAAGCGCTCTATCTCTCCAACCTGGCCAAGAGCGTCACCGTCATCCACAGGCGCAGCGATTTCCGCGCCGAGCGCATCCTGCGCGAGCGGCTGCTCCAGAAAGACAATGTCCGCGTCATCTGGGACACGGTGGTCGACGAGATCACCGGCCGGCCCGGCAAGGCGCCGCTGCCGCCTTCGGTCGAAGGGCTGAAGCTGCGCAACGTGGTGACCGGGCAGGAGATGCATCTGGTGGTCGACGGCGTGTTCGTGGCGATCGGCCACGCGCCGGCGGTCGAGCTGTTTGCCGGCAAGCTGAAGCAGAAGCCGAACGGCTATCTGTGGACGGCGCCGGATTCGACCCGCACCGACATGCCGGGCGTGTTTGCCGCCGGCGACGTGACCGACGATATCTACCGCCAGGCGGTGACGGCGGCGGGGCTCGGTTGCATGGCCGCGCTCGAGGCGGAAAAATATCTGGCAGGGATCGAGGTTCACCGCGAAGCGGCGGAGTGATTGTTCGACAAGCGGCTGAGAAGAGCCGCGCAAAAGCCTGATTTTTCATTCAGACGCCATAACAGGCGGACGCCAGAAAACAGGACGAGGGGAAATCATGGCGTTGGATTGGGACAAGCTACGCGTGTTTCACGCCGCAGCGGAAGCGGGGTCGTTCACCCATGCCGCGGAAACACTGCATTTGTCGCAATCGGCAATCTCCCGGCAGGTCAGCGCGCTCGAGCATGATGTCGGCGTGCCGCTGTTCAATCGCCACGCCCGCGGCCTGGTGCTGACCGAGCAGGGCGAGATGCTGTTCCGCACGGCGCACGACGTGCTGATGAAGCTCGAAACCATCAAGTCGCGGCTGACCGAAACCAAGGACCGGCCCTCCGGCGTGCTCAGGGTGACGACCACGGTCGGCCTCGGCGCCGGCTGGCTGACCGAGCGCGTGCAGGAATTCATCGAGCTCTATCCCGAGGTCAGCCTGCAGCTCATCCTGGCCAATGAGGAACTCGATCTCACAATGCGCCAGGCCGACTGCGCCATCAGGCTGCGCCAGCCGCAGCAGCCGGACCTCATCCAGCGCCGCCTGTTCACAGTGCATTTCCATCTCTACGCGGCGCCATCCTATGTGAACAAATACGGCAAGCCGAATTCGATCGCCGAGCTGAAGACCCATCGTATCGTCACCTTCGGCGTGCCGGTGCCGGCGCATCTGTCGGAACTGAACTGGCTGGAGACGGTCGGCGATTTCGAAGGCGGGCAAAGGGTGCCGACGCTGCAGATCAACGACATCCTGTCGATCAAGCGGGCGGTGCAGGGCGGCGCCGGCATCGCCATGCTGCCCGATTACGTGGTCAGCAAGGATTCCGGGCTGGTGCAGTTGCTGCCCGAAACCGAAGTGCCGTCCTTCGATACCTATTTCGCCTATCCCGACGCGATGAAGAACCAGGCGAAGCTGCATGTCTTCCGCGATTTCATCATCGCCAAGGCGCGCAGCTGGTCGTTTTAGCCTCTAGGAGCGCGCCGACTTTTCCGAGCAACGCCGGCGATTGACGAAAGCTCGGTGAA
This sequence comes from Mesorhizobium sp. M1329, assembly GCF_040318035.1. NCBI lineage: Bacteria > Pseudomonadati > Pseudomonadota > Alphaproteobacteria > Hyphomicrobiales > Phyllobacteriaceae > Mesorhizobium > Mesorhizobium sp. M1329. The sequence continues at coordinate 10,033 of NZ_JAMYLN010000044.1, read as the reverse complement.
AGCGTCCTTCTCCCCGTCACTGTAGATGGCGGCAGCCAGATTAGGGGCGGCACCAGCCTTTGTCGTACTTGGCTTGGCTCGGCGATGGGCAGTCCTGATATGTTGCGCCGCCCCTCATCGCCCTGCCGGGCCCTTCTCCCCGTATAGTGACGGGAGAAGGGGGCCGTATCGCCGGTTTCGCCAATTGTCGGCGTCCAGAAATTACCCGCGCCAAGGTGTCAGGCGGGGAAGCCAGCCTGGTACGGCGCGGCGGTAGGCCTCGTATTCGTCACCGTAGCGGCGGACAAGCGTCGGTTCCTCATATAGTTTCACGAAGGAGATCATAGCGGCCGCGGCGATGACTAGATAGGCGGCGACCGTCCGGCTGGAAAACAGCAGTGCCTGGCCGAGGATGATCGACAGCACGGCGACGTACATCGGGTTGCGGACATGGCGGTAGATGCCGCCGACGACCAGCCTTTCGGTCGGCGCGACCGGGGCTGGCGTACCCAGGCCCTCCAGGGCAAACCGGGCAAAGGCATGCAGCAGCACGGCTGTGCCGGCGATAACCAGCAGCCAGCCCACAGGAACGAAACCGGGCAGTCTCGACCAGGGCAGGCCATAACGGTCGGTCAGCAGCCAAGGCAGCAGTCCGGCGACCACGCCGGGCGCTGCAGCAAGGAAGATGACGCTACCGGCGATCGCCGAAGCGGCCCGCATGTAGGTCTCCTTACGGGCGCGCCCTTGAACGGTCTCCCGCAACACGCTTCAGGTCTTGTCCGGCATGTAACCCAAACCGCTGCACCCTCAGCTCAAGCTCGATGGCGGGCTTTTGGGCGGCATGCACCAGCAGCGTCTGGCTGCCGAAAAAACAAACGCATGCTGCACGATTCCACGTCATCCTGCGTTTTTCGACTTTCAGAGCAGGAATCGCTGCTGATTCGCGGCTGTGGATCGATTTTTGCCTTGCCGCACGCCGTATTTCAGCGATTCAACTGGTCCTATTGCGCTTCAGGACCGATTAGACCACAGCCGGCGCCTTTTTGCATGTGTGTGTTGCAAAATAGATGCTTGTTTCTTGGGCATGAAGAGCACATATATAGCTCATCTCCTGAGCGCGTTCTCCTCCCATTAGCGCTCTCGAGTGTTCCCCTCTGGAGGTTAGCCTTAACAGGCACTTCCAATCAAACTCAGCCGGGTCTTCATTGATCCGGCTTTTTTGTTGCCCGAAACCAACACATCGCCAGAAAATCGGCCGGAACGGTCGCGTAACAGTGACATGTAACCTCGGGTAACATGCCGCGGGCGCGCCAAATCGATTAAGAAGAGCATAGGACGCGGTGTGGCTCGTCCGGGGGATGGGGGCATCACTCGGACGATCCGGGCTCAGGCAGCTACCGCGTCCGAACCTTCCTCCGCCGCCGGGCACCGGCGGCAAGTATGCGGCGGACCTGCCGTTTCGCCTCCCACGAAGACGGTCCGCAACGAAACGGCGCCCGAATGATCCGGGCGCCGTTTCCTTGTTTGAAGCATGTCGTTATCGCAAAACCGCTGCACACTTTTGCGCGACATGCATTAGCGTTCTTGCCGCAAGCTGCCGTTTCAGGCGGCCTTGCCGTTGGCGTTCAGCGCTTCGTCGGCCAACCGGCCGGTGAGTTCGGCCATGTGGTCGAAGACGGCCCGATAGCTGGCGACACCCGCCGTGGCCGAGCGCAGCTCGATGATGAGGTCGCCGATCTCGGCCTGCGGCATGGTCGCCTCGACGACGTCCCATCCCGGCCAATCCGGCCGCGCGTCGTAGCCGAGGATCTGGCCGCGCCGCTGCGGGATCAGCGCGATGATCTTCGACGTCGCATCAGACGGCGTGACGATCTCGACCTTCATCACCGGTTCGAGCAGCACCGGCGAACAGGCGGCCATGCCTTCCTTCATCGCCAGCTTCGCCGCCATCTGGAAGGCCATGTCGGAGGAATCGACCGCATGGTAGGAGCCGTCGGAAAGGTTGACGGCAACATCGACGACCGGGAAGCCGAGCGGGCCGGATTTCAGGTAATCGCGCACGCCGGTCTCGACCGACTGGATGTAGGTCTTCGGGACGACGCCGCCGGTGATCGTATCGGTGAACTGGAAGCCTGACCCGCGCGGCAGCGGCTTGATCTCCAGCACCACGTCGCCGAACTGGCCGTGGCCGCCCGACTGTTTCTTGTGGCGGCCGCGCTGCTGCGTCGCTTTACGGATCGTCTCCCGATAGGGCACGGCCGGCACATGGCCTTCGACCGGGATCTGGTTCTTGCCTTCCAGCCGCTCGCGCACGACGCGCAGATGCATCTCGCCATGACCGGAAAGCACGGTTTCGGCGGAATCCTGGTTGTGATGCAAGTTGAGCGAGGGATCTTCCTCGGCCAGGCGCTGGATGGCCGCCGACATCTTGACCTCGTCCTTGCGCTCCTTCGGCCGTAGCGCGAAGGCGAAGACCGGTTGCGGCGGCGCCAGCGTGACCAGCGGCTTGATGCCGCCCTTGGTCGAGCTCAGCGTCTGGCAGGTCCTGACGGCGTCCAGCTTGCCGAGCGCCACCGTGTCGCCGGCCTTGGCCGAAGTCAGCTTGACCTGGTCCTTGCCGAGCATCTTGTAGATGCCGGAGACCTTTGCTGTCTCGCCGGTGGGAAGGAACAGCTCGGCGGCGTCGGCGACCTGGCCGGACAGGATGCGCGACACCGACAGCTTGCCGCCATGCGCGGTGTGGATGGTCTTCATCACCTGGACCACGGTGGCATTGCCATCGGGAGCGCCGAGGCGCTGGCGCGTCGCTTCGATGTCGGGTGCGTCGTGACGGATGGCCTTCAACAGGCGCAGCACGCCATTGCCCTTCTCGGCGGTGCCGATCAGCACCGGTGTCACCGTGCCGTCGCGCAGATCTGCGGCGAGGTCGTCGAAGATCGCGTCCTTCGGCGGTTCGATCTCGTCCAGCAATTGCTCCATCAGGCGGTCGTCATGGTCGGCGAGCGTCTCCAGCATGGAAAAGCGCGCCTCGAGCTCGCGCGCCTTGTCGTCGCTCGGGATCTGGGCGACCTCGCTCTCGGCATATTCGCGGTAGATGTAGGCACGCTCCAGAGCAAGGTCGATCGAGCCTATGACGACGCCGTCCTTGCGCAGCGGGATCTGGCGCAGCAGCAGAGGCACCGAGCTTGCCGGCTGCAGCATCTTCAGCGTGTCGCGTACGCCTGATATCGCCTTGTCGACCTTGTTCAGGAACAGCATGCGCGGCACGCCGAGATCGTCGAGCTTGCGCATGATCAGCTGCAGGGCAGGGATCTTCTTCTCGTCGGCCTCGGCAACGACCACGGCGACGTCACAGGCGGCCAGCACCGGCTCGGCTTCGAAGGAGAATTCGATGGAGCCGGGACAATCGACGAAGGTGAACGGCTCGCCCATGAAATCGGTGGTGGCGAAGGTCGCCTCGACGCTCATGCCGTGAGCGCGCGCCTCGGGCGAATGATCGGAAACGGTATTTCCCGACGAAACGGGATTCTGGCGGGGAATGGCGCCTGTACGGGCGAGTATGGCTTCGAGAAGTGTCGTCTTACCGCTTGCGAAGGGACCGACTATGGCAATGCATTTCGGTCCCGTGCGTCGTCCTCCGGCGCGAGTACCCATGGCTGACCTCCACTCAGGCGTTTCCCTGTGAGCGGCGGCCGGCCTGTCGGCCGTCGCGGGCGAGGCTTTTTTCAATTTGCCACCTACCCAAAAGGCATCGTCCCACGGGCAGGCCGGGAGGGCAAGGGATTTGAAGTTGAAGGGATTTGAAGTTGAGGGGCTGGGTTCAGCCGGTGCCGGTTAGGCGCGACGCCAGCGGCGTTGCGTCGACGCGCTGCACCGCCACCGTCTCGGCAAAGCGCGCGAGCAACGGATTGAACAGGTCCGCACGCTCCCAGAAAGGCGCATGCCCGGCACCGGGAATGATGTGGCAATGCTCCCACAACGAGCCGTAGGCGAGCGTCTCAAAATAGCCGAGCCGGACGAACGGGTCGTTCTCGCCATTGACGATGGCCACCGGAAATGCCGCCTGCTCGACCACCTGTCTCTGGTCGGCGCCCTTGCCGGTGAGCATGCCGCGCGTCACGGCGGCGCGCAGCCGGCCGTCGGTGCGCAGGATGGTTTTGCGGAAGGACGGATCGGCGGTGTCGCCGAAACACAGCGTCTCGAAGCGCTCGGCATCGCGTTCGGAATAGGTCTTTTTGGACGCCAGCAGCATGTCCCAATGCGCGTGGAAGCCGCGCAGCATGCCGAAAGGGCCCTTCGATACCGGCGGCGCGCCGGTCAGCATCAGCCCGCCGACGGCGCGGTGGAAACTCGCGAGTTCGATTGCCACGTGCCCGCCAAGCGACCAGCCGAAGACGACGGCGCGGCCGATCCCCAAGGCGTCGAGGAGCTGAGCCGCTGATTGGGCAAGGCCGGCGATGGTGTAGTCCGTCGCCGGATCGCGGGCGTCCGAGGATTCGCCATGGCCGGGCAGGTCGAAGGCAATCAACCGATGGGCAGCGGCCAACGGGCTGTCGAACTGGCGGGCGAATACGGCGCGCGAACTGCCCGAGCCGTGGATCAGGACAAGCGGGATGCCGGGTCCCGACGACTGGCTGAGGCGCAAATCCGCGTGCGGCGTGCGGATCGTGCGGTGGGAAACGGCCATATCTGGTTGGACCTTGGGATTGTCTCCAGGTCAACATCGCATGCCGAGGTCACCATGTTGTTTAGAACGGTGGTTAAGAAATGATTTCTCGGTTTCTGCCGGGTATGATGACCGAATCCACCACAGCTAACCCCCGGAGCCTGATGATGGAATCCACGCTTGACCTTCTCGTCTCGATCAGCAGCATCGCGACGCTCGGCCAATATGCCTGGTCGATGCGCGGGCATTTCCAGTCGCCGAGCATGTCCCAAGGCGCGATGATCATTTCGGCCGTCGTGGTCGGCACGGCGCTGTTCTTCCTTGCACTGCTGTGGATCGAGCGGCAACCGGTTGCAGCGAAGATCGGCGGGCTCGCCATCCAACTGGCAAGTACGGCGCTGTTCTGGTGGGCGATCTCGGTCTCCCGCAAGGCGCGCCTGCGTTTCGCGTTCGATCCGGACAATCCTGACAGCCTGGTGACCGAAGGCCCCTATTTCCACCTCCGCCATCCGTTCTACACGTCCTACATCATCTTCTGGATCGGATGGGGTATCGCGACCTGGTCGGTCTGGGCGGTGGTGCCGGTCGCCGGCATCGTTACGATCTACGTGATCGCAGCCCTGGACGAAGAGCGAAAATTTTCGCGGACAAGGTTGGCCGATGCCTACGACGCTTACCGCACGCGGACCGGCCTGTTCTGGCCGCGCCTTGCCCGTAGCCGGCAGGAGATGCAGCCGGCATCGGACGAAAGTGGTAGGCTCTAAGACACTGGATTGGATCGAGGACTTGCTACGATGAAGATTATTGCCTGCGGCAGCGTGCCGACGATTGTTGCGCCGGAAAAATACTTCACTGGCCGGGTTTTGCAGACGCCGATCATCGAGAAAGAGGCGCCGGCGCGGCTACGCGCCACGCTGGTCAGCTTCGAGCCCGGCGCCCGCACCCACTGGCACACGCATCCGCTCGGCCAGACGCTCTATGTCACGTCCGGTGCCGGTCTCGTGCAGAGCTGGGGCGGGCCGATCGAGGAGATCACGGCCGGCGACGTCGTCTCCTTTGCGGCCGGCGAAAAGCACTGGCACGGCGCCGCGCCGAAATCAGCGATGACCCACATCGCCATGCAGGAGGCGCTCGACGGTGTGCACGTCGACTGGCTGGAGAAGGTCAGCGACGAGCAGTATGGCGGCTGAATGGTCTCAGGCCAGCGAGGCGGTAAAGCGCTGGATGCGCGTGCAGGCCTCTTCGAGCAGAGCCTCCGACGTGGCGTAGGAGATGCGGAAGTTCGGGCCGAGGCCAAAGGCCGAGCCGAAAACAACCGCCACGCCCTCGGCCTCGAGCAGTTCCGAGCAGAAGGTTTCGTCGCTGTCGATCACCTTGCCGCTCTTGGTCTTCCTGCCGATCAGCTGGGCACAGGAGGGATAGACGTAGAACGCACCCTCCGGCGAGGGACAGGTGATGCCGCGCGCCTGGTTGAGCATCGAGACGACGAGATCGCGCCGGCCCTGGAAGATCGCCTTGTTCTTCGGGATGAAATCCTGCGGGCCGTTCAGTGCCTCCACCGCCGCCCATTGGGCGATGGTGCAGGCGCCGGAGGTCTGCTGGCCCTGGATCATGTCCATCGCCTTGATCAGCGGCACCGGGCCTGCCGCATAGCCGATGCGCCAGCCGGTCATGGCATAGGCCTTCGACACGCCGTTCATGGTCAACGTGCGCTCATAGAGTTTAGGCTCGACCTCGGCGATGGTCTTGAAGACGAAGTCGCCATAGGTCAGGTGCTCGTACATGTCGTCGGTCAGCACCCAGACATGGGGATGCTTCAACAGTACGTCTGCCAGGCTCTTGAGCTCCGCTTCGGTATAGGCGGCGCCCGAGGGGTTCGACGGCGAGTTCATCAGCAGCCATTTGGTGCGCGGCGTGATCGCCTTTTCCAGCACGGCCGCCGTCAGCTTGAAGCCGTTCTCGATCGAGGTGTCGGCAAAGGCCGAGGTGCCGCCGCAGATCGCCACCATTTCAGGATAGCTCACCCAGTAGGGCCGCGGGATGATCACCTCGTCGCCGGGGTTCAGCGTCGCCATGAAGGCGTTGAATAGGATCTGCTTGCCGCCGGTGCCGACGATGGTCTGCTCCGGCCGGTAGTCGAGGTTGTTCTCGCGCTTGAATTTTTTCGCGATCGCATCGCGCAGCGGCACGATGCCGGATACCGGCGGGTATTTCGTCTCGCCGCGGCGGATGGCCTCGATCGCGGCGTTCTTGATGTTGTCGGGGGTGTCGAAGTCCGGCTCGCCGGCGCCCAGCCCGATCACGTCGCGGCCGGCGTTTTTCAGCTCGCGCGCCTTCTGCGTCACCGCGATGGTCGCGGAAGGCTTTACGCGGGAAAGGACGTCGGCAAGAAAGGCCATGACAGATATCTCCAGAACGACCGGCGCGGCGAAGGCGCCGCGGCGCCTCTCATGTCGCATCATCTGGTCAAGCGCAAGCCCAGCGCAGGCATTGTCGAATGAGCCAGCGCGCAACACCGGCAACGATAAATTCATCAACGATCGGTAAAAGCTTGAACGGCAGGACCGTAGCCGGTCCGCCAGTCTCGCACAGCGAGGAACCGTGACGCGCAGCATCGGGCTTGCCCATATCATCCGCCATGACGACGGCACCGCCAGCGGTGTCTGGGGGGTCTATACGCTGCAAAGCGCGTTCCAGCCGATCTTCGCCTTCAACAAGGGCAAGCTTTCCGTCGTCGCATTCGAGGGGCTGATCCGGCCGTTCCGCGAAGGCGAGCCCCAGCCGCCAATGAGTTTCTTCAACAGCTGTCCGGCGGTCGACCGCCTGCATATCGAGGCGCTGACACGGACGCTGCACCTTCTGAACGCCGGCGCCTGCCTGCCGCGAGACGCCTCCATCTTCATCAACTTCGATCCATCGGTGTTCACCGACCGCAGCATCGCCGACAAGGCGCTGCGCGACATGCGGCTGGTGCTGCACGAGGCCGACATCGATCCGCGCCGCGTCGTCTGCGAGGTCACCGAGCAGAAATCGGCGTCGCAGGAAACACTCTACAATTTTGTCGAGGCGCTCAGGGGCAATGGTTTGCGCATTGCCGTCGACGATTACGGCGCCGACGAGTCCGACATCAATCGCATCAAGGAACTCAGGCCTGACATCGTCAAGTTCGATGCCGACTGGATCATGACGCTGATGGAATCCGGTGCCGGCTTCGCCTTGCTGACCGCCATGGTGACAAGCTTCGAAGAGCAAGGCATCCGCACGGTGTTCGAGGGCATAGAGACGGGCTGGCAGCTCGAGCTCGCCGAAAAGTCGGGCGCTTCGATGGTGCAAGGCTATGTACTGGCGCGCCCCGAGCTTGCGCCGACCAGCTTCCGCGTCTTCGAAAAGAGCGGGCAGGCGGCCGCGGTGCCGGCCGATACGGAGAAGGTGGCCACCGCCGTTTCGCCATCGCGGCGGCCGATGCGAGCCTTTGGCCGCAGGGTGGCATCGTGACCGGGCGGGCAGACATGCGGCGCAAGGTCGGCGAGGCGATCTTTGCCGACGAGGTCGGCATCGAATATGGCGTCTACGGCGCATTCCGGCTGAGGAGCGCCTACCAGCCGGTCTTCGCGCCGCGCGGCAGGTTTCTCGCCGCCGTCGCGGTCGAGGGACTGATCGAGCCGCATCGTGCAGGCAGGCCGGTGGCGCCGCAAGTCTTCTTCGAAGGTGTGCCGGCAGCGGATCGGCTGTTTGTCGAAACCATGTGCCGGGTGCTGCATTTGCGCAACTTCCGCAACATCGGCCTCGACGGGCTCGACCTGTTCTTCAACTACAATCCGCTGATCAACGATGACCCCGCACGGGCGTTGGCCGAAATCAGGCTGATGACCAGGCATCTGGCGGATTTCGGCCTGCATCCCGGCATGCTGGTCTGCGAGATCACCGAGCAGGCCGCCGGCGATAAGGTGCTTGTCAGCCTGGCGCGTGAGATGCGGCGCGACGGCGTCCGCATCGCCATCGACGATTTCGGCACCGGGCATTCTACCGAAGAAAGGGTAGCGCTGGTGCAGCCCGACATCGTCAAGATCGACGGCACCTGGTTCGCCGAATTCTGCCGCCATGCCGCCGCTGAGCGGTTTTTCCGGCCGCTGGTTTCGACGCTGCACGACCGCGGCGCCAAGGTGCTGGTCGAAGGCGTCGAGAACGCCACGCACCTGCGCGTCGCACTGGATGGCGGCGTCGACCTGCTGCAGGGCTTTTACCTCGCCCGGCCGGCGCTGGCCGGTACACTGTTCGACGAGGAGCCGCTGTCGATCGACAGGCTGCTCGGCAGGGATAGCAACGTCATCCCCTTGTTCGGATGAATGCATCAGCGGCGCTGATGGTTACGCCAAAACAAATCACTGGATGAAGCCGCCGCTGCCGCGATAGAGGCTGGATCAAACCCCGAGACGGGTGGTTGCGAGCAAGGGGAGCACCGATGATACTCTATGGAATGATCGACAGCGGCAATTGCTATAAGCCGCGCCTGTTGATGGCCAAGCTCGGCATCGCTTTCACCAATGTCGAGGTCAGTTCGCACACCGGCGACACGCGCAAGCCCGACTATGTCGCGAAAAACCCGAACGCCATGGTGCCGCTGCTCGAACTCGACGACGGCCGCCGGCTGGCCGAATCCAATGCCATCCTGCTCTATCTCGCCGAAGGCACGCGCTTCCTGCCGTCGGACAGATATGAACGCGCGCTGGCCTATCAATGGCTGTTCTTCGAGCAATACAGCCACGAGCCTTATATCGCCGTGCGCAGAGCGCTGCTGACCTTCCCTGAAAGAGCGAGGGACGCGACGCCCGAGCGGCTGGCGATGACGCTGGAGCGCGGCAACAAGGCGCTCGGCGTCATGGACAAGCACCTGGCCGGGAGCAGCTTCTTCGCCGGCAATGCGCTCAGCGTCGCCGACATCGCGCTCTATGCCTATACGCATACGGCCGAGACGGGCGGCTTTCAGCTCGACGCTTATCCGGCGGTCGCCGCCTGGCTGAAAAGGGTCGAGGCCGACCCGGGGCATGTGCCGCTGGAGTGGGTAGGTTGAGTGCAACTCGCCAATCTTGCTGAGCAACATTGGGCCGAGCAACGTCGCCGATTGGCGAAAACTTCGGCGAAGGCGTCCTTCTCCCCGTCACTATACGGGGAGAAGATGGCGGCAGCCAGATGAGGGGCGGCGCCAGCCTTTGTTGTGACATCGTGCTTGGCTTGGCGAAGGGCAGTCCTGATACGTTGCGCTGCCCCTCATCGCCCTGCCGGGCACTTCTCCCCGTATAGAGACCTATCGGATTCACACATTTTGCAGATTGAGTTTGGTTCCGTACTTGATGGCGTGGAATTCGGCGAGGCCGATGCGCATGACCT
>NZ_JAMYLN010000043.1:0-40979 GCF_040318035.1 Mesorhizobium sp. M1329 | reverse complement strand
ACGCTACTACGCCATGTTGGATGAACCAGCCATAGCCGCGTGACTCAAACGAAACGGCCTCCGGAAAACCCGGGGCGGTTCACTCCGCGACCAAGGTGTCTGCAACTTAGATCACGACTCGGGAGATCGTCAGAATCGGAGAATTGGCTGGGGCGCCAGGATTCGAACCTGGGAATGTCGGTACCAAAAACCGATGCCTTACCACTTGGCGACGCCCCAACAGCCGGAGCGTGCCCGCTGTGCGCGCGGCCTTATAGGACGAGCCGGCAGAAAGCTCAATGCCGACTATGCGCGACCGATCGACGAAATGGAACCGCCTGCCGCCGGGGAATAAAAAGATCGGCTTGACGATGGTGCCGCCGGCATTCTCGACGGCGCTCAATGTTTTCTCCAGCCTTTCGGAATAGAGCACGGGCAGCGGCTTGGCCGGCGCATCTTTCGACCACGAGAAGGCCGCGCTGTAGAAAGCCTTCACGCTGTCCAGCGTGCCGCCGTCACCGGCATTTCCAGATAATCGAGCTTTCCGGTCATTCTCATCGTTCTGCCCGTTGTTCAAAGCTTTCCAAAAAGCAAGTCTTTTCGGCGCAGCTTTTCCTTAATCGATTGTAGAGGCCGGCCGGCTTGGCCGATGCCTTGCCTTTCGCGCTGCAGCATCATATCGCTCGATTTGCCAAGCCTTTCCAATCTCCTGCAACCGGGGAGCAAGCATGACCAAGTGGGTGTACACCTTTGGCGACGGCGCCGCGGAAGGCCGTGCCGGCGACCGCAATCTGCTCGGCGGCAAGGGCGCCAACCTTGCCGAAATGTGCAGCCTGGGCCTGCCGGTGCCGCCGGGCTTCACAATCACCACCGAAGTCTGCAACGCATATTACGCGAACGGCCACGCCTATCCGGCCTCGCTGGAAGGGGATGTTGCGATAGCCCTCGACCATATCGGCCGGCTGACCGGGCGCCGCTTCGGCGATCCGTCGAAACTACTTTTGGTCTCCGTGCGCTCCGGTGCCCGCGCTTCCATGCCCGGCATGATGGACACCGTGCTCAATCTCGGCCTCAACGACGAGACGGTCGAAGCCTTGGCCGCCGATTCAGGCGATCCGCGCTTTGCCTATGACAGCTATCGCCGTTTCATCCAGATGTATTCCGACGTCGTCATGGGCCTCGACCATGAGGTGTTCGAGGAAATCCTCGAAGACCAGAAGGGTGGCCTCGGCCATGAGCTCGACACCGAGCTGACAGCCATCGAATGGCAAGGCGTGATCGCGCTCTACAAGGCCAAGGTCGAGGAGGAGCTTGGTAAACCCTTTCCGCAGGATCCGCACGAGCAGCTCTGGGGCGCGATCGGCGCGGTGTTTTCCAGCTGGATGAACAACCGCGCCATCACCTACCGGCGCCTGCACGATATTCCCGCAAGCTGGGGCACGGCGGTCAACGTCCAGGCCATGGTCTTCGGCAATATGGGTGACACCTCGGCCACCGGCGTTGCCTTCACCCGCAACCCCTCGACCGGCGAAAAGCAGCTCTATGGCGAGTTCCTGGTCAACGCGCAGGGCGAGGATGTCGTTGCCGGCATCCGCACGCCGCAGAACATCACCGAGGCGGCGCGCATTGCCGCCGGCTCCGACAAGCCGTCGCTGCAGAAGCTGATGCCGGACGCCTTCCAGGCTTTCGTCAGCATCTCCGACCGCCTGGAAAAGCATTACCGCGACATGCAGGATCTCGAATTCACCATCGAACGCGGCAAATTATGGATGCTGCAGACCAGGTCCGGCAAACGCACCGCCAAGGCGGCGCTGAAGATTGCCGTCGACATGGCCAGGGATGGACTGATTTCGAAGGAAGAGGCTGTCGCCCGCATTGATCCGGCCTCGCTCGACCAGTTGCTGCATCCGACGATCGATCCGAAGGCGGCGCGCGACATCATCGGCGTCGGCCTGCCGGCGTCTCCAGGTGCTGCCACCGGCGAGATCGTGTTTTCATCGAACGACGCCGAGGAGGCCAAGACACAAGGCCGCAAGGCGATCCTGGTGCGCATCGAGACCAGCCCCGAAGACATCCATGGCATGCACGCGGCCGAAGGCATCCTGACGACGCGCGGCGGCATGACCAGCCACGCCGCTGTTGTTGCGCGGGGCATGGGCAAGCCTTGCGTTTCGGGCGCCGGCTCGCTGCGCGTCGACTACAAGGCCGGCACGCTGATGGCGATGGGCGCGACCTTCCGCAAGGGCGATATCATCACCATCGACGGCGGCAACGGCCAGGTGCTGAAGGGCGCCGTGCCGATGCTGCAGCCGGAACTCTCGGGCGATTTCGCCGCCATCATGGAATGGGCCGACGGCGCGCGCCGCATGAGGGTGCGCACCAATGCCGAGACGCCGCTAGATGCGCGCATGGCGCGCTCCTTCGGCGCCGAAGGCATCGGGCTTTGCCGCACCGAGCACATGTTCTTCGACGGCGACCGCATCGTTGCCATGCGCGAGATGATCCTGGCCGACACGGAAAAGGAGCGGCGAACGGCGCTGGCCAAGCTGTTGCCGATGCAGCGCGCCGATTTCCTCGAATTGTTCGAGATCATGGCCGGGCTGCCGGTGACGATCCGCCTGCTCGATCCGCCGCTGCACGAATTCCTGCCCAAGACCGAGGAGGAGGTGGCCGAGGTCGCCGCCGCCATGAACGTGTCGCCGGACAAGCTCCGTCGGCGCACCGAAGCGCTACACGAGTTCAATCCGATGCTCGGCCATCGCGGCTGCCGGCTTGCCATCTCCTATCCCGAAATCGCCGAGATGCAGGCGCGCGCCATTTTCGAGGCAGCGGTCGAGGCCGGCCGGAAGGCCGGCGCGCTGGTGGTGCCTGAAATCATGGTGCCGCTGGTCGGGCTGGTGAAGGAGCTCGACTTCGTCAAGGCGCGCATCGATTCGGTCGCCAAAAGCGTGATGGAGGAGACCGGCGTCAAGATCGATTACCTGACCGGCACGATGATCGAACTGCCGCGCGCCGCGATCCGCGCCCACGTCATCGCCGAGGCGGCCGAATTCTTCTCCTTCGGCACCAACGATTTGACCCAGACCACTTTCGGCATCTCGCGCGACGACGCGGCCTCTTTCCTCGAGACCTACCGGCAAAAAGGCATTATCGAGCAGGATCCGTTCGTCTCGCTCGACATAGAGGGCGTCGGCGAGTTGGTACGGATGGCGGCCGAGAAGGGCAGGGCGACGCGGTCCGACATCAAGCTCGGTATTTGCGGCGAGCATGGCGGCGACCCGGCCTCGATCCATTTCTGCGAGAAGGTCGGCCTCGACTATGTCTCGTGCTCGCCCTATCGGGTGCCGATTGCCAGGCTGGCTGCCGCGCAAGCGGCGGTGCAGGCTGCGAAAGCCGGAGCGTGAATAGATACCGACCGCCGATTCCTCCGCATGGCAAGGAAGGTTGATGTTTTCGACCCGCCGTGTGAAATGGCCGCGGGATGGTGCACATGTCTGATGATGAACAAACCGCTGCGGCGAGCTGGTCGGTGAAGTCCGAACTCCGCGCCGTCGGTCGCGACAAGCCGCTGCTCGCGGTGCTGGCGGCGATCCTCTGCCTCTATTGTGCGTTTATCGCCGGACCGATCGTCTATGCTGTGCTGGCCATCAACGGCATTGCGGATTTCTTCAAATGAACCCGGCTCCGGCGATCTCGCTCCGGTCCCGGTTCCTGCGTCTACCGCGCCCGAAATTGCTCGACCTGGATGAAATTGCTTAGCCGGGATGAAACCGTTCCCGTCTATCGTTCGTACCTTGGGGGGTACGGGGAGGACACGTGACAATAAGAATCAGGCTTCCGGGCGGGACTTTGAAGATCAAGAAAAGGGACGAGCTGCGGCGTCGCGAGCAGAAGCGCGAAGTGCCGGTTTGGCAGGTCGGCAATTACTTCGTCATCTGGTGGCCGAGCGGGATGTCCGATCGCCCATCGTCGCCCAACAAATCTTCGCCAAGGAAATAGCCCCGCACCCGACGATCCCGACTGGGCATTGACGCCTCGGTGCAGGATCAGGAACCGCCGTGCGCGCCAAAACTTCCGAGACCGCTCGACAAATCCCAGAAAAAGTCGGCGGGCGGGCGTTGACTCTTCCGCCACGGAAGGTCTTTGATGCTGCATTGCACAATTTGGGGCGGCGGAAGCGATGGCAGTGCGTATCAGAATGCCGGGCGGCACGCTGAAGGTGAAAGTGTACCGCGAATTGCGCGACCGCGAGCGCGCCCGCCGCATACCCGTCGTCAAGATCGGCCGGGTTTATTTCACCTGGTGGTCGAACCGCCAGCGCCTGGTTGACGATCAGTCGCCAGGGTGACGCCTCAATTCTTTCGGCTTGGCATGCGCCTGGGAAAGCCGCGCGGAGCCTCCGCAGGCCAGCTTGCAAATTAAGTTGATGAGGCTGCTGTTGACTCTTCCGTAACGGAAGGTCTCTACTTACCGCATTGCACGAAAATTGCTGCGTTGCACAACGGGAGTTGGACCGATGGCGGTGCGTATCAGGTTGCCTGGCGGCACTCTGAAGATGAAGACCTATCGTGAGTTGCGAGCCCGGGAACGCGACCGCCGCGTGCCTGTGATGAAGATGGGCTCGCTGTATTTTGTCTGGTGGTCGAAGTCTCAAGGCCAAGAAAAGGCACAGGGCAACTCTCGGTAAATCAGTGGGTCATGCAGCATGATCCCTGGGGGCGCACACGACGCCGGAAGCTTCGGGTGGCAATAGTCGCTCGTGAAGACCCGTTTGACCAATCTCAAATAAATGTGTTCCAACAAAGTGTGCCGCGGGCAGGTGCGACGATTGATCATTGCTGGCACGGTGGACGTGATCCTTCACGTACCGTTAAAGACGCGAAGCACGCACTGTGACCTTGAGCTTTGAGGGGGGCTTTTGGGATCGCCGTGTCGACTTTGATCTGCTCGATCTGGAACAGATCTGCCGCGCAAGCGGCCGTGCAGGCTGCAAAGTACGGCCGCGGATAGGAGTTGGAGTCCACCGGCATCTAACCTTGCCGATTTGTAACCGAATTCACGCGAACGTGCGTGTGTCAGCTCCAAATCCCGACATCGTTTCTGCCCAGTTTCCGGCCCCCGAACCCACCCCGGTGCCAGAAACAGATGTTGCAGAACCCGCCCACCCACGTCCGCTCGATTATCATCCTCCAGACGAAGTTCATCGGCGATATTGTCCTCGCTTCCGCGCTCGCCAGAAACCTGCGCCTCCAATATCCAATGGCCAGGATCGTGTTCCTTTGCGAAGCGAACTTTGCCAGTTTTCTGTTGGCTCATGGCATCGCCTCGGACGTGGTGGCGTTCCGGCGCGTACGGATGCGTGGCACCCCTGTGCAGCGTGGTCGCGAGCTTTACGCGATGGTGCGCGCTCTGCGCCGGTTCCGGTTTGACCTGACCATCGACCTGGCCGATTCCAAGACCTCACGCATCATCGTCAGGCTCGTCAACGCCAAGACCCGCGTCGGATATGATCCACCCGAAAAACCGTTGCGCTGGCTGGAACGCCAGCCCGCCAACGTCCTGGCCAAACCGTTTGGCTTTGGTGGCCAGCATTATCTCTACCGCTATCTTTCGCCGCTTGAGGCGCTCGGCGTGGAGTTGCGTGCGCCGGTCCCAAAGATTGAGCCGCTGCCGCTGGAGACCGCCAAGGCATTGGCGCTTCTCGACCGGCATCATCTTCGGCGTAACGCCTTCATAGCCGTTCATGCGGGAGCGAGCTTCCGGGGGCGGCAATGGCAGCCGGAACGTTTTGCGCTGGCGATCGATGAGATCTCACGGCAGACCGGCTTGGACTTCCTGCTTGTCGGCGGCCCCGATGAACGCGCATCTGCCGAGCGCATCGTCGCCAAGGCCGCTTCGCCGGTCGTCAACGTGGTCGGGGCGCTGTCGCTGGCAACGCTGCTGGCGGTCCTCGGCCAGGCACGCCTGTTTCTGGGAAACGAGAGTGGCCCGATGCACATGGCCGCCGCCGCCGGAACGCCGGTTGTCGGCCTGTTCGGCCTGACCGACCCGGCCGTCTGGGGCCCTGTCGGCGTGGCCAGTGTTACGCCGCGGCCCTCTATGCCTTGCGAGTGCATAGCCAGGGACCTGTGCCGCCGTCCCGATCCGAGCAAGGCTTGCTGCGTCTGGCGACTTGAGGTCAAAGCGGTGGTCGACGCGGTGCGCGCGACCCTTTCGCGTAAGGTTAAGGACGTGAAGCACGCGTTGTGACCTCGCGCTTGCCAAAGGTCAGGCCGGCGGTCAAATTGCCGCTGCCGACGCTTTTGCAGGGGCATCGTCCCGATTTCCGCCTTGATGCCGGTCTTGGGGTCGCCGCTTCAACTTTGATCCGGCCGACCTGGAAGTAATCGATGCGCCCGTTCCAAAAGTATTTTTGCGCCGTTGCGATATCGCTGTGGGCTGTTTCTCCCGGCAACGCGCAGTTGCTCGTCGCACCGACGCTGCACATCAAGGCCGAGGCGGGTAGCGGCCGCGTCGCGCTGACGCTCGATGCGTGCGGCGGAAGGACCGACACACGGATTCTCTCGGCGCTGGTGGAAAACAAGATTCCTGCCACCATTTTCGTCACCGGCATCTGGCTGAAGCACAACGCCGCCGCCGTCGAGATCATGCGGGCGCATCCCGAACTGTTCGAATTGGAAAACCATGGCGGCCGCCATGTCCCAGCCGTCGACACGCCGCAAAAGATCTACGGCATTCGCAGTGCCGGCAGCCCGGAGGCTGTGCTGGCCGAGGTCGAATCGGGTGCTGCCGCTCTTGCCGTGACCGGCGAACCGGCGCCGAAATGGTTTCGCGGCGCAACCGCCGAATACAGCCCGTCGGCAATCGCGATGATACGCAAGCTTGGTTTCAAGATCGCCGGATTCTCTGTCAACGGCGATGGCGGCTCATTGCTCGGCGCAAAAGAGACCGCCCGGCGCATTGCCGCGGCAAAGGACGGCGACGTCATCATCGCTCACATCAACCAGCCGACCCATGCGGCCGGCGAAGGCGTGGTGCAGGGACTTTTGGCGCTGAAGGCCAAGGGCCTCACCTTCGTGCGTCTCGACGATGCCGACGGCATCGGCGATCAAGGCACCACCGACTGATCAGTGGGGCGTGGCCTCAATGGTCACCTTGTTCGGATAGAACGCGCCGTGATCGCGGATGTCGGCCATCTCGTCGAAAGGCCGCTCATAAGCCCACATCGCGTCCTTGCCGGCATCGCTGGCGGGCAGCACGCTCCAATAGCTGGCATCGCCCTTGTAGGGGCAGTGGGTCGAGTGTTCGGTCTTGCCAAGCTGTTTAAAGTCGATGTCGCCGAACGGAATATAGAAAACGGGGGGGTAGGGCGATTCGGTCAGCACTTTGACCTTGCTGGACGAAGCGATGACGACATCGCCGGCGCGCACCCTCACGGTGCCCTTGTAAGGCTCGACGGTGATGACCTTGCCGGGATTGCGCTGAAAGCCGGGTGACGGGTTTGCGATTTGGTCCATATCGGATCTCCTTGCCTCAACCCCAAGATGTGTCTGGCAACCGCGTTGCGCAAGACCTGCCGGCCACCGGCGGGCGTCGCCCCTGGGCGGCAGTCTTGCGCTTTCCTCCGGTATCCCGCCTAAAATCAGGCCGCGGCCTGGAATGCGTCCATCAACCCGGCATAGGCGGCGGCAATGCCGGCCACCGGATTGGTGCTTTTCGAGGTCGTCTCGACCTTCAGCGCACCACCGCTGGTCGGCAAGGTGAGCAGCAGGAACTGGCGACTGCCGCCGTCGCCGACGCAGGCGGCAGCGACGTGCTGGCTTTCGCCCTCGTTCTCTACGCACATCTTGAACAAGAGCGTGCCGCCGACCGCTTCGAGGGCGCCACCGACGACCTCGACGAATTCATCTTCGGAAACGGCTTTGGCGTCAGGCACCAGATCGGCCTGCGCGACGTCGGCCGCTACCAGATCGGCCAGACTTTCGGCAAGCGTATTTTCGAGGGCTTTGTCGTCGAGCTGCGCGTCCATGCGAACCTCTTTCATTCGCCAATCGCGCCCCGCCCGTTAATCAACGTTAACGCCGAGCATGGCCGGATTGTGGCGAATTCGGCCTCATTTGGCTCCATGCACCGCTCCAGCCCGATCCTGGCTGGACAATCCGCCGGTTCGCTCCACAATGGCGAAAAAAATATCGGGAGGAACAAGATGCTCGGGCTGATGCAGGAATGGCCGCTGCTTTGCCATAAGCTGATTGACAACGCCGAGCGGCAGCACGGCAGCCGCGAGGTCGTGTCGCGTTCGATCGAGGGGCCGATCGTGCGCAGCACATATGCCGAGATCCATGATCGTGCCCTGAAGGTCGCCCAGCGGCTCGAGCGTGACGGTTTGGGGCTTGGCGACCGCATCGCAACCCTGGCCTGGAACACTGCGCGCCACATCGAGGCCTGGTACGGCATCATGGGTATCGGCGCGATCTATCACACGCTCAACCCGCGGCTCTTTCCCGAGCAGATTACCTGGATCATGAACAATGCCGGGGATAAGGCGATCTTCGTCGATCTGACCTTCCTGCCGCAGCTCGAAAAGATCGCCGGCGCGGTCAAGTCGCTGAAGCAGGTTATCGTGCTGACCGACAATGCGCATATGCCGGAGACTGCGCTGCCCAATGTGGTTGCGTACGAAGAATGGCTCGCTGAAGCCGACGGCAACTTCGCCTGGAAGACATTCGATGAAAACACCGCCGCCGGCATGTGCTACACCTCGGGTACGACAGGCGACCCGAAAGGCGTCCTCTACAGCCATCGTTCGAACGTGCTGCACGCCATGATCGCCGCGATGCCCGACGCCATGGGTATGTCGTCGCGCGACACCATACTGCCGGTCGTGCCGATGTTTCATGCCAACGCCTGGGGCCTTGCCCAGAGCGCGCCGATGGTCGGCGCCAAACTGGTCATGCCCGGCTGCAAGATGGATGGCGCTTCGATCTACGAGCTGCTCGACACCGAGAAGGTGACCTTCAGCGCGGCCGTGCCGACGGTGTGGATGATGCTCCTCCAGTATCTGGAAGAGACCGGCAAGAAACTGCCCTATCTGCAGAAAGTCGTCATCGGCGGCTCGTCCTGTCCACGCGCGCTCACGACGAAGTTCCAGGACAGTTACGATGTCCAGGTCGTCCACGCCTGGGGCATGACCGAGATGTCGCCGCTCGGCACGCTGTGCACCCTGAAGCCGGATTACGCCGGGCTGAAGGGCGAGGCCCGCCTCGGCGTCCAGCAGAAACAAGGCTTTACACCGTTCGGCATCGAAATGAAGGTGACGGACGACGCCGGCAGCGAACTGCCATGGGACGGCAAGACCTTCGGCCGGCTCAAGGTCCGCGGGCCGGCCGTCGCGCGCGCCTATTATGGCGGCATCGGATCCGAACAGTTCGATCAAGACGGCTGGTTCGATACCGGTGACGTCGCGCATATCGATCCCGGAGGCTATATGCAGATCACCGACCGCGCCAAGGACGTAATCAAGTCGGGCGGCGAATGGATCTCGACTATCGAGCTCGAGAACCTCGCGGTCGGCCATCCCGACGTGGCGGAGGCCGCCGCCATCGGCATTCCGCATTCGAAATGGGGCGAGCGGCCTTTGCTCGTGGTCGTGCGCAAGCCGGGTAGGGAGCCGACCAAGACGGATATTCTCGCTTTCATGGACGGCAAGGTGGCGAAGTGGTGGATGCCGGACGACGTCGCTTTTGTCGGCGAAATCCCACACACCGCTGCCGGCAAGATCCAGAAGATTACCTTGCGCCAGCAGTTCCGGGATTATCACCTGCCGACGGATTGACCGGAGATGCGGCGTCTTTGCGCCTTCAAGCCGCCGCTGAAAGGCACTATGCCTTTGTTCGGGTTGGGGCAGCGCGGAAAACAATGACGGGAATTCCCGAGCGACAAACGTCGAGGGCTGCCGGTTGGTCGCGGCGCGCTGGCGCGTTTTCGGCAGTCCTGCTGCTGACCGCTCTCATCGGCCATCGCTATGAGCTCGTCGAGACCCAAGCTTTCCTATGGGTGCTTGGCATTGTCGCCTTGCTGGCCGCGTTTGCGCTTCTGTTTGCCGGGTTTGCCTTCGCGCGATTGTGGAACTTCGGTGATCGTGGCGGCCAAGACCTGACCGCCGGCGCCTTGCTGGCGCTTCTGGTGCTCATCCCTTATGCCGTCGCGGCCTATTGGGCGGCGACCTATCCGCCGCTGCGCGACATCTCGACGGATTTCGACGACCCGCCGGCGCTCGATATTTCTACCCGGACAAAGGATATGAACGAGCTTTCGCCCCCGACACCCGGCGAGGAGCGCCTGCAAATCGAAGCTTATCCGCTCGTTACCGGACGCAGCTACACCTTGCCTTTCGATCGCGTTCTGGATGCGGTCAAAACCGTGCTCGCTCGGCGCGGCTGGCAGCTTACGGCGCCGTTTCCAGAGGCAGCAGGGCAAAGCGACGTGACGGTCGATGCACTGGCCAAGAGCTTGCTGCTTGGCCTTCCCGCCGATGTCGCCATCCGCGTGAGCGACGACGGCGATGCGGTCATCGTCGATATGCGCTCGGCCTCGCGTTACGGCCGCCACGACCTTGGCGACAATGCAGCGCGCATCACCGATTTCCTTGCCGAACTCGACCAGGAAGTCGCCGGCCAGGCGGGCGTGGCGCCGGCGGAATAATATCCGAAGTGTGCTACGTTGCCGGCGAATAGATGCCGTGGATAGCCGGCGCGCCATCGGTGTGGACCAAGCCCTGCGCCACCAGGTCTTCTAGGTGGGCAAGCACCGACAGGCCGGCCGCGCCATGCAGGCGGGGGTCGGTGTCTCGATAGATCGCCTCCACCATGTCCTTGATTGTCCGGTCGCCGCTGTTGATCCGCTCCAAAATTGCCCGCTCGCGCATTTTGCGATGCATTTTCAATCCGCGCATGAAGCTGCGCGGCTCGGTCACCGGCCCACCATGACCGGGCAGCAGCAGCCGGTCATCGCGTTCGATCAGCCGGTCGAGCGATGTCATATAGTCAGCCATCGCGCCATCCGGCGGCGCGACGATCGTGGTTGCCCACGCCATGACGTGATCGGCCGAGAAAAGGATGCCGCTTCCCTCCAGCGCGAAGGCCGCGTGATTGGCTGTATGGCCGGGCGTCAGCACCGTCCGGATCGCCCAGCCGTCGCCGTCGATCACCAAATCATCCGGCAGCGCGATATCAGGAACAAAGCCGGTGTCGGCGCTGGCATCGAGTGGATTGACCTCGCCGGTACGCAATGGCCGCGCCGGTCGATGCCGGCCCTCCGCCAGAACCACCGCACCCGTATGCTGCTTCAACCGCGCCGCCAGCGGCGAATGGTCGCGATGCGTGTGGCTGATGAAGATATGGCTGACCGGCCTGGTCCCGATCGCTTCGAGCAGTGTTCGAAGATGTGCCTCGTCATCCGGCCCGGGATCGATCACCGCCAGCGTCTCGCGCCCGACGATATAGCTATTGGTTCCATGAAAGGTGAACGGGCTTGGGTTCCTGGCGGTGACGCGTTGAATACCAGGCGCAACGGCTACGCCCTGGCCGTAGGCCGGATCGAAGCGTGTATCGAATTTCAGCGCCATGCGAACGTCGCGACCTTTTTTGGGGCGAGGGCAAAACCGATTGCCGCATAGCACGGAAGCCAATATAGGAAAACGCAAGGCCGCGTTCGGCGGCAATCCGGAACGGGGAAGACCATGGCAATTGCAACGACGATGCGTCCGCTCATTTCTCTCGCTTTGCCTGAAAAGGGCACGGCCCGGCTGGCAGGACAGCTTTTGCTGGCGATCGCCGGAACGCTGCTGCTGATCTTGTCTGCCAAGACCAAGGTCATGCTTGGACCGGTCGATATCTCGATGCAGACGCTCGCCGTCTTCCTGATCGCTGCCGCCTTCGGCATGCGCCTTGGCGTCGCCACGCTGCTTCTCTACATGACCGAGGGCGCGTTGGGCCTCCCGGTCTTCCAGAGCACGCCCGAAAAGGGCATCGGTATCGCTTACATGCTCGGTTCGACCGGCGGTTATCTAGCCGGCTTCGTCGTGATGGCGGCCATCGTCGGCTGGGCTGCCGACCGCGGCTGGGATCGCCATCCTATCAAGCTCTTCAATGCCATGCTGGTGGCCGAGATCGTCATGATGGCAATGGGCTTTGCCTGGCTGGCGCTGTTGATCGGCCCGGAAAAATCCTGGCAGTTCGGGGTGGTGCCCTTTATCGTCGGTGATCTGATCAAGGTTGCGCTGGCCGCGAGCCTGGTGCCGGCTGTCTGGTCGCTGTTGAAGCGTTCGTGAAGCCGGTCGAGCCGAACTGAAGTCAGAACGGAACTGCATGTTGCGTCGCTGTCAGACCTTCATGACTCGAGCCCGTCACATTAGCTTCAAGTCGACGGACTAAGGACCAGAACCGACGGTCGATTCGGCACGACCAGCGTAACCAAGCATCTACGTATGGAAATTGCTCGACATAGCATCTCCGCCAGATGAAAAAGAAAGCGGCTCGATGATTATTTAGGCACAGCTAAATTTCTGGACAATGTGTAGGAAATTCTTAACCCAACCGCCTTGACTCTAGTGGCTTGGTTGCTTGCTGGTATCCACACACTGTCGTAACCGTTGACCTGAGATCATGCCGCCGACCGCCGAAGGAAGACACGTGAGTAGCGCGAAAAAAACAATGAGCAAGGCAACAACCCTGTCGCCCGAGCCGACCGCCGCACCGGCAACGCACTGGTATGCCGCCAGTGTCTTTCCCGGAAAAGAGCATGTCGCCGAGCGGCATCTCCGGATCCAGGGATTCCAGCCCTTTGTGCCTCGCTGCGAGAAAACCGTGCGTCATGCCCGGCGGCTCGAAACACGAGTTGCGGCCTATTTCCCCGGCTATATGTTCATAGCCCTTGACGTCGCGTTGCAACGGTGGCGCTCGATCAACGGAACCTTCGGGGTGCGCTCCCTCGTCATGCAAGGGGACCGGCCTTTGCCTGTCCCCTCCGGTCTGGTAGAGCGCTTCATTGCGTTGACCGGCAGGCATGGCTTGCTCGATTTCAGCGGCGGCCTCGCAGCCGGTGCTTCGGTTCGGATCCTTTCCGGCCCGTTCGCGGAAATGATCGGTCGCCTTGACCGGCTCGATCCAGCCGGAAGGGCTCGGGTTCTGGTTGCCATCATGAATGGCGAGATACCTGTCGATCTGGATACCAGGGATCTCGTAGCAATCGCATAAAATCGCAGCATCAACGTGCGGCGAGGCGATGCAAATTGTTGTAGGATCGGCTCTCGGGTTTTTCACCCGGGAGTGCGGTAGCCGTTCTTCGGTGGGACTAGGCGCTGTCTGACGAGATCGTCTCGTCGGCGCTGATTAAGAGTACGCGATATGCGGATAACAATGATTGGTGCCGGCTATGTAGGGCTCGTCTCGGGCGCCTGCTTCGCCGACTTTGGCCATCAGGTCTGCTGCGTCGATCGTGATGCGGAAAAGCTTGCCATGCTCAAACTCGGCAAGATACCGATCTACGAGCCAGGGCTCGACGACCTCGTCACCACCAACGCCGTGCAAGGTCGCTTGCGTTTCGACGACAATCTGGCCGATGCGGTTTCGCAATCGGATGTCGTCTTCATCGCCGTGGGCACGCCGTCACGGCGTGGCGATGGGCACGCCGATCTGTCCTTCGTCTACGATGCGGCCGCCGAAGTCGGCCGCGCGCTCAAAGGATTTACGGTCGTGGTGACGAAATCGACCGTCCCTGTCGGTACCGGTGATGAGGTCGAACGGATCATCCGCGAGCAAAATCCCACCGCCGATTTTGCGGTGGTGTCCAATCCCGAATTTCTTCGCGAAGGATCGGCGATCGAGGACTTCAAGCGGCCCGACCGCATCATTGTTGGAACCGATGCCGAAAGGGCCAAAACGGTCATGGGCGAGATCTACCGCCCGCTCTCGCTGAATGCGGCGCCGATATTCTATACGAGCCGACGTACGGCTGAGCTCACCAAATATGCCGGCAATGCGTTTCTGGCCATGAAGATCACCTTCATCAACGAAATTGCCGATCTTTGCGAGCGGTTGGGAGCCGATGTGCAGGACGTGGCGCGTGGCATCGGCATGGACAACCGCATCGGCGCAAAGTTTCTTCATGCTGGGCCGGGCTATGGCGGCTCCTGTTTCCCGAAAGATACGCTGGCACTGGTCAAGACCGCGCAGGACGCGGCAAGCCCAGTGCGGCTGATTGAAACGACGGTCTCGATAAACGACCAGCGCAAGCGGGCGATGGCGCGCAAGGTGGTTGAGGCCTGCGGCGGCTCTGTGCGCGGCAAGACTGTCGGAATCCTTGGCCTTACGTTCAAGCCGAACACCGACGACATGCGCGATGCCCCCTCATTGGCCATCATTCAGGCACTCCAGGATGCAGGCGCTTCGATCAAGGCCTATGATCCGGTCGGCATGGAGCAGGCGCGCAAGATGATCGACGGCATTGAATTCGGGGAAAGCGCCTACGCGGTGGCCGACGGCGCGCACGCGATCGTCATCGTCACCGAGTGGAACGCGTTTCGGTCATTGGATCTGAAGCGGCTTCGTGCAGTGATGGCGACGCCGGTGATGGTCGACCTGCGAAACGTCTATCGCGGCGAGGACGTCGTGAGGGAAGGGATAACCTATTCCAGCGTTGGCCGAGAGCGGCAACTTGTCAGGTGAACGTCCAGGTTTCCATAGGGCCCGGGTTGCGAGATTCAATTTGAGCACCACCACTGTCCAATTGCCCAATCGAAGGCATCTGCTGCTCCGAATGCGCTTTCAGCTGCTTGGCGGACTGACATTCGCTATCCTGCTGCCTGCGCTGATCCGCATGTCGTTTGATCAACAGGTTATCCTGTACTCAAACTTGCAGGTTACGATCGTCGCGGCATTCATCGCTCATACGACAGGCTACTTTCTCTACAAGCGCATCGGTAATTTCCCGGGTGTCGCGGCGGCTGGCTACATCTTGCCAACTTTCGCGCTGACCTATGGCCTTGTGTTCGTCACTATCTTCTTCTTCAGATTTGACTACAGCCGATTCCAGGCTGCCGCGAGCTTCATCCAGTCAACATTGTGGTACTTTGGCCTGAGCCTGGCCACGCGACGGCTCGATGCATACCGCCTGGCGATAATTCCTGGCGGAGATGTCGACAGGCTGGAGACAATACCGGGCGTGAGCTGGCATAGGATCCATTCGCCCGATACGGTTGTCGAATACGCGAGCGGCGTCGTGGCCGATCTCAGGGCCGATCTTTCAGATGAATGGGAGCGGTATATTGCGGATCGCGCGCTGTCGGGAACACCAGTCTATCACGTCAAGCAAATCAGCGAATCGCTCACAGGCAGAGTCGAGATCGAGCATCTTTCTGAAAACACTCTAGGCTCCTTGAATCCAAATCAGGCTTACCTGAAAATAAAGCAGTCGGTAGACTGGGCCTCTGCGTTATTTGTGCTCGTTGTTTTCTCGCCATTGCTATTGTTTGTGGCGATTGCCGTAAAGATTGATTCACCTGGACCCGCACTATTCAGACAGAAGCGAATGGGCTACGGAGGGCATCCTTACGAAGTCTACAAGTTTCGAACGATGAAGCTCAGCGACACGGCTGTCGACGAAAAGGAAGCGGCCATCACAAAGGCCGGCGACACACGCATCACGCGTTTGGGGCAGTTCTTGAGAAAATCCCGGATCGATGAATTGCCTCAGGCCTTCAACATCCTGCGCGGCGAGATGAGCTGGATAGGACCGCGGCCGGAAGCACTCGTACTCTCGAAGTGGTATGAAGCGGAGCTGCCGTTCTATCGCTACCGGCACATCGTGCGGCCTGGCATTACCGGATGGGCACAAGTCAACCAAGGCCACGTTGCGGCCGTGGACGATGTTCTTGAAAAACTTCACTACGACTTCTACTACATCAAGAATTTCTCCCCTTGGCTCGACGTGCTGATTGTGTTTCGTACCATCCGAACCATGCTGACGGGCTTTGGCGCACGTTGACAAGACGACAAAGATCGGTAGTCGACGTAACCAAGCCACCGCTCGCAAGCCCTCACATCTCAGTTTTTGAAGTTAGGTATTTTGTAGTGTCCAAAGCCACGCTGATCAACGTTGAGAATATCGTCTTACCGACCCCGGAGAAGCACAATGACTAGGAAAACTGCACTCATCACTGGCATCACCGGCCAGGATGGCGCGTATCTGGCGGAACTTCTTTTGGCAAAGGGCTATGATGTCCATGGCATCAAACGTCGCTCATCCTCGTTCAACACCGGTCGAATAGACAATCTCTATCAGGATCCGCATGAAAAGAACGTAAAGCTGTCGCTGCACTATGGCGACATGACCGACGCCACCAACATCATCCGCATCGTCCAGGAAGTTCAACCCGACGAGATCTACAATCTTGCCGCACAATCGCATGTCCAGGTGAGCTTCGAGACCGCGGAATATACGGCGAATGCCGACGCGATCGGTACATTGCGCCTGCTCGAAGCCATCCGGCTGCTTGGCCTGACAAAAAAGACGCGTTTCTATCAGGCATCGACGTCCGAGCTCTACGGCAAGGTGCAGGAGATCCCACAGCGGGAGACGACGCCCTTTTATCCCCGCTCGCCCTATGCGGCTGCCAAGATCTATGCTTACTGGATCACGGTGAATTATCGCGAAGCTTACGATATTCATGCGTCAAACGGAATCCTGTTCAACCACGAGAGCCCGATGCGCGGCGAGACGTTTGTCACCCGCAAGATCACCCGCGCGGCTGCCGCGATAAGTCTCGGCCTTCAGGACAAACTCTATCTCGGCAATCTGTCGGCTGAACGGGACTGGGGGCATGCCCGCGACTACGTCGAAGGCATGTGGAGAATTCTCCAGCATGATGTACCAGACGATTATGTCCTTGCAACCGGAGTGAAGAACTCGGTCCGCCGCTTTGTCGAGCTTGCATTCAATGAGGTCGGGACCGAGATCCAATGGGTTGGTTCCGGCATCGATGAAAAAGGCATTGATGCGAAATCCGGCGCCGTTCTGGTCGAGGTGGATCCGCGCTATTTCAGGCCGACCGAAGTCGAGCTTCTTATTGGCGACGCCTCGAAAGCAGAGCGCGTTCTCGGATGGAAGGCAACAACGTCGGTGGCGACAATGGTCGAGGAAATGGTCCGGTCCGACCTCCAAACAGTACGGCGGGAATCCGAACATCGGCGGCTCGACGAGGACCGCATTCGCGTTGCGGCACAGTAAGCGGCGTCGGGGCCGGACCGGCATGAGAATCTCGGTCTTGACCGTCTGTTGGAACTCCGCGGCGACAATTCGGCATACAGTCGAGAGCTTCTTGGCTCAGGATCATGGTGATAAGGAGCTGGTGATCATCGACGGCAATTCATCGGACGGGACGATGGCAATAGTCCGGTCTTATCCGCAGGACCAGATTCGAATGATCAGCGAACCCGACACCGGGATGTATGATGCGCTGAATAAGGGGCTGCGCCTCTATACCGGAGATGCAGTTGGCGTGCTGAATTCAGACGATTGCTTTCACGATCGCACAGCACTGGGGCGGATCTCCGCGGGGCTCGAGCAGGCCGATATTCTTCATGGTGACCTAGATTTTGTCGAAGACCATTTGACCAAGCGAGTCGTGCGCCGTTGGCGTGCTGAGGCCCGACCCGCCAAGGGCTTTCGGACCGGATGGATGCCGGCCCACCCAACGTTCTATGTGACGAGGAAGGTGGCGGACGTGGTCGGCGGATTCGATCTCAGCCTCAAAGTGGCATCGGATTATGACTGGATGTTGAGAGCTGTTGAGCTTCACGGATTTCAGACGGCAGCGACCGGGCACGTGTTGGTGGACATGATGGTTGGCGGAGCCAGCACGCGAAGCATTGTCTCGCATATCTGGCACAATTTGGAAGCACTTCGGTCGCGCCGCCGCTGGCTGGGGGCAGGGCCTCTCGACTACGCGCTTCTTGCCAAGCCGGCCCGAAAGCTAGGGCAGTTCTTGTCCAAACCACATGGGAGCACTGATCGTTCAGCTTGAAAGACAACAGCTCAGCCTCTAGCGAGGAGCCTGGTTCTCAATCTGCCTGAATGCACCGCGCCTAGCCGATCGATTCCAACGCGTATATGGAAACCCAACCATGGATGCCCCTAACTTGAGCAATCAACAATGTCCCATGCTGCAGAACCTCAACGATGAATGACCCGAAGAGCATTTTGGAGCCGATTGCGGGCTATGTCCTTGACCTCGTCGCAAAACTGCGCAACCGGCAGTTTGTTCCGCACTCGCTGACGAAGCTGCACAACATGAAAACGTGCAGAGACATAACGGGCGCGACGACTGCGGTGGAGATTGGCTCCTACAAAGGGATCACAACAAAGCGTCTCTCTTACCTTTTCGACAAAGTGATCTCGGTAGAGATTGACGAAGCTCTGTACCAGCAGGCCAGCAAGCGCTGTGCAAAGCGGAAAAATGTGGAGCTGCTGCTGGGAGACGGCGCAAAGCTGCTTCCAGAAATAGCGGCACGGGTGCAAACGGCGCTTATTTTTCTAGATGGACATTTTAGCGGCGGCCTCACCGGTCAAGGTGACGAACCGGAGCCTGTGTTGAAGGAACTAGATCTCATCCAGGCCAATTTGGACCACTTCTGTGCCGTCATCGTCGACGACTTCCGTCTGTTTGGCGTCGAGCCAGGATGGCCGCGAAAAGCTGAAGTGATGCAGAAGCTGGAAGAAGTATTGTCGGCAAGCGAATGGACTCACAGCGTCCTGAACGATCAGTTCATAGCGGTTCGCAAAAGATCGGCAAAATGACGAGCGGGAATATCTCGTCGCCTCCCAACGACTCGGAGTCAGCGTCCTCAAACGCCTCTGATCGACCAGGGCAAATATACTCGTCGTGATAGCGCGTTCATCAATTCAACTTACTGGTAGCAAACAAGGAACCATTTCATGAGGGTGAGCCTGGCGATCGCAGCGCAGCGGTTTTTCGGTCTATTCGGCTACCATTTGAGAAAGCTTGAGCGCGGCGTTCACATCGATGATTCTATGGAGGAACAATTACGCCTCGCAGGTGACGCAGTGTCCACGATTTTTGAAGTTGGCGCTGCCGACGGGCGTGACACGGGCACTTATGCAAACAGATGCCCGAAGGCGACTGTTCACGCCTTCGAACCATTGCCGGAAAACTTTGCGAAACTCAGTGCTGTCGCCGAGCGTGAGCCGCGAATCGTTCCGATCAACATGGCCGTCTCTTCAAAGGAAGGAATATCTTCCTTCCATGTCACGACGCTGCCGGATGCCAGTTCCCTATTTAGTCCAAGAGCTACTGGTTCAACGTTTGACAAATATATGCTGGAAGAGAAGGTAGTAGAAGTGAACGTTACGACCTTGGCTGAATATTGCAGAAAGGCGAACGTAAAAGACATAGGCCTCCTCAAGATGGACGCCCAAGGTTCGGAGCTAAACATCTTGAATGGTGCGGAGAAGTTAATTATAGAGAAGCGAATTAAAGTAATATACTCAGAAGTATTATTTATGAAGATATATGATGGATGCTGCCAGTTTCACGACGTAACAGCATACCTTGAAAAATTTGATTATCATCTGCACGCGATATACAACCAACATCATAATCAGTCTGGCCAATTGGCTTGGGCTGACGCTATTTATCTACCGAATATTGACTGACTCGCCGATTTTGATGAAACAGGCGGTCATGACAGATCTCTACGGGTATGCGGATATCGGCCGGTTCGGTCTCGGCCACAGCATGCTTGCCTGGGCGCGTTGCGAGATATGGTGTCGCAACAACAATGCGCGGATGCTCGGACCGCGCTGGTTGCGCCCTCGCATCGGCCCCTATCTGCGCCGTGAGCGTGACAGGCGCGAATATTTCAAGCTTTTTACCAATGAAGGCTATGTGGGAGAGCCGTGGCGCACGATCCTTCTCGCAACGGCGCGCAAGATTCCGGCGTATGCGATTGAGCCTGCGCCGTATCCGAGTAGGAACACGGTTGTGGTCTTCAAGAACACAGGGACCTCGAACTTTGAAAGTCATTTCCATGAAGTCCGCGGCCACGGGCGTGTGCTGCACGAAGCGTTTCGTCGGATCACCCGCAAAAAATATCTGCCGCAGGCGCCTGTGGAACCCTTCGTGGCAGTCCATGTGCGACTTGGCGATTTTACCGGCTTTGATCCGGGCCGAGTGAAGGCAGGAATGCACAACAATCGGCTCCCAATCAAATGGTACTGCGATAGCCTTACCGCACTTCGCGACGGATTAGGGAGGAGCATACCGGCCCGCGTCTTTTCTGACGGAAGCGATTCCGAACTTCTTCCGCTGCTTAGTCTACCGGACGTACAGCGAGCAGACGATGCAGAATCCGTCACGCATATGCTCGAAATGGCTCAGGCAAGCGCGATCATCGGAACTGGCTCCAACTTCAATCTGTGGGCTGCCTTTTTTTCACAGGTTCCGCGGATTACTTACCCAGGCCAGGCGATAGTCACAGTGAACGACGATCCCTCCCGCGAGACGAGCTTCCTCGACAACATTCCGCTACCCGATTTGTTTGTCGACCATGTCAGGAAACAATTCCCCCAATGAGGGGCGTGAGGCAAATCGAGCTGATCGTTTTGACGTCTCTCGTTTGGATGGCGTCCCTTTCAGGAGCTTCACCCAAAACCGCAGATGGATCGCTTCTTTGAGTGAGTATCTAGAGAGTGCAGTTCGACTTTTGCGTGAGGCCCCTAGCGGCATTTTGCGCAAAGGGCTTGGGCGAAATTCGGCACTATCGTTCGCCCAAGGCGCGGTCGGAACAATCTGCTATTTTCTGGTGTACCGCCTACTGATTGCCGAAGCGGGGACCGAAGTGCTAGGCCTCTGGTCACTCACTGTAGGGATTGTGGCATTTGGACGGCTAGCTGATGTCTCGGGCGGAGCAGGTTTGTCGAGGATGGTGGCGATCGCTGATCACGACAGTGAAAGTGCTGCCGTTTACATCGACACCGTTACACTGGCTACAGCGATTTTATATACGGCAATCATACTGGTCACACTCGTTCCTTTTAGCAGAATGGTGGTCTCAAGTATCGAAGATAAGTTTCACGAAATCGGGCAATGGCTCGTCATTGTCACTTCGATATCCCTTTTTTTGAATGTTATGGTTAGTAGTCAACTGAGCGCACTAGATGGGTTGCATAGATCGGATATCAGATCAATTATTCAAATTTGTGGTTTTCTCATATTCATTGTATTGAGCTACGCACTCATACCGTATATCGGCGTAAAGGGTATGGCGCTGTCTCAAGCAGCACAGTTCGTGCTTGTTCTTGTGCTAGCAAGGATAGTATTGGTCGCGAAAATACCTGGATTAGGCATTGTTCCAATGCAGTTCTCACGCAAAGCGTTTCTGGAAACGATGAGCTATGGAATAAAATTGCAGGTTACGTCATTAGCAGGACTGGTGTTCGACCCGCTGTCTAGAATTATGATCAATCACTTTGGAGGGTTGTCTGTCCTTGGTATTTACGATCTTGCCTACAAGATAACGGCATATACTCGAATGCTCATTGTGTCCGCCTCGATGCCGCTCATTCCAGAGTTCTCAAGACGCTATATACATGATCAGGCAGCCGCCAAGAATCTTGTGAATATGGTCTTTCCAAAGTTTGCCGCTTTGACAGCCTTGGCCTTCGCCATGACCTGTCTTTGTGCACCCTTAGTCTCCTACTTTGTGTTGTCGCAGATATCATCGATTTTCATCATTAACGTCGCAGTGCTTAGCATTGGATGGTACATCTCGACCCTTGGTAATGTGATCCAATTGTATGCGCAGGGAGCGGGGATGCTGCGCTGGAACATTGCTGGCCAGTGGGCGATTGCGGCAGGAAGCGTCATCTTCGGGTACATAGCTGGGAAAACGGGCTACGGTGCTTATGTTGCAGTTGGGATTGCGGCCGCTGTCGCCTTCGGGTCGGTGGTCGGGATTATTGGAAATATGCGCCTCTATGGGCTAAACGTTAATCTCGTGCCTTTCACACGGTCGTCGCTGCTGTCGTTGGCCGTGTTCGTTGGCTCGCTTGGTTTCCTGTGCTTGGTGGCCTGGCGGTGAGGATCCGTACGTTTCCAAAAGTAGCCATAGTCGTTTTGTATGAAAGAATGGCCTGTCTGCACAAGAGCAAGAAACTCTTCGTCGAGAGATAGAGTGGTAAACCTAAAAGATCCATATATCCTTCTATGCCTTGCGGGCATTTTTGGCTTCCCGCTCTTGGCGGCGATGATGGAGTTTGTAAGTCCGGGCAACGCGAGCGTGTCGATAATATTTCGCGGCTTCGTGTTAGTTCTTTCAATACTTGTTATTTGGGGCGGCTCTCGCTTTAGGAAAAGTGTTAACTTAAACATTGATGTAGCGTTATTTCTAGCGTTTTGGATTGTGTACTTTGTTCGCATTCTTAACGACACGGTTTTACAAGATATTCTTCTTGGCAGGCCAAGGTGGTTCTATTGGGTTTGGGCATTCGGCGTCTGTTTCGCCCCGGCCTTTGCCCTTATTCTTCCGCGGCAATGGGTTAAATTCGACGCACTAGGAGTTGTGCTACTGTATGCCGGCGCAATTTGCAGCGTGCTCATATTGGCAAAAGGGAACTTCGACTTCGTTACCAGCTCGGGCGATGTGGTCGATGGGGGGAGACTGAACGTATCGGCGCTTAACCCGATCTTCGTCGGACATGCGGGAGCATCTACCTGCTTGCTGGGTGCCTGGATGTTCTTGAAAGCATACCTTCGCGGTTCGAATTGGATGTCGAAGGGAGTTGCTGTTTTAGCAATCGTGGCCGGGGCCATTGTGCTCGTTAAGGCGGACTCGCGAGGGCCGCTTGCCGCTCTGCTTGTGGTTTCGCTTTTCTGCATCGCGTCGCTGCGGACGTCAAAACTGATCGTCGCATCACTGTTTGCGATATCCGCCGGCATTGTCCTCATGCAAATGGGTGTCATTGATAGCCAGTTGTTGGATTCCTTGGGGCTAAGCCGTGTCTCGGCCTCGTTTTCCGATGAGCTTGATATATCTGCGAGACAGCGGCAGGTAAGTGCTCATTCCGCCTACAATCAGTTTTTAGAGAGCCCGATCGTTGGAGACGCACTCGAGGAACGGACTACGCTATTCTATCCACACAATGTCGTGATTGAGAGCCTAATGGCCACTGGTATACTCGGCGGGATTCCCTTTATTCTGCTTCTATTCCGAATTTCATTTCAATGTTGGAGACTGCTGCGGGCGGGCGACTCAAATGCCTGGGCATGTCTGATATTTCTGCAGTATTTGATCGGAGCTCAATTTTCTGGATCGTTGTACACGTCGTACACAATGTGGGCGTCTCTTTCTATGGTCTCCCTTTTGTTCCAACAGAGATGGTATCCTTACAGGTATGTCCGCCCGCTGCTTGTTCCGAGATCAACGCACCCTTTGGGTAATCGCTGATTCGAATCCGAAAATGTCGAAGGCGGGGCCAGCCATATTCAAGCTTGAAGTCTCAGAGGGTAGCGTGGCAGGAGAGGTCGATCGCAGAGAACGTGTTGCGGTGGTGTATTCGCATTTTCCGCACTACAGAGAAGCAATATTCAAGGAATTGCAAAAGAGCGAAAAGTACCGCTACACGTTTTTTGTTGGTTCAAAGAACAAGTTCGATCTAAAGTCTGGGCCTAGTTTGGATGGAATCGTCTTCGTGAGGCAAGTGGTCATTGGACCGTTCACAATTCAGATTGGGTTACTGGGTAAGCTTCTAACAGGCGGATTTTCCCATATGATATTTCTCGGGAATCCTTACATTTTAACAAATTGGCCTTATGCGCTATTCGCGCGGCTGGCGGGATATAAAGTGTACTTTTGGACCCACGGCTGGTTGAATGTAGAAGGCAAAGTGCGACGTGCGTTACGCAATTTATATTACCGGATCCCGCACGGATTGATGCTATATGGAGTTCGTGCAAGAAGTATTGGTACGAGATTTGGATTCAATGAAAGGGATATGCACGTAATCTACAACTCTCTCGATTATGATGCTCAAAAAATAGAAAGAATTAGAATTGAGAGTGAGAAGAGCGATGCATTGCTCCGCGGTGATTACATAGTTTGTGTTGCTCGATTAACCAGGGAATTGAAGATCCATTTGGCAATTGAGGCAATAAATGTTGTCCATCGAAAGACTGGCCGAAGTATTGTATTGCAGTTAATCGGAGATGGGCCATTGCGGGGTGAGTTGCAAGACTTAGCTGAAAAATTAAACGTGAGGGTAGTCTTCAACGGCGCCCTCTATGAGGAGAAACTGATTTCGAATATTGTCTATCACGCGCGGGCAATGGTTTCTCCAGGCAAGGTTGGTCTTACGGCGATGCACGGACTGGCTTATGGGATTCCAATAATTACGCACGGAAATTTTGACAATCAGATGCCGGAGGTGGAGGCGATTGAGCCGGGCATTACCGGTGATTTTTTCAAGGAAGACGATGTCGAGAGTTTGGCGGCTGTGTTAACGAAATGGATGGAAACACCCCGCACGAGCAAAGAGAGATTGCTTGCCATTGCGACGATCGAGGACCGGTATACCCCTAAGTCACAAGTTCGGATGATCGAGTGCGCCTTGGCCTCTGGAGGGCATTGATGAGCGGAGAGCTTTTTGCTGCCCGCGTACGTCCTCTTGCTCGGCAGCTCCGCATGAGCTTCAATCGAATGAGGTATCGCGCGTTTTTCGTGGATAGAACAAGCTATCTGGCCGCGGGTTCAGACATTAGCCGGGATCTTCAGATGGGTCCTTATGGTTACATAGGGCCGCGGGCGAGAATTTGCGGATCTGTGGAAATGGGAAAGTATGTTATGATCGGCCCCGACGTAGCTATCGTGGGCAAAGAGCATAACTATGACAGGGTGGGAGTCCCGATAATATTCTCCGGGAGGCCTCCTTCTGAGAGAACCTTAATCGGGGACGATGTCTGGATAGCGACTCGGGCGACCGTACTTGCAGGCGTGACCATTGGTGAGGGCGCTATTGTTGCGGCCGGCGCCTTGGTTGTAGATGATGTTCGACCGTATGAAATAGTGGGAGGTGTGCCTGCGAAAACGATCGGCTGCCGATTTTCTGACGAGGAGGGCACAAGACATTCGGAGCTGCTTCGCGGACCCGCGCGATTAGGGAAATTTGCCTCTCGGATACTCTGAACCCTTGGATAGCGTGAACAAGCCTACACTAAGGGATCTTGCCTAATTCGCGCAAGAATTTCAAAGTGGCTTGCCACCACTCGGCGTCTTCGTCCCACTGCATCGGGCGATATGTAGGCCCCGGGGCGCTCGTCCCCCAGATGACGATCCCGTCAGCCAGTCTCCTGCAGGTTTGCAGTTCGGCGTACCAGAACTCGCCCGGCAGAAAAGCAAGAGTCTTTGGAAACTGGGGCCATAGAAAGCAATAGACCGGCCTTCCTTGAGCAATTCTTCGCGCTTCGTCGATGTTGGCCTGCGCGTACTTGACCCAAGAGTCTTGGTCGCCGTACGGGGTGTAAAGGGACGGAAAGAGCATGTCGACATGGGGGATAAGGGCGGAAGCAATCTCGGTGTTTCGAGACCTCCACTCCTTGAGCCCGTTCCCCCCTCGGGCGCCGATCGCACGCCAGTAGTCCGCAACTGGCAGGACGTTATAGAGCCCAAGGTTGAGGTGTGGGTCTGCCTGCCTTATGGCACTGAGTGTCGCCTTATAATTGGCGATCGACGAGTCACGATCCGCTTCAGTGCCTGTAAGCGGCCAATGCTCAATGTCGATCGCCAAATAGCGGTTTTCTCTGGGAAGAGCGAGAGCCTTTCGTACCTGGTCAGTCTTAGGAATATCATACCCTAGAACGTGAGGGTCGGCGATGGTGAGGTGTTCGAACCCGAACGACTGAAAATCGGGTGGTCCGCCCGAGAAAAATAGATTCTCGAACAGCCTGAATGGGACGGGGGTCTGCGCGCTTGTCGGCAAGCAGATAGCGGCAATACACGTCACGAACAGAACGGAGAGCCTGAGCAGTTGGTGTCGCCACTTTGAAAGTCTTTGCATTAGCGAGCCCTTCATGGTTCGAACCTCTTATTCAGAATCGACAGGCAAACAACCGCGCCTGGAACATCGCACCGTCATCCGATCAGAATAGGCCATGCCCGAATTGACCCCACGACGCCTCAGGTTAGAACCGGCTCCCACGCCAGGCTTCAAAGACAGATCAAGACGACTGATTTGGCAAATTGTCGAAGCCACACTGTACAGATGGTCTCCTGTTCCGGCTCACGGCTGGCGCCGGTTCCTGCTGCGACTATTTGGCGCAACTGTAAGCAGAGGGGCTCATCCCTACCCATCGGCACGCATTTGGGCGCCGTGGAATTTGCGTCTTGGTGCCGTGAGCAGCCTTGGACCGAGAGTGATTTGCTACTCGGTCGGGCCGATTACGGTTGAAGACTACGTCACCGTGAGTCAAGGTGTACATCTCTGCGCCGCGACGCATGATTATCGGAGTCCTGCATTCCCCCTTGTGGTGGGAAAGATCTGGATTGAGACAGGGGCTTGGATTGCAGCTGATGCGTTTATTGGCCCTGGAGTGCGGGTGGGGCGTGAGGCGATTGTAGGGGCGCGTTCGGTGGTCACAAAGGATGTCTCTGAGAGAGCTGTCGTAGTCGGCAATCCTTCCCGTCAAATAGCCTCGCGGTAGTCAGTTGCATTTTTTCAAGCTACTAATGGCGTCCCCAGCATGATCGGCAATGACAAGGCAACGGCGGGAATCCACGGTCTGATTCTCACCTTAAATGAGTCCGTCCATATTGCCCGCTGCATAACGAGTATCAAAGATCAGGTCGAAAGCATCACTGTTATTGACAGCGGGTCTACTGATGGAACGGTCGAAATGGCTGAAGGGCTCGGCGCAGAGGTAATTCACCACCCGTGGGTGAATTACGCGAGCCAACTGAATTTCGGGATTTCGGCACTTGCCGCCAAAGGCGGTTGGCTTCTTAGGATTGATGCGGATGAG
This sequence comes from Mesorhizobium sp. M1329, assembly GCF_040318035.1. Taxonomy (NCBI): domain Bacteria; kingdom Pseudomonadati; phylum Pseudomonadota; class Alphaproteobacteria; order Hyphomicrobiales; family Phyllobacteriaceae; genus Mesorhizobium; species Mesorhizobium sp. M1329. The sequence goes on along the minus strand of NZ_JAMYLN010000043.1, from coordinate 13,912 downwards.
GTCCTGGATCCAGCGTCGCCAAGTCAGCTAGCCCAAGTTGTGTCGCAAGCTGGCTCCGACTGCGACGGCATCCTTGTGCAGCGCCGAATGTATTTCCTCGGCCGACGGATGAGGCACGGGGCAATTGAGCCCAGTTGGCAACTCCGGCTTTGGCGTAATGGCCGTGGGCGCTGCGAGCAGCGCTGGATGGATGAGCATGTCATTGTAAATGGAAATGTTCAAAAATCGGAAATAATAATCTCTGATATGAACCTAAATTCCTTAACATGGTGGTCTACGAAACACAATCAGTACGCCTCTAGAGAGGCCATCGACCTGCTCAATGCAAAATTTCAATTTTTAAAAGCGGATAAACTTCCAGTGTCCGGTTCTAGTCCGCAAGCGCGTGCTCGCCGTTTTCTTAAGGAGAAGATTTATTATCGTACTCCCGCCGGCGCTAGAACAATTGCTTACTTCATGTATCGGTATTTGTTCCGCCTAGGATTTCTCGACGGCAAGCCTGGGTTTTATTTCCACTTCTTGCAAGGGCTATGGTATCGAGGTTTGGTTGACGCCAAGGTCTTTGAGATAGAAACCCTCGCTGAGCAAAACAATACGTCGATTCCAAGTGCAATCAAGGACCGCACCGGATTTTCTGTAGACGATGGTTAGGGTATAGCTGAGTTGAATCGATAGTTAGAATGTAGGTTGCGGTTCCAGGAGAGTTGTATGAGCGAAGAAAAAAATGCAGAATATCTCTATGTCTCCCACGAGACAAATGATTCTCACAACATATTATTGCCGGCTGTTGACAAAATCGTGGCGGAATTTTCTCCCTCTACCGTTTTTGATTTAGGATGCGGAAACGGAAGTGTTGCTAAGCATCTTAGCGACCGGTGCGTGGTAACGGGAATTGATCCATCAAAATCCGCTGTGGCGATCGCCAATAAGGCCTATCCAGACATTAGGATTGAGAGCGGTTCTGCATACGACGACCTGCGAGCCCGCTATGGCACATTCGACATGGTCCTCAGCCTTGAAGTTGTCGAGCACCTTTATGATCCGAGAGCATTTGCTAGGAATGTGTGCGATCTGCTCAATCCAGGTGGTGTCGCGATCATTTCTACACCGTATCACGGATATCTCAAGAATTTGGCTCTGGCTCTAACTGGCCGAATGGACGCCCATTTTTGGGCATTATGGGATGGCGGTCATATCAAATTTTGGTCAATCCCAACTCTTAGCAAGCTACTCCAAGAGGTCGGGCTTGAGATTGTACGTTTCGAACGAGTGGGGCGCATTCCCTCGCTTGCGAAAAGCATGATTGCGATCGCGCAGAAGCCCAATTAAATGTCCGCTGGAATTATGGTCGATGGCTGCGGCTAGTCCGACGCGTAGCAGTAGCTGCTAGGGAGAGAACTTTGTCGTTAAGGGTGATCGGATTGCTCGCAATTGCGATCTCTGTATTTGGCGTGGTATTCCTTGTCGTTATCGCGACCATGGGAACGCTGGTTCGCCCGCCGGCTCCAAAGGCACGCGAGATACTCGAACCGTTCGACGGCCAGCTCTATGTACTTTCCCTCGACGACTTCCGCGTCGGCCCCCGCAAGATCGTGCTGTGCGGCGTGACCTTCAGCGGGCCTCAATCGATGCGGGCCGCGTTAACACTTGAAGCACGCAGGTATCAAGGGCTCGCTTTGAAATGCAAGCCCGTCGGCTCGGGTACTCCATGCGACGGTAATGTCGCGCCCAAATTCCGTGGCGCCGTCGTGGTGCAATGCCTTGCATCCGACGGTACGGATCTGGCGGCGAAGTTCGTCGAGGCTGGTATTCTATGCGGGCAACCCGCCCAGGCAGGTGCAGCATACAAGTCCTGCGCGCCAGGCTCCTAGCTCCTGCCTCGGTCACAAGGATTGGGAATTCGGCCCGCCAGTAGCCCGCTATTAGCCGGCTGTAAAGATGATTATTAGGATATTCTAAAGGTGTGTTCAATCAACCACACCGAAACCAAAAATTATCTCGCATTTGCGAAATGGGTTGGAATTGGCGCAGAAAGCTGTTACGCGCTTTTGAGTACCTTAGCGGTTGGGTGGGCCTCAGGTAACGTGGGACAGAAGGATTGATGCGGATGAATCTAGTTTTGAAAAGTGCGTTGGCCGGGGTTGTTGTGTTGGCCGGCTTCGCCCCGGTGTCGTCTTTCGCGCAGGATGGATCGTGCACCTGTGCAACCGCCTATAACGGCGTAAATCCGATTGGATCGCTCGGCAGCGTCAACGGCGACGTGATGATCTCGCAGGTGGCTGGCTATGGCCCGGCGCAAGCGGGCGGCGCGTTGGATTTCGGCAGCCGTGTCGTGGTTGGCGCCAAGGGCTCGGCTTCGGTTCAGGTCGGTGGCTGCAATGTGAGCGTCCCGGCGAATTCGACGCTCGATATCTCGCGTGTCGAGAATAAGATCTGCCTCAATGTCCTCGGTTCTGAGAAGACCGCCCAGACCGGCAATCCTAATACAAACAAGAACAACACGCCGCTCTTCATTTTTGGCGGCATGGCTCTTGGGGCTGGTGTTCTGGCTGCAACGGCGGACAAAGATCACGGCCACGCCGTTAGCGACTAAGTTAACCGCGTAGTAAATAAGGCAACGGCAGCAGAGGCGCGTCGCGCTTTCTGCTGTGTGTCTGTTGTCGGCGACGGAGCGAGCTTGGCGTGTATGCTGGTGTCGTGACTGCCGCATCGGTGGATCGTCCCAGCCAAGGCGGCATGCGGATGTCTGAGGCTGGCGAACATGCCGGGATGAGGGGCGAAGTGCCGGTTTGTCCAGGAAAAATGGTCGAATCGCAATCTGTTGCTGCTGCGTGTTGGTGCAAGTTTCGGATGCGGCAAACGGGACGATCAAGGTCAATCCTGCGGAAGGGCGGCATGTGTGTAGCGCTCGAAACATCAGGCGTAGCTTTTGCCGCCGGTGCGGCGCTGATCATCGGCCTGCATGATGACGACGACTCTGTCCGCCAGTAGCCGGGACCTAGCATCCATCGTATCGCATGAACTTGATAAATGCGTCATTCGCTGTCTTGCGGATGACGCATTTATACTTTTTGGGGATGACGTCGCCACGTTGCTTCCCTGCAGTCACAAACGCCCATGATCGATCTACATTCCCATATCTTGCCCGGCCTCGACGACGGCTCGCCCAGTCTTGCCGAATCTCTGGAAATGGCTCGACTGGCAGTGGCCGACGGAACGACCCATATGGCGTGCACGCCACACGTGACGCCCGGCGTATACGAAAACGGAACATCGAACATCGTTCGGGCGGTTCAAGAGTTGCACCAGGCGCTGCGTAGCGCTGCCATACCACTTGCTCTCTACGTCGGCGCCGATGTTCACATAGCGCCGGATCTTCCGGACCAGTTGGCGGCGGGCAGAGTGCCGACCTTAAACAGGTCCCGCTATTTTCTGTTCGAACCGCCGCATCATGTTCTACCTCCACGAATGGAGGATCTTGCTCTACGCCTGATAAATGCCGGTTTCATTCCGATTCTTACTCATCCTGAGCGTTTGACCTGGATCAAAACGAATTACGACGTTATCGAGAGGTTGAATGCGGTCGGCTGCCTTATCCAGATTACCGCGGACTCGATTATTGGTGCTTTTGGACGCACGGCGCTCTATTATTCGGAAAAGCTGATTGACGAGGGCAGGGTGGATATCATCGCATCGGACACTCATAGCGCAACGCGCCGCCGTCCTGGGCTTTCCAAGGCGGTTGCTGCTGCTGCCAAGCGATGTGGGGATGACGAGGCCCGCAACATGGTGTTGAAACGTCCAGGCGAAATATTGGCGAACCGGCCCATTGAGCCGATCGGAAAAGCACGTCCGAGAAACCCAGCCGCCGGTAATGCTGGCCGTTTTGGTGGATTGGGCCGCCTATTCAAGGGCGGGACAGCGTGATGGGTATTTTTCATTTGGCAAAAAACCACATAGGCACGGCACTCGTCTTGCTAGCTTCGTTTGCAATGTCGGCATGCACCAGCACCTCGTCGACGACACCTACTTCCTCGGGTGCGGTCGATGCGCTGCAACTGACGTCGTCATCTACTCCACTTTCGGGCGGCGGCGCGCTGAAGGTAGTGAAGGACCTGCCTCCGCCGCAGAACACCCAGAACGGCAGCGAGCAGCCTTTGTCTCCGAACGATGTGCTTGAAGTGAACGTATTCCAGGTCGACAATTTGAGCCGAACAGTTCAAGTCGACTCCAGCGGGCAGATATCGCTTCCGCTTATCGGAACCATTACCGCGGCAGGAAAAACTGTTCGGCAGCTGGAGCAAGAGATCGAGACGGCCTACGGCGCCAACTACCTGCAGTCACCCGACGTGACGATTTTCGTCAAGGAATCAATCGGGCAGCGCATAACCGTCGATGGCGAAGTCAACAGGGCCGGTATTTTTCCGGTAACGAGCAATTCCTCCCTTCTGGACGCAATCGCTCTGGCGGGAAATTTCAGCCCGGTCGGGGATGCAAGCAAGGTCTTCGTCTATCGCAATATCGGCCAGAACACCTTGGTCGCAAATTACAACGTGGAGGCAATTCGTGCTGGCAAGGCCCGCAATCCACGGATCTACGGCGGTGACAAGGTTGTCGTCTTTGCCTCGAAGTCGAAGATAGCAATGAATAATCTCAAGGATGCGCTCGGCATAGCCTCCAGTGCCGCCCGAATAGCCGTGATTCCGGGGATATAGTTCGCAGCCCGGTCTGACGCAGTCGAATAGGATCAACTCTCACCATGCTCGATCGCAACAGGCAGCATCAAATTGCAGGTCCAGGACATGGCCAAGCCCTGTCCGCCGATCTCTATTATGACGGTGGGCAAAACTACAGCCCCTACGGCCGCGACTATTCGGAGCAGGAACAGGGGTTCAATCCGCTCAAGCTCTTCTTCTACGTCGTCCAATATCGATGGCTCTTCGTCATTATGGCGGCAGCGGGGCTTGTTGCCGGTGTCATCATCACGATGATGCAGACGCCAAAATACCAGGCAACGACGCAACTGGAGGTGCTTGTCCCCTCGGCCAAGGTCTTCCAGGACATCGAGGTGGTTTCTGAAAATGCCGACGTGCGTGCCTTCCTGACCGCGCGTGAAAAACTCAAAAGCCGCGCATTGGCGCAGCGTGTTGTGTTTCAATTGGGTCTCAGCGAAAAGCCGGATTTCCTGTTTCCCACGCCGGCCTTTTCCCCCAGCAATATTTTCTATCGCGCGTTTGGTATTTCCAAATCGCCTTCGCTGGAGGACAAGACCCCGGAGGAGCGCGAGGAGATTGCGATCAAGCGCATTCTTAACGATCTCGCGGTCAATCTTGTTACGAACACAAGCCTGCTGTCGATCACGTTCGTTGATCAAAAACCAAAATATGCAAGTGATGTAGCCAATCAGGTTGCTCAAAGCTTCATCGATCAGCGTCTTGATCAGACCAGCGAAACTTCCGACTTAGCGCGGCAATTCATCCAGGAACAGGTTTTGCAAGTAAAGCAAAAGCTTCAGAAATCGGAAGAGGAGCTGGTCGCATACGCAAAGGATGCCGGTATCACAATTACTGGCGACGACAAATCACTGATAGGCTCAAATATCGAGGCCCTGAACACGGCGCTTGCGACAGCCATCCAGGACCGCCTTGATGCGGGACGGGTGGTAGATCAAATAGACAAAGGCCGCGGTTCGAGTCTGGCCCCCGTCCTGGAAAGCGAAGGTCTGCAGAAGCTCAGTGAAAAACTGGCGGATTTGACCAGCCAGTACCAGCAGAAGCTCGGCATTCTCAAGCCCGGTTTTCCCGAAATGCAGCAGCTTCAGTCGCAGATCAAGGAGTTGCAGCGGCTCTATAACAACGGCGTACTTGCTATAACCGATTCGTTGCGGCTGAAATATCAGGAGGCGCAGAACAAGGAGGCCGATCTCAAAGCCAAGCTTGCTGAGATGGAAAAGCAGCAGGTAATCTTCAACGACAAGAACATCAAATACACAATCCTTAAGCGTGAGGTCGATTCAAACCGGTCGCAATATGATGGTCTTATCGCCAAGCTCAACGAGGTTGGTGTTAGCTCGGAGCTCAAGACACAAAGTGCCGCAATCGTCGATTTCGCGTCAGTGCCAGATCGGCCATATTCCCCACGCTTGAGCATCAATCTTGCGATCGCGCTGGCCCTTTTCATGGCTCTGAGCGCGTCTGTCATTTATGTTATCGAACTGCTGAACAACACCTTCACCAATCCAGAGCAGGTTGAAAAGGAGCTCGGCTTGGCAATGCTCGGCATCTTGCCCCTCGTCGATGACCGGGAATTCATGGCCAGTATTGCCGATCAGAAGTCCGGCCTGTCGGAGGCCTATCGTTCGCTTCGAACATCGCTGCAGTTTTCCGGTGCGGAAGGCGCCCCACGATCGCTGGTCGTCACGAGTTCGGAGCCGTCGGAAGGCAAGTCGACCACATCGTTTAAACTCGGACAGGATTTTGCAGCACTCGGCGCAAGGGTTCTCATTGTCGACGGCGATCTCCGTAAACCGAACCTTCATCGCCTGTTTGGTCTCGACAATACGATCGGGCTAAGCAATCTGCTGACAAACACCGTGCGCAAGGAGGATCTGGCGAGCATCTTCAGGGCGACGAAATATCCCAACGTGACCGTTCTAACTTCCGGAACAATCCCTCCAAATCCTGCGGATCTGCTCTCCTCTCCGAAGATGGCTCTGATAGTAACCAATCTCGGCAAGCGCTTCGATCTTGTCATTATCGATGCGCCGCCGATTGTCGGCCTTTCTGATGCTCCTATTCTCAGCCGGCTCGCTGAGGGCACATTGATGGTCATCTCTACAAATCAGGTGACGCGCAAGTCGGCCAAGGCCGCGTTGAAGCGCCTGCGAGCTGCTGGCGCGAATGTGGTTGGCGCTGCTATGTCCAAGTTTGCGGTGAACAAGTTTGATTACAATTATGCCTACAAATACATGAACTATCAGTACTACAACTACGGCACGGACATGAGTACTCCGAAGATTGAGGGCAAAGTCGATGATGGAGCAAGCAAGCCCGCTTATGCAAAATCTCCGGCGTTCAAGCGTTTGGTTCGTCGCATCCGTTCTAGTGTTGGTGGCTTTCTCGATCGGGCTAAGTCGATTTCTTGAAACCGAAACACCAACTGTCTCTTTTGCGCTCGATCCGTTCAACGTTGATGCGTTAGTCGCTGAAATTACCCTCGAGTTGAACGATCCGAACAATTCTCCCGACCTTGATGCCCTGCTTGCCAAGGCCAGAGGCGCGCTCGCCTTCGATCTGGCGGATGCACGTCTCTATAGCCTGATTGGTGAAATCAAATACCGGCAAGGCGAAAAAGACGAGGCCTACCAGCTCTTCGATCAAGCCCGAAAATTGTCTAAGACAGAGATCCATGCGCTGCAGAGGTCCATTGGCCGCAACATCGAAGCAGGTGATTTGCCGAAGGCCGTTGGCGAGATCGACGTCTTGCTGCGGCGATGGCCGGACCAATTTCCGGCGATCGCCGAAGTCATGCCGCCAATTCTCTCGAATCCAGATGGGTATGAAGCCGTCCTGACGGCCATCAGGGCGCAGGCGCCCTGGAGAGCCAGTCTGATCTACGCTCTTATCAAGACTCCTGAGCAGATCAATTTCGCAAATCGGCTGCTGCTCGATTTGACCGGATCAAGCGTACCTCCGAATTCGAGTGAACTCACAGCCGCGATCAGCGGCTATATTCGTCAGAAGCAATATGGACCGGCCTATAGGCTGTTTCTTTTCACGCTGTCTGAGCAGGAGCGGAAATTAGGCGGATACATTTTTAACAGCACGTTCGAGCCGGTCCCCAGCGGCAAGCCCTTCGATTGGCAGGTCCCCGGTCAATCGGGCTTGGAAGTTACATTTGCTACATCCCAGGGTACTGTAGAGGGCGAGGGTGGGGCAACGGTCCGGTTCTTGAACACTCCGGTCAAGAACACTGCCCTTCAGCAATATATTCAACTGCCCCCAGGCTCGTACAAGATTTCCCTCATTGCCTCTGCACGAAATCTGAAGCTTCCAAAAGAATTGTTCTGGTCTATCAAATGCTTAGGGCCGACCGGCGAAATAGCAAAGTTCAACATCCCCGAGGGCACGTATGACCGACAAAAGCTGAGCCAGGATTTCTCGGTTGTACCGACTGGCTGCCCCATGCAACTACTGATGCTGCAGACCGCCGCCATTGCCGAAAGCTGGCGATTTCGATATGTCGGCACCTTGGTAATGCACAAATTGAGCGTTGAGAGACTTCCATCTTGAACGACCGGCCGTCGGAATGGGACAAATATCTTCTTGGCACGGTCTTGTTTGTGTCGCTGCTGATCGGCGGTGGTACCGCGAGCGGCCTTTACACAGACACTTTGATTGAGGTTGCGGCAATTGTTTCGGCGGCGGCCGTCCTTTCGCAAACCTCCGGCCAGAGAATCCCCCGGCCTGTTCTGTGGCTGCTGGTCTTCGCCGTGGCGTTGATCGTTTTGCAAATCGTTCCGCTGCCGGCGGCCATATTCAACGGATTGCGGCCGGAGTTGCTGCTCGGAAATCCCTGGGTTGAAGAAAGCCGATTTCGCTTCGTCAGCGTTGGTGTCGGCCGCACGGTCGAATGCCTGCTTTATCTTCTGGCCGCTGCAGCGTTTTTTTTGGCCGTATTGCGTTTGCGTGCGGAGCAGGTCAGCGCGCTTCTTCCGTTCTTCTTCATGGGCGTGATCTGCAATGGATTGGCGGGAGCGATTCAGTATTCCCTCTCAGACGACGTCGCTATTAAGGGATTGTTGCCTTTCACGATTAATGCCGGGCTTTTTGCGAACCGGAATCATTTTGCGGCTTTGCTCTTCGTCTCGATTCCCTTCGTCGTTTATCATGGTCTCTTCCGCGGGCGGCTTTTGTCGGGGTCGCTCGGATTGGTCACACTTTTGCTGCTGCTTTTGGCAGCTGGTTCGCGTGCCGGTGTTCTGATCGGGTTGGCGATCACCGTATTGTCTGTGATCTTTCTCTCAGCTCGTTCAAGGGCGAGCGGGTTCAGCGTTCTGCTGATTTTTGTTGGGCTTTCGATCTACACGATAGGCGCGTGGACGAAGATCGACGTCGAGGCAATTGATCCGGCGTTCGGGCGCGGAGAATTCGCCCGAACCACCATCGAGGGGATCAAGGACAATTGGGCGACAGGTGTCGGATTTGGGAATTTTCAAAACGCCTACCAAATTTATGAAAGGGAGGGCATGATTTTCAAGCAATACGTCAATCATGCCCATAATGACTATCTTGAAATAGCTTTCGAAGGAGGAGTTCCGGCTATCCTGCTGATGGCAGGTTATCTTGCACTGCTATTCGCTGCGCTGGCCAGGGTCCGCCGTGACCCCCTTCAGAAGGCGGCATTCCTCTCGGTGTCTTTTCTTCTCATTCATTCGCTGGTCGATTATCCGCTACGAACCGGGGCGCTGGCGATGACCTTTGCCTATATGAACGCCATCATTTTCCACAAAGGATTTGCGGAACGCTTGAGCCGCAAGAGTGAGGTGATCGAGATCGATCACAACGGTGACAAGCTTTTTGTTCCCATCGGAACTTCGTCCTAGCGACCTCGTCGCCACGGCTAGTGTCGCCAGGACATGGCGGATCGCTGTGAGGCGAGCCGGCTCCTGACTCTCGGGTTCCGAGGCTCAGGCAACATTTTGCTGCCCCTACCAAGTACAATCGCTCGCTGAGCAGAAATTTCCCGATTTTGCTGGCCATACGGAAAATTCATTCCCGAACCATTCGGCCGCAAGCCTGTCTTGCATTGTTCTGGACTGGAACGATCTGCTAGAACGCCCGCACGAGAATAGATTGTCCGGAAGTGCAGTTTGAATCGGGCGGCTGAAGGTCGCCTCCGATGCAGGCCCTTCCGTGGATCGGTACGAAAGAACGCTCGCAGTCCATGAATATCGCACTTACACACCTTCAGCGGCTTGAGGCCGAATCCATCCATATCTTTCGCGAGGTGGCCGCCGCTTTCACCAAGCCGGTGATGCTCTATTCGGTCGGTAAGGATTCGTCCGTGCTCATGCACTTGGCGATGAAGGCATTCTATCCGGCCAAGCCGCCCTTTCCCTTTCTCCATGTCGACACGACCTGGAAATTCCGCGAGATGATCGCCTTTCGCGACCAGATGCAGCAAAAGCTCGGTTTCGACCTCCTGGTCCATGTCAACGAAGACGGCGTGCGTGACAACATCAATCCGTTCGACCACGGGTCCAACACCCATACGCATGTGATGAAGACGGTTGCGCTGCGGCAGGCGCTCGACAAATACGGGTTTGACGCAGCCTTCGGCGGCGCCCGTCGTGACGAGGAGAAGTCGCGGGCCAAGGAACGCATCTTCTCGTTCCGCAACGCCCAGCATGTCTGGGATCCGAAGAACCAGCGCCCAGAGATGTGGAAGATTTTCAACACCCGCATCGCTGCCGGTGAATCGATCAGGGTGTTCCCGTTGTCGAACTGGACCGAGCTCGACATCTGGCAGTACATTCTCCAGGAAGACATCCCGATCGTGCCGCTGTATCTGGCCAAGGAGCGGCCGGTCGTCGAGCGCGATGGCATGCTTATCCTGAGGGATGACGAGCGCATGCAACTGCGGCCCGGCGAAACAGTGGAGAACCGGATGGTTCGGTTCCGCACGCTCGGCTGCTATCCGCTGACGGGCGCGATCGATTCGGAAGCCGACACTCTGGAGGCGATAGTCGGCGAAATGCTCACGGCGCGCACTTCCGAGCGGCAAGGTCGCCTGATCGACCGCGACGAAGCCGGCTCGATGGAAAAGAAGAAGCGCGAGGGGTATTTCTGAGTATGCGCCACATCATGGCCAAGAGCCTCGCCCCGACCGACGGCGTCCGCGACTATCTGGCGGCACAGGAACGAAAGTCGCTGCTGCGCTTCCTGACCTGCGGCTCGGTCGACGACGGCAAGTCGACGCTCATCGGGCGCCTGCTTTCCGACACCAAGCAGATTTTCGAGGACCAGCTGGCCACGCTCGAGCGCGATTCGCGCAAGCACGGCACCACCGGCGACGATGTCGATTTCGCGCTGCTGGTCGACGGCCTCGAGGCCGAGCGCGAGCAAGGCATTACCATCGACGTCGCCTATCGCTTCTTCGCCACGCCAAAGCGCAAGTTCATCGTCGCCGACACGCCTGGCCACGAACAATACACGCGTAACATGGCGACAGGTGCATCAACGGCGGATCTCGCCATCGTGCTGATCGACGCCCGCCAGGGCGTACTGCGGCAGACCAGGCGGCATTCGATCATTGCTTCGCTGCTTGGCATCCGCCACATTGTGCTCGCCGTCAACAAGATCGATCTTGTCGGCTTCGACGAGGCGGTCTTTAACCGGATCGTGGCGGATTACGGCCAGTTCTCACGTGAGCTCGGTTTCCAGACGATCGTGCCCATCCCGATGTCGGCCCGCTATGGCGACAACGTTACCGGCCGTTCCGACAGGACCCACTGGTACTCCGGCCCCACGCTCATTGAACATCTTGAAACCGTCTCGGTCGACGAGGCCGCGGTCGAATTGCCGTTCCGGTTTCCCGTACAATATGTGAACCGTCCCAACCTCGATTTTCGCGGTTTCGCCGGCACCATCGCCTCCGGCTCGGTTGCGCCGGGCGACGAGGTGGTCGTCGCGAAATCCGGCAAGCCCTCCCGTGTCAGGCGCATCGTCTCGCATGGCGGTGATCTTCAGCAGGCTATTGCCGGCCAGGCCATCACCCTTGTCCTCGACGACGAGATCGAGGTCTCGCGCGGCAATATGCTGGTATCGCCGGCAGCGCGGCCACAGGTCGCCGACCAGTTCGCCGCCAACATCGTCTGGTTCGACGAACATGCGCTGCTGCCCGGCCGCTCCTACATCCTGCGCACCGAAACCGACCAGACCAGCGCCACAGTCACCGACCTGAAATACCGCGTCAACGTCAACGATTTCGCCCATGAGGCGGCCAAGTCGCTTGAAATGAACGAAGTCGGCATCTGCAATATCTCGACGCGCTCGCCGATCGCGTTCGATCCGTTTGCCGAAAACCGCACCACCGGCGCCTTCATCCTGATCGACCGCATCACCAATGCCACCGTCGGCGCCGGCATGATCCTGCATTCGCTGCGCCGCGCCGAAAACATCCACTGGCAGTCGCTCGATGTCGGCAAGCGCGCGCGTGCCGATATGAAGAACCAGCGGCCGGCCGTGTTCTGGTTCACCGGGCTTTCGGGCTCGGGTAAGTCTACCATCGCCAATCTGTTCGAAAAGAAACTGTTCGCCACCGGCCGTCATACCTACATTCTGGATGGCGACAACGTCCGACACGGCCTCAACCGCGATCTCGGCTTCACCGACGCCGATCGTGTCGAAAACATTCGCCGCGTCGCCGAAGTGGCGCGCCTGATGGCCGACGCCGGGCTGATCGTCATCGTGTCGTTCATTTCGCCGTTCAGTGCCGAGCGGCGCATGGCGCGCGAACTGATGGCCGACGGCGAATTCATCGAGGTGTTTGTCGACACCCCCTTCGAGGAATGCGCCAGGCGTGATCCGAAGGGCCTTTATGCGCGGGCGTTGAACGGTGAGATCAAGAATTTCACCGGCGTCGATTCACCGTACGAGGTGCCGGAAAAGCCCGAAATCCATCTCAAGACACTCGGCAGATCGGCCGAGGAGATGGTGGACGCCCTGGAACACTGGCTGAACGAGCGGGACATTGCCGAAGACCAATATGAAAGCGGCGGCGGTATCTGACGACGAAGCGATGCTCGCCGTCTTCGAACACCTTGCCTTGGCGGCAGGGCGCGAGGTGATGCGCGTCTTTCGTGCCGGCTGTGCGGTCGACAGCAAGTTGGACAGCTCGCCAGTGACGGAGGCGGATCGCGAGAGCGAGAAGATCATCCTTGCCGGGCTGCGTGCCGCATTTCCCGAGATTCCGTGTGTGGCCGAGGAAGAAGCTTCGGCCGGCATCATGGCACCGGATCTCGGTGAGGCCTTCTTCCTCATCGATCCGCTGGACGGTACCAAGGAGTTCGTCAACCGCAGGACCGATTTTACTGTCAATATCGCGCTGGTCCGTCACGGCGTGCCGGAGATCGGCGTCGTCTTCGCGCCTTGCACCGGCCGCTTCTTTTCCGGCCGGCCGGGCAAAGCGGAAACGATCGAGATCAATGACGACTATGAAATCGTCGATCGCCAGCCGATTTCGGCAAGGGCCGGTACGGTGCCGCTGACCGTCGTTGCCAGCCGCTCCCACAACACGCCGGAAACCGACGCCTATATCCGCGCGCTTGGCGCTGCCGAGATCGTTTCGGTCGGCTCGTCGCTGAAATTCTGCCTCGTCGCCGGCGCCGAGGCGGACGTCTACCCACGCTTCGGCCGCACCATGGAATGGGACACTGCCGCGGGGGACGCGGTGCTACGCGCCGCCGGCGGCATGACGCGCACGCTGGATGGTCAGCCGCTAGCCTACGGCAAGCGCAACCAGAGCGACGATGAGGATTTCGCCAACCCGCATTTCATCGCAAGCGGCAAGGCTGCTAAATCTGGCTAGACGATGATTGCGCAGTTCCAAACCCGTACGAAAAGTGCGGGTACCAGCGTCTTATGGCAGCGACCTCAGATAATGCTCGAGGTCTGTAAAACATAAGATACGATCCTCATCCAGCCTGCAGTTGCGCGTGGCACGGCCGATTCGCGTCGTGGCCGCTTGATGCTGGGTGGCATTCACTCGGTGTATCCAAATTGCTATAAACCGATACACTTGAACGGCTATACGATCGAGTGATGAGTAAGCGCTGTTGTGGGACCACCTTTCGGGAGTGGTCGCGATCTGTGAGGTTGCCGATTCTGTATTGGGATCGGAGATCGGCTTG
>NZ_JAMYLN010000042.1:0-49091 GCF_040318035.1 Mesorhizobium sp. M1329 | reverse complement strand
AAGCGTCATCTTTTTTGGTAAGCGAAGCCTAACCAGCCTCAAGGCGGGATCTTGTCCTGTGCCGATGGCGGTGAGCGCGCGGTTGGAAATGATACGAGACCGGACTCCGGTGCGACTTACAGGTCGAGGTGCAGGTCCGCTCCGGCAGATATTCGCGCTGCATGGGGCGGAATTTTTCCGCAGTGCTTTGACTGGGCATTATCGCAGTGGGACCTGCCTGCGACCTACCATTCGATCACCGGCCGCGCGATCATCAGCCAGAAAATTCCGAGCACGGCAGCGAAGGCGGGGAAGCCGAAGGCGAACCACAGCCAGAAGAGCCGATGATAACGCGGCGGCAACGGCGCGCCTGCAGCCGCGGCTTGCGATGCCAGCTTACGCATCTCCATTTGCATCCAGACGACCGGGAGCCAGAACATTCCGGTGAAGATATAGAGCGCGATCGAAAGTACGATCCAGCCCTCCGACAGCGAGTAGCCTGCCTGCCAGGCGAGCGCGGCTCCGGTCAAAGGTTGCACGACCACAGCCGTCGCGGTGAAAAGGAAGTCGGCAAGGACGACAATGCGCGCCACCGCCGCAACCGTCGCGGCATTGCCGGTCCTGTGGGCGAGCAGCATGAAGAAAGCAATACCGGCGCCGGTGCCAAGCAGCACGGATGCGCCGATGACATGCAGAAATTTCAGCAGGAAATAGAGCATCAACGCTCCTCCAGCACTGCCAGGGCAACAAAGTGCAGCACCAGGATCGGCAACACCTTGAGGAACGGCCCAAGTGGGTCGTTCCACAGATCGGGGCTCAGGAAGCTTCCGACGACCAGGTAGAAGAGCGAGAGCGCGATGCCGCCATAGAGGCCTTTTCGCGTCGCCGGCCGCCAGGCTATGAGCGCGCCGACGATGATGTCGGCAAGAGCACCGGCGATCACGGTCGGCGCCGACAAGATACCGGCGCCCGTGCTTTGCATCAGATCGACGCCGCCGCTATAGCCGGTGGTCAGCGACACAATCCCCGTCATGATCCAGAAGACGGGCAGGACGACGAAGACCGCCGGCTTGATGAAATACAGCCGGGCAAACCATTTTTCCTGCACCGTTGCCGGATTGAGCGCGAGAAAACCCGCCAGGGTTTGCGGGCGTATGCCGGTCGCGGCGGTCCAGTCCGAGGGATCTCCAACCGCTCCTCGGGCGATCTCTCTGGCCGCGTTGGTGCGCATCGGTGGACGCCAGCCGAACATCGCGGCAAGGTCGCCGAGACGGTAGAGAAGCCTTGCAACAGCCGCCGGCAAGACAAGTCTGGCTGCCGGAGTCCAACCGAGCCATCGGCGATAGCTGCCGACGACCTCGTCCATGCTCAGCTGTTCGGGACCGACAAGTTCCAGCACGACGCGAGACGGACTGGCGGGATCGAGAAGGAAGACGACGGTTGAGACCACGTCATCGAGTTGTACCACCTGGAGCCGACCGGTGCCGGGCATGGAGGGCAGCACCGGCAGCGAGGCGAGACCCCGAAACAATGCGCTGGCCCCAAACACCGGCCGGCCGAGCACCACGGATGGGCGCAGGATCACCCAATCCAGATCAAGCGCCATAAGCGCCTGGTCGCCGGCCAGTTTCGTCGCCGAGAACGTCGAAGGCTGCGCCCGATCGACACCTATGGCCGAGAAGTGGATCACCCGGGCAACCCCTGTCCGCGCACAGGCGAGGAAGAGTGCTGCCGCCGCATCGCGATGTACTTCGCGCGTCTTTTCGCGAGGGCTGTCCTGCAGGACGCCCGCACAATTCACGACGGCGTCGACACCCCGGAGATGCGGCAGCCAGTCTTCGGGCTGCAGCGCCACCGTCATGTCCAGCACCAGCAACTGATAATTGTCGGCCCGGTTTGCGCCGGGGCTGCGGACCAATCCGATCACCTCATGCCCATCGGAAAGAAGGCGTGCGACGACGGAGGCACCGATCAGGCCGGTGGCGCCGGTAACCAGGACTTTCACTGGACCCCAATCTCCGACGGCAGGAAAGTATCCTTCATTCCGGTCTATCGCCCGCGATGCCCCCCTTCATACCGGAAAGTTCTTCCTTCGCGCATAACAACCGCGGCTGCGCCGGATCGGAGATGTCGAGCTTGTCCCAGGGAATGCGGTACATGCTGTCGCGACTGCGCAGTCGAAAGGCGTCGAGGACCGCAACGCCGATGGCCGAAGCGGACAGACGCTCGAAGGCCGCGTAGATGCCGACATGGTACTCGGTAATCACCAGGTCGTCGCCATCCGGTTTGGCGCGTATCTCCTCGATACGGCCGATGCTTTTGCCGCGCTGCGAAAGCACATTCCTGCCAGCCAATTGCTCAAGATTGACGGTCGCCATCATCCAGCTCCCGGAATACGCCCAATGACATGATCGCGCAGCCAGTCCTGCCAGTCGAAAATCGCCGTTTCGCGGACGTCGATATCGAACTCGATGTCGACGCCGATGTCGCGCACCTTATTCCAGGCGATGTGGTGTGGCTCGGCATGGCGCTTGCCGCCGAGCCTGGCCGCAAGCCGTGCCATCCAATGCCCGGGCCGCTCGCCCAGTCGGCGCGCCAGCGTGATCGAGCCGAGCTCGACCGCAACAATCTTAGGCGGCTTGCCTTGCCTGAGCTCGGCCACCAGCCCGTCAACCTTGCCGATCTTGACCTGCTCGCGGTCTACCACTTGCTTATCCAGGATGTCGCGCAGCAAATCCATCATGTGCCTCCGAATATCTGCAAAGGAATGGTCACGATCGCGAGCACAAAACCGAGCCCGATGATGAAGATGACCGCGGCATTGGCAATCATGCCATTGCGGTGCTCGCCGACATAGCGCTCGTCGTTCAGCAGGAAGAGGAACGGCACCACGGTCAGCGGCAGGCTGGCGGCTGTCAGTGCCATGGAAAAGATAGTGAGCTTCAGCGGATCGAGGCCCAGCGCGATCGGAATGGCGGCGAGAAACAACGAGATTGTATAGACAGTGCTGAAGCCCGGGTCGTCGCGCGGTTTCAGGTTCTCGCCCCAGGTCCAGCCGAAACCCTGCGCCACGAGATAGGCTTGCTGCAGGCCGATTTCGAGCGCGGCACCGAAGCAGGCAATGCCGAGTGAAGCAACGAACAGGACGAACCCCCAGAAACCGAAGATTTGAATCAGCATCAGCGGCAATTGGTGGTAGTCGTCGACCTGCTCAATGCCGTGCGCTGCCAGCACGAGCGCCGCCACGATCAACACGCCGATCGAGATAGTGCCGCCAAAACTCATGCCCAAGCCGGCAATGGCCCGATTGGCTCCGAGATAGCTTTCGTCCCACTGGTCCTCGATGGCTCCAGACGAATAGAACATGAACAGATAGGGCGAGATCGACGCACCAAGAATGCTGACTGCCATGAACCAATAATTGGCCGCGTCGTGGTCCGGCAGGGTAGGCACGGCACCGGCCGCAACCTGCCCCCAATCGGGCTTCAGCATGACGGCGCCAACCACGAAGCACAGCGTGACCAGGCCGAGGAACGCGACGCCCTTTTCGATGAAGCCGAACGTGCCTTTCCAGAGGAACAGCCATGCCACAAAAGCGACCGGCAGGGCCCACCACTGAAAGCCGATGCCGGTGGCGAGCTCGAGCGCAATGGCAACACCGCCGATTTCGGCTGCCATGACCAGGAAGTTGACCAGCAAGGTCGCAAGCAACGGCCACAGAAAGGCGTTGAAGCCAAACCGTTCCCGGATCCCGTCGGCGATGGTGTGATGGCTGACCGCGGCGAAGCGTCCGGCCATCTCGACCAGGAAGATGATGCAGATCGTGCCCAGGACGACGGCCCATATCAGCTGGAACCTGAACGCCGCGCCGGCCTGAGCTGCGGTCGCCATCGATCCGACCTCGAGAAAGCCGCCGACGCTGGTGACGACGCCGAGCGATATTTCGAGCAGCTTCTTCATGGTTTCGGTGCAAGATATTTCGCGTAGGACGTGCTCAGATCAACGGCGGCGGCCCGCAGATCCTGCTGCGCATGTTCCACTTCCGAGCGGTTGCCGTTCTGCACGGCCGTCGCCGCGCGCATTACCGCTGCTGAAACTTGTCCAATCGCCGTCGTCAGGCCGGCTTGCCGGCTGGGCTCAGGCGACTTGGCGGACTGGATTTGCGCACCGGCATCGGCGAGCGCCTTGCCAACCGATTGCAGAGTGCGCGACGTGTATTTCGGAGGGGCTGTCCCAGCGACCCAGTTCTCCAGAACCAACGATGCGGTCTGTGTGGCGGAAGCCGCGATTTTCGACTGCTGCTCGACCTGGCCGGAAGGCGAGCATGCCGTCAGTACAAACATTAGCAGCAGCAAGCACAGGCGGTGTGGTCGAAGACCAACGGCCGTAACGGCATTTACGATACGTGCTCGTAGCGTTGCTGCCACACGATTGTTCTCCCCGCACCAGGCGACTTCGGCGTGAAGTTTGATCTAGAGCGCTGGGGGATGACGTCAACTGAACCGCGATGAACGGCGCTGGCACCGCGGAACAAACCAGCGATCGCCGGATTAGGGATGAGGAGGCGAAGGCCATGGACAGGGAAGAGCGTATCAGGCAGCGAGCCCATGAGATCTGGGAGCGCGAAGGGCGTCCGCAAGGACGCGAGCACGACCACTGGGATCAGGCCGTGCAGGAGATCGAAGCTGAGGGATCCGAGGCCGAACGCGGCCCGGTCGTGCCCGATCCGACGGTCGAGGCCGGCTCCGATCCGGAGGCACGCGGCAGCAAGCGGCGGGGGAAGTGAGGCCCGATGCCTCGTCTCGTCGCCTGGATCGTTGTCGTACTGGTCGTGCTGTTCGCCGCCTGGCTGATGATCGGGCGCGACAGAACCGGCGGCGCAGGTCAGCCCACGCCGCACGCAATTGATCAAAATGGATAGGAGCCGACATGACGGGAACCGATACTCATCCTGAACAAGACCCGGCGGAAGGATCGCGAGCGATAGTGGAAAAGCAGCTCCGCAAGGAGCAAGGCGGCGAGGGCCAAAATCGCAAAGCCGAGCCAGCTTCCGACAAATCCGGCAGCAAGACTAAGACGCCTTCGGAAGCGCGCAAGAAAGGCTCAGGCTTGGATTGAGCCGGCTGACGGCGGGCTCACGCTGCCGTTTGCCTCGAAATAATAGGGATAGCGCTCCTGGACGACTTCGAGCACCTCGAAGATGCGGCGAAGATGCGTTCGCATTGCTTCTTCCGCCGCAAGCGCGTCGGCCTGCTCGAGCGCATCGACAATCCGCCGATGCTGGCCGAGGACCACCGACATGCTGTCGAGGCGCGGAAAAGACAGGAAACGGAAGCGGTCCATGTGCAGCTTCGCCGCGCTGATGTCGGCCCAGATTCCGCGAAACCCGGCATGGCTGGCGATATGCTGGTGGAACAGCTCGTCCGACTTGAAGAAGCGCCTGTCGTCGGCGATGGAGGCGAACGTCTCCTGGACCGCCAGTTCGCCTTTGAGCACGGCAAGCAGGTCGGCACGGCGCGGGCTCTCGACCGCGCGCTTGATTAGGCCGACTTCGAGCGCTTCGCGCAGGAACTGCGATTTCTCGAGATCGGCGATCCGCAGCGGCGCCACCATGCTGCCGCGCTGCGGATAGATGTCGATCAAGCCAAGACCGGCCAGCCGGGCGAGCGCCTCCCTGACGGGTGTGCGGCTCACGCCGAGGGCCTCCGACATCGCCTTTTCAGAAATCAGCTCGTGCGGCTTCAGGCGGAAGGTCAGGATTTGGTCGAGCAAAACCTCGAACGTCCTGGCCGCAACTGAAGCGCCGGGGGCGGTTTCGCCGAGCCGCCCCTCGGTGATGGTCCGCATTCCCAAAAGCCCTGCCATCGGCAATCCCCTTAAAGGCTCTGCAGCTTCAAGCCGTTCATGAAATGCCTGCGCAAGCAGCAGCGCCGGCGTTATTCCTTGCGCGGAGAACCGCCGATGCGCGCCAGCAGGCCGCCATCGACGCGCACGACCTCGCCGGTGACGAAGGAGGCATCGTCAGACATCAGGAAGGCGACGACTGCGGCAATCTCTTGCGGCTGGGCGGTACGGCCGAGCGGATGCATGTTGTCGAGGATACGCAGGATCTCGTCGGGCTTATCGTTGAGCTTGACCGCATCCCGCAGCATCGGTGTGTCAACCGCGCCCGGAGCGACGGCATTGACGCGCACGCCGAGCGGCGCATAGTCGACGGCCATCGACTTGACGAGGCCGATCAGGCCGTGCTTGGCCGTGGTATAGGCCAGAACCCCTTCCTGGCTGGCCAGACCCTGCACCGAACTCATATGGACGATGGCGCCGCGGCTTTGGCGCAGCAGCGGCATCGCCGCGCGGGAGAGCAGGTAGGCAGCCTTGAGGTTGACGTTCATCACCTCGTCCCAAAGCGCCTCGTCCGTAGTCTCCACCGTTCCATAACGCTGGATGCCGGCATTGTGGGAGAGCATGTCGAGCCCGCCGAACGCGGACCGGGCAAGCTCGACGGCGCGGCCGCACGCTTCAGTGTCGGCGGTCGAGCCAAGCACGGTAAGCACGGTCACGCCGCGCGCCGAAAGCTGCGCCGCGACCTCATCCAGCTGATCGCCCGCCCGGTCGAACAAGATCAGGTCGACGCCTTGCTCGGCCAGTTTTTCGGCGACGGCACGTCCGATGCCCATGGCCGCCCCGGTGACCAGTGCGCGTTTTTTGAATTCAGTCATTTATCCTCCCAAGAACAGCTGCGCAGTGACTACCATGGTAGTGGCCCGGCACCGCTTGACGTGCTCTTTCCACCGAGCCGGCCCAAGCGCGTCCGGCGTCATGTCGATCCTTGCATGAAAGCCAGCGTTTCCGCGCGCGTCGGTGCTCCAAGACGTCCGCCAAAGCGCAGGCATTTCAGTGCGGCGGCGGCGCTGGCCACTGCTATGGCCCGCTCTTCGTCCCACCCTTCGGCCAGACCGAGAGCGAAGGTGCCGTGAAACACGTCGCCCGCCGCCAGGGTGTCGACGGCTTCGACCCGCGGCGACGGCAGATGACGGACATCATTGCTGTCCGAGTAGCGGAACGCGGTGCCGTTCGCCCCATCGGTGACGGCCATAAAGGCGCCGGTCCGTTCGCCGAGAATGGCGACGGCAGAGCCGGCGGATATCTCCGGACCGCAAAGGATGCGTGCCGCCGGCAGCGATGCAACGACATGCGAGGCGAGCGGCAGCAGCCGGTCGAGCACCGGTCGCGATGCGACATCGGCGTCAAGGATCGCCGGAATGCCGTATTCACGAGCTTTCGCCAGCGCCAGGGCGGCGGCTCCGGGCCAGCGGACGTCGACCAGCACGGCGTCGAAGCGGGAAAAATCCGCCGGCGGAAGACGGTCCGGATCGGCTTGCGTGGCGGCATCGTAGAACGGGACAATCATACGCTCGCCGGCGGCATCGACCAGGATCGTGGCAATGGCCGAGCGGCCACCTTCAACCCTGCGCACCAGCGAACAGTCGACCCGCTCCGTCTCCATCTGGCCGATGACATCGCGGCCGACGGCATCGTCGCCGACACTTGCCCATAGCCAGACCTGCCCGCCCTGGCGGCTGGCCGACGCGGCGGCGCTCGCTGCCATGCCGGCCGCGATCTGCACAGCCTCGCTTGGCAGGAACTTGCCGGCGCCGGAGGGCAGGACATCGAGGCGCAAGATCGTGTCGTAGGTGAGCGCGCCGACGCAGAGCAGGCGGGGCGCCGTCATTGCAGCCGGTAGCCGCGCTGATGGGCAATCGCCGTCATCACGCCTCTCAATTCGGCAAGGCCGCGAAGGCGGCCGATCACAGGGTAGCCGGGATGGGTGTGCCGCGCAGCGTCATCGATCAATTCGTGGCCATGATCCGGGCGAAACGGCAGCAGCGCCTCCGGTTCCCCGGCGTCGCGGCGGCGTTGCTGCTCGTCGAGCAAGATCGTGACCACCGACACCATGTCGACATCGCCGCTCAGATGCTCGGATTCCATGAACGAGCCGTCCGGGTCCTTGCTGACGTTGCGCAGATGCACGAAATTTATCTTGTGCGCAAAGCGCCTGGCGATGGCGGACACGTCATTGGCCGGGTTGGCGCCCAGCGACCCCGTGCACAAGGTAAGGCCGCTATTAGCCGATGGCACTGCGTCCAGGATAAAGGCGATGTCGTCCGCGTTCTTGACGATCCGGCACAGGCCGACGAGATCGCGCGGCGGATCGTCCGGGTGTATCGCCAGCGTGACGCCCGCCTCTTCGGCCGCCGGCAGCACGTTTTCGAGAAAACGGACAAGGTTCTCACGCAGCCGGTCGTGCGACAGGCTCGACTGCTCGGCCACCACTTCGCGCAATTCCGCTATGTCGTAGCGCTTGAAGGCGCCTGGCAGACCGGCCATGATGTTGGCAAGCAAACGCTCTTTTGACGCATCCGGCGTCGTCTCGAACCATTCGCTCGCCCGTTGGAGAACATCGGACGCATAGTCGCGCTCCGATCCCTTACGCTGCAGCATGTAGCAATCGAACGCGGCAAGCTCGTGCATGTTCATGCGGAGTGCCCGTCCGCCGCCCGGCAACGGCGCAGCCAGGTCGGTGCGGGTCCAGTCGAGGATCAGCATGAAATTGTAGCAGACCGTACGCACACCGCAGGCGCCGAGATTGCGTAAGGTCTGCCTGAAATTGTCGTAGAGCCGGTCGAGATCGCCGCGGCCGAGCTTGATGTCCTCGTGCACGGGCACACTCTCGACGACGCTCCATTTGAGGCCCATCGCCGGATCTGCCTCGATAAGCGCCTGGCGCTGCCTGATGGCGTCGATCGGCCAGACTTCGCCGTAAGGGATGTCGTGCAGTGCCGTCACGATGCCGGTTGCGCCGGCCTGCCTCGCGTGGGCAAGCGTTGCCGAGTCGCTCGGACCAAACCATCGCCACGTCTGCTCCATTCGACCTCCAGCTGCGGAATTTTCCGATGAGCGTGGTGTATTGGATGCTACCATGGCAGTCAATTGCTTGCAGTCCAGTGCCTGGGTCGGCGTCCGGGTGGCCGCCCTTTAAAAGAGTACAACGATACGTGGCGTTCAGATTGAACGGCTACGCAAGGTCCGCGTTTCGGCTGGCCCAAATCGCGCCGCGTTCGAACATCGTGCCCATTTGCGGCACGGCGAACTCGTCGGCGGTGTGGCCGAGCGCGCTGTAGAAGACGCGGCCCTTGCCGTAGCGGCGCTTCCAGACAACCGGCATGACGACGCCGGCGATGAAATCGAGATGTTCGCCGGTGAAAGTAGTCGTCGCCAACACCTCGTTGGTCGGATCGACATGCATGTAATACTGCTCTGAACGGTAGGCGAAGCCGTCGACGCCCTGCATGACCGGATCGTCTGGCCTGGTGATGTCGACGTGATAGTCGATGATGTTGCCGGGATGGGCTACCCACTGACCGCCGGTCATGAACTGATATTCCGGTTCGTTGCGGAAACTGTCGCACATCGTACCGTGAAAGCCCGCAAGGCCGGTGCCGGCCCCAACGGCGCTGGTCAGGTTTTGCAGCTCCGGCTTTTCGATCGTCGACATGGTGATCACCGGGACTATGAGATCGAGCTTACTCAGCTGCGGATCGGCAAGCGCCGAAGTCCCCTGCTCCAGCTGCACGTCGAAGCCGTTGCCGGCCAGCATCTCCTTGACGATTTCGGCGCTTCGGGCCGGGGTGTGACCTTCCCAGCCGCCCCAGAAAATCAGTGCAGTCTTGCTCATCGCATTATTCCCTATTCCAGAATTCCGAAAGGCAGGTCGGCGCGCATCGGCGCCGGCCGGGCGCAGCCATATCTGAGATCGACACGCTGCCCTGTCTCTGCTGAAGAGATGATCGATTCCATGATTTCCAGGACATGGAGGGAAAGATCGAGACTGGCGCGGTGTTGCCTGCCCGAGACGATCGCCTGCGCCATGTCGGCAAGGCCGAGGCCCCGGTAGTTGCCGTCGCCATAGGAATGGATCTGATCGGCCACCGTCCAGTCGCCCTTGCGCTGGCTGGTCCTGATGTCGCCCTGGAACTGGTTGGGATCGGAGACGATCATCGAGCCCGTGGTTCCGTAAAGTTCGATGTGATTGTGTTCATGCTTCCAGACGTCGAAGCTGGTGGTGATCGAGACCGCGGCGCCATTCTCGAATGCGAGCAGGCCGGAAATATGGGTCGGCATCTCGACCCGGATGGTTTCGCCCTGGCGCGGTCCAGAACCGATGGTGCGGGTGGCGTAGGATGACTTCGCCTGCCCGCTCACGGATTTTACCGGACCCAGGAGATTGACCAGGCAGGTCAGATAGTACGGTCCCATGTCGAGCATTGGCCCACCGCCAGACTGATAGTAGAAATCCGGATTGGGATGCCAGAGCTCGTGGCCGGGCACCTGCATGAAGGCAGAGCCGGCGACGATGGTCCCAACCGTATCCTCATCGACCAGCCGCCGCGCCGTCTGGTGGGAGCCGCCAAGAAAAGTGTCGGGGGCGCAGCCGATACGCACGCCCTGTTGGCGCGCGGCCGCGACCAACCGCTCGGCGTCACTGAGCGTCGTTGCCAGCGGTTTCTCGGAGTAAACGTGCTTGCCTTGCCCGACAGCTTGCAAGCCGACCGGCACATGATGCTGCGGCGTCGTCAGGTTGAGCACGATCTCGACGCGCGGATCGGCCAACAGCGCGTCGACCGGCATGGCAGCCAGGCCGTGGGCCGCTGCCTTGGCCTCGGCCGCCGTAGGGTTGATGTCGGCAACGCCGACAATATCGAGCACCGGGAATTGTGGCGATGCCTTCAGGTAGGCATCCGAAATGTTGCCGCAGCCGATAATGCCGACACCGATCCTCCGCATGGGCTTCTCCTCAAAAGGCGGCATTGATGAAACAGCAGAACTCGTTTGTCACCCCCCTTTCGGCCGGACGAGGTTCTCCCGTGACAAGGATTTACCTCGAGAGCGTCAGAACGCCGCCCGATCACAATCGCGCGCCCATGCGCGAGGCGCTTGCTTTCGAGGTCGAACGGCCGGTACTCAGCAACATCGCTTCATGTAGCTTGCTCGACATTTTTGATGCCGGCTTTGAGCACAGCACCGATTTTCACCCGTAGAAGGACGCACATGATCCGCCCACAAGGAACCATCGCACCGATCCTGACGCCGTTCGAAAACGACGGCCGCATTGCCCGCGACCTCTGGATATCACACGCCAAGTGGGTGCTGGATCAGGGAGCGCATTTCCTGTCGCCGTTCGGCACCACGGGCGAGGCATTGTCCGTCTCGTTGCGCGAGCGCATGCAAGCGCTGGAGTGGCTGGTCGAGGCCGGCATTTCGCCAAGCAGTCTGATGCCCGGCACCGGTGTCACGGCAATTCCCGAGACCGTCGAGCTGACGGCGCATGCGGTCGGTCTCGGCTGTGCCGGGGTGATGGTGCTGCCGTCGTTCTTCTATACGGCCGCCGGCGACAACGGACAGGCCCGCTACTATGGCGAGCTGATCGAACGGGTGGCGAACCCGGCGATGAGGATGATCCTCTACCACATCCCGCAGAATTCCGGCGTACCGGTGAGCCCGGCGCTGACCGCCCGGCTTAGCGAAGCGTTTCCCGATGTCGTGGTGGCTTACAAGGACAGCGCCGGCGATTGGAACAACACCGCAGCGGTGATTGCGGCAGCCCCAAGGGTCGCGGTGTTTCCGAGCTCGGAAGCACAGCTGACGAAAGGCCTCGCCAACGGTGCTGCGGGGTGCATCTCGGCGACGGTCAATCTGAATGCGGCAGCGATCCGGGCCCTCTACGACGCAACGCTGGCGGGAGAGGACATTACTGACGCGGATGCCGCCATCAAGGCGTTCCGCAAAATCATCCAGGACGCCGGCCTCATCTCCGCGATGAAGGCAGTGCTGGCGATACGGTCTGGCGACAGACGCTGGCTGAACCTGCGCGCGCCGCATGAGAACGCGACGCAAGCCACCGGCGAAGCTTTGCTCGCCACTCTCGGCCCGCTAGCCGACCATATCGGCCGGAGCTGACTATCGGGCCGTGTTCAGGGCGGCAGCAGCGCGTATCAGCGCCTTGAACGCATTCTCATCTATGTCTTCGCCCTCACGGATATCGATGGCGCGCCTGGTGTTGCCTTCGAGGCTGGAGTTGAACAGGCCTGAAGGGTCCGGCAGCGAGGCGCCCTTTGCGAAGGTTACCTTCACGACGTTCTTGTAGGTCTCGCCGGTGCAGATTATTCCGGCGTGCGACCACACCGGAACGCCTCGCCACTTCCACTCCTCGATCACTTCCGGGTCAGCCTGCTTGACGAGAGCGCGGACATGGGAAAGCGTCTTGCCTCGCCAATCGCCCAGCTCACTGATCCTCGCATCTATCAGCTGAGAGGGAGAGCTCTCTGCATTTCCTTCCATCGAGCCACTCTTCATCATCATTGTCGCTTCCCTAGGGTTGTTGCCGCTCGCCCGTCGCATGAATACCGCTAGTCGGCACCGGACTGGCATTCCCGCTCACATTCGCTCGCCAGGCAATTGGCTGGCTTGCTTTACCCAGTCGGCGAGTTGAGCTTCGTCGAGCTGGTCGTCCTCGTAGATATCGAGGTAGCGCACGTCCTTGTGCTTGGACTCGCCGGGTGGGACGGGACGCAGCGACGCGCCGCGGAAGAAAGCCAGCTTGATGTACTTTGTGAAGCAATGGAAGTTGAGGAACCAGCCTTGACCCTCTACGCCATAGAAGGGCGAGTTCCATTTGACGGCCTTGCGGAGGTTGGGAACGTTGCGCTCGATGAGTGCGTCGAGGCGGCGCCCGACGTCGCGTTTCCAGCCCGGCATGGCCGCGATGTAGGCCTGCACAGGAGCGTCACCATCACCCTTCGGGATCTGCGGGTTGCCGCCTGCGAGGAGGACCGGCTTGGCGGCTGCAGGCTTGGCGGCTGCAGGCTTGGCGGCTGTAGGCTTGGCGGCGGGCTGCTTCACGACCGCCGCTGGCTTGATAGACGTCTTGTTGGCCATGCGTTCACTCCAATGCGCCAGAGCCCCCGGCGCTGCGCCACTTGGGCGAGTAAGGCAGCACGAACATGTACAGTCCGGTAAGCAGGAGCAAGCCGAGTGGAAACAGCGGCAAGAGGTATACCCAGTAGGCGGGTTCCTTGCCTGCTCCCAGGCTGATGAAGATGGCGGCGACGACCACCGCAAAGATAATCGACAGCCAGCGGTGGATCTGCCGAACCCATTTGTTCCAATCCATTGAGACCTCCTCTGAAGACGAACCGAGCGGATCGGGCGGCCCGTTTGACGACTCCCGCCGGGCAGCCACACCACTGAACGCACGCTTTACCAGCGCGCCAGCTGAGTGATTTGAACGAGATTGCCGCAGTTGTCGTTCAGCTGGGCGATGGTCGAGCCGGTTACTTCGGTCGGCGGCATCGTGAACTCGGCGCCGCGCGCTTTGATGCGCTCGTAATCGCTCTTGACGTTATCGGTGAAGAACATGACCGCGGGCTGGCCCTGCTGGTAAATGGCTTGCTGGTAGGCCTTTGCGGCCGGGTTGTCATTGAGCGCGAGTTGCAGCTCGGTCCCGTCCGGCTCGTCGGGTGATGCGACGGTCAGCCAGCGAAACGGCCCATTGCTGAAATCGGCCTTTTTCGTAAAGCCGAGCGTTTCGGTGTAGAAACCCAGAGCCTTTTCCTGGTCATCCACGTATACTTTGGTCAACTTGATCTTCATTGGCTTGCCTCCATTATCGCCCCGCCATCTGCCGCTCTGTAACAGAGCCCCTGCTTGAATAGCGCCCGCGGATCTCAGTCCGTCCGCGCCAGAACCTGCTCCAGATCGTCAAAGAACCTCGGCCAGCCGACTTTGGCACCCCGGAAGTAAGGCTGCTGATCCGGCCGGAAGCCCGACTGTTCCATGCGCAAGCGGGCTCCGGTGCTCGTGGGGGTGAGGGTCCAGGAGACGACACTCTTGAGATCCTTGGTATCCCATGTGTAAGTCAGCGTTCTGTTCGGCTCGACCGTCTGCACCTGACACTCGACGGAGCCCCAGGCTGCGTGAAGATTGAAGCGGTGGTTCGCGACAGGTTTGAAGTCATTTTTCATGAGCCACTCCTCGATCAAGTGTGGTTGCGTGAGCGCGCGCCAGATCTTCTCGGGCGGATAAGCGATTTCCCGTTCGACAACGACGGAGAGTGTTTCGGTCGACGTTCGGTTCACTGGTCCATCCTTTTGAGGAGGTCTTCGAGGTCGTCGAACCGGCTCTGCCAGAATCCGGTCATCTGGCTCGTCCAGTCGAGCAAGGGGGCAAGCGCTGCAAGCTGCGCACTATAATGGGTCTGCCGTCCTGCATGGCGGTCGCGCACCAGCCCCGCCTGCCTCAAAACGCCGAGATGCTTCGACACGGCCGGTTGCGAGATCCCGGCCTGAGCCGTCAGAGCCCCGACCGTCTGCTCTCCTTCGCGACACAGTCGCTCAAAAATAGCGCGCCGAGTCGGATCGGCAAGCGTTCTGAACAGTACATCGTGAGCGTTTGGCATTGGGATCGATAACCCTTCGGCTATTGATCGATGTATAACCACCGGGATATGTATGAGTCAAGCGCGAACCGGCATAATTCTCGTTAGTCACCCGCTTCGCTCACGCAGCCAGTTGCTTATTCGCTGTGCTCTGCACTGGAATTGTCACGCGTTATGCGCTACATGACCATCTACATGGTCAGGAGCGTGACATGGACGCGGTCAATCTGGCGGACGCCAAGGCACATCTGAGTGAGCTCGTCGACCGGGTCGAGGCTGGAGACTCGATCGACATAACCCGGCGTGGCAAGCCGGTCGCCAGGCTCACGGCCGTGGCCCGCCCTCGCAAACGGATCGACGCCGTCCTGCTCCAATCCCTGACCGCAACCATGCCTCTGCAGGCCCAGGCTGCCGCCGATCTGGTGCGATCGATGCGAGATGGCGATCGCTATTGATGTTCTATCTCGATACTTCGCTGATCGTCGCGGCGCTATCCAACGAAGCCATGACCGCGCGCGTTCAGGGCTGGCTGGCGGAGCAGGACCCAGCGCAACTTGTGATCAGCGATTGGACCATCACCGAGATGTCATCCGCCATGGCGATCAAGCTTCGGACCGGACAGATCGACCTGGAGCAGCGCGCAGCAGCGCTCGCGATGTTCAATAAGCTGGTCGCTGAGAGCTTCACCATGCTGCCGGTGACGGGCGGGCATTTTCGGGTCGCCGCGAAATTCGCCGATCAGCATATCCTCGCGCTTCGTGCTGGCGACGCCCTGCACCTCGCGACGGCATCGGAGCATGGCGCCACGGTGTGGACCCTCGACCAGCGGCTCGCCGAGGCAGGACCGATACTCGGCGTGCCGACGCAGTTGCTGGCATGATCAAGGCTCCTCCTTCAAAATGAATAAACCGATTGGCTGCAATTCTTGACGTTGACAACTTCTGGATATACATTTCTTGCAGAGTATATCTAATGGAGGAAGTGGCATGCAGGTCGCCAAATGGGGAAACAGTCTTGCGGTCCGCCTTCCCGCCGCTGTGGTCGAAGCGCTTGAACTCAGGGAAGGCGATGAGATCGAAATCCATGTCGCTGACGCCCGCCAGCTTGGCGTCGCGCGAAAGCCCGGGCGCGAAGAGTTGCTGAAGCGTCTCCGCGCCTTCCGCGGTCGGCTTCCCGCTGACTTCAAATTCGATCGAGACGAGGCAAATGCCCGTTAGTTTTTTCGATACCAATGTCCTTCTTTACATCGCGTCAGACGATACGGCGAAGGCGGATCGGGCCGAGGCGGTCATCGCTACTGGCGGGGCGATCAGCGTGCAGGTTCTCAACGAACTCACCAATGTCGCGCGTCGGAAGATGCAAATGTCATGGGACGACACACATGCGCTGCTGACCATGCTGCGCGGCCTGTTGACGGTTCATCCGCTCACGCTCGAGACGCACGAAACAGGATTGAGGCTCGCCGAGCGGTACGGCCTTTCCACCTATGACGCGATGATCGCCTCCGCGGCGGTTCACGCTGGCTGCGACACACTTTGGTCGGAGGACATGCAGCACGGAATGGCGCTCGACGAAGGCTTGCGCATCGTTAATCCCTTTCGCGTTGCGAGCTGATCACGCTCATTGAAGGGGGCTGGCCGGGAGCGAACTGGCGGCTTTCGATGTTGCCGGGCGGCGCGTCCAGCACGGAGAGCGATGCTGTCAACCACAAGCGTCTGCGCGGGCGAGGAGAAAGGCCGCTTCGCGTACGTTGCGGGTGAGCTTGGCCGCAGCCTCGAATTCGGCGCGGGCCTCGGCCAGCCGGCCGGCCCGAAACAGAAAATCGCCCCTCGCCGCCGGCAATGGCGCATAATTGCGCAAGGCGGCGGCGTCGGCAATCTCGTCTACCAGCCGCAGGCCCGCTTCGGGCCCGAAAGCCATGCTGTGGGCGATCGCCCGATTGAGATCGACCACCGGCGAGGGCATCACTGCACGCAGCCGGTCATAGAGCGCTGCGATGCGGGGCCAATCGGTATCGCCCGAACTGCGCGCCCGCGCGTGACAGGCTGCAAGCGCGGCCTGCAACACATAGGGGCCATCGCCCCCGAGGGCTTCGGCACGTGCCAGCGCGTCAAGGCCCCGGCGGATCAGTAGCTGGTCCCAGCGCGCGCGGTTTTGCTCGGTCAGGGTCAAGAGGGCGCCGTCCGGCCCGATGCGTGCCGGCAGGCGCGATGCCTGGATTTCCATGAGAGCCAGCAGGCCGAACACCTCGGCATCCTCGGCCATCAGCCCCGCCAGCATGCGGCCCAGCCGTTGTGCCTCCAGGCACAGGCCCGGCCGGACAAGGTCGTCGCCTGCCGTGGCAGCATAGCCTTCGTTGAAGATGAGATAGATGACCTCCAGCACCGAGGACAGACGCGCCGCACGCTCGGCGCCGCGCGGCACCTCGAAGCTGAGCCCGGCCTTTCCGATCGTCCTCTTCGCGCGGACGATGCGCTGGGCGATCGTCACCTCGCTCGACAGGAAAGCACGGGCGATCTCGTCCGTCGTCAGGCCGCCGATGACGCGCAACGTGAGCGCCGCGCGGGCGTCGGCGGAAAGTATGGGGTGGCAGGCTGTGAAGATGAGGCCCAGCAGCTCGTCGCCAAGATCGTCGTTCGTGGCCATTTCGTTTCCCTCGGCCGTACCGCCGCACTCGCCGTCCAGCTCCCGCGCGATCTCCTCATGCTTGCGCTCGCGCATCTTGTCGCGACGGATCGCGTCGATGGCGCGGTGTTTGGCGACTGTCATCAGCCAAGCGCCGGGATTGGCCGGAACGCCGGTCCTGGACCATTCGGACAGGGCTATGACGAGGGCGTCCTGCACCAGTTCCTCTGCAAGATCGACATTACGCACGAGGCGAGCCAGGCCTGCGATGAGCCGGGCCCGTTCAATGCGAAAAATCGCCTCGATCGCCTGCTGCGTCTCGCCTGCCGTCATGCTGCCTTATCGGCCAAAGCCATAACGAAGGCAAAACAGGTTGCGGCCGACAGGTTCAGTTGGCGCTGAGCTTCTCGCGCGTCCGGTCATGGATTTCCGTGACCTCCGGCGTCAGATTCCCATTGCCAATCAGCCATCTCGTACAACGGCCGGATCTCAATCTCGCTCGGTCCCGGCATGGGATTGGGGCAGCGCTTCACCCAGGCGACCGCCTCGTCCATGTCCTTGACTTCCCAGAGCCAAAAGCCGGCGACCAGTTCGCGGGTCTCGGCGAAAGGTCCGTCGATGACCGTCCGGCGTGGACCATCGAACGCAACGCGCTTGCCCTGCGAGGAGGGCTTGAGGCCGTCAGCGTCGAGCAAGATACCGGCATTGCGCAGCTCGTCGTTAAACCTGCCCATCGCCTCCATCGCCTTCTTCGCCTCGGGCGTGGGGACAAAGCCCTTTTCGCTGTCCTCGGTAGCCTTCACGAGCACCATCACACGCATTGTCTGTCTCCTTGTTGAGCCGGCCTCACCGGCCGGCATCGAAACGACGAACGGAGTTTAGGAAATCGACATTGTCCTGCAAATTTTTTTCGAAGTTGAGGAGAAAGACGCCGACGGCCGCTCCTCTGGTCGGGGATCGCGATGGCGCGATATCGGGATTGGGCGCAACGCTGGTCGCCGATTGTAAGTAGTTGAGTGGCCCGCCTAAACCATTTCGGGACGTTTTGAGGCCTCGCGGATCGCCTTGTGCACGCTGCGCTGCAAATCCATGAAGGCTGGGGTTTCCATGACCTCTTCCCGGCGCGGGCGCTCAATGTCGACATTGAAGGTCTGCATGATGCGTCCCGGCCCGATCCCCATCACGACGATGCGGTCCGACAGGTAGACGGCTTCTTCCACATCATGGGTGACGAAGAGCACGGTGAGCCTGTGCTCCTCCCAGATCTGCGTCAGGAGTTCCTGCATCTGATGCCTGGTCAAGGCATCGAGCGCGCCAAAGGGCTCGTCCATCAGAAGCATTTTGGGTCGATAGGAAAGAGCACGCGCTATGGCCACCCGTTGCTTCATGCCGCCAGAAAGCTCAGACGGATAGCGATTGGCGCTGTGCGGGAGCTTGACCAAATCGAGATGCTCGCGCGCTATCCTGCGGCAGGTCGCGCGATCATGACCCGCGGCCTTGAGCGCGAACTCGATATTCTGCTGCGCCGTCAGCCAGGGAAGCAGGGTGTAGGACTGGAAGACGACGCCGCGGTCGAGGCCCGGCTGCAGGATCGGCGCACCATCGATGGCAAGATCTCCCGCGTCGAAATCCTGCAGTCCGGCAACGATCGACAGCAGCGTGCTCTTGCCGCAGCCCGACGTGCCCACCAGCGAGACGAACTCGTTGTCGGCAAGATCGAGATTGATATCGCGCAGCACTTCCGTGCGCCGCGCGCCCGTGCCGAAGCTCTTGTGGAGACCCCCGATCCGCAGTTTGGGCAAACTCATCGGCCCGGCCTCATTCCACGTGGCCCTCCTGCCGGAACAGCACTTTTCCCAGTGCCTTCATGACCTGGTCGGTGATGAGGCCAAGCACGCCCAGCAGCAGGATGTAGCCGATGATGGTGTTTGTCTGGAAATAACGCTGGGACACGGTGATGCGGTAGCCGAGGCCTGATGTCGCCGCGACAAGTTCCGCCAACACCAGCCAGGTCCATGCCCAGCCGAGACTGATGCGCAACGTGTCCCAGATGCCTGGCAAGGCGCTGGGAACCACGATGCGCGTCAGGATCTTGCGATCCGGCAGGCCGAGCGTCCTGCCAAGGCCGATGAAATCAGCGGGAACCCGTTTTACATTGTCCATGATCATCAGCACCTGCTGGAAGAAGGTGCCGATGAAGATGATGAGGAACTTCTGGGCATCGCCGGTCCCCGACCACAGGATGGAGAGGGGCACGAAAGCGACCACCGGCATGTAGCGGATGAAATCCACAAGCGGCTCGATCGCCGCTTCCCAGGTCCTGAAGCTGCCGATCAGCACGCCAATCGGAATCGCCAATGCCGAGGCGATGAGGAAGCCAACAGAAATACGGTATATCGAGGTCCTGAGATCCAGCCACAGCGTGCCGTCACCTGAGAGCTTGCCGAGCTGGGTCACCACGCTTCCCGGCGAGGGCAGGAAAATCGGCTTTACCAGCCCCAGCCCCGTTGCCGCCCACCAGGCGAGGCCGAGGCCGGCAAAGACGGCCACCGCTATCATCAGGAAGCGCGAGCGTGCGATGGGCGCGCCGATCCCGGAGGGTCGGGGACCGCGGATAGGCGGTTTGATCACCCGCCCCCGCGCGGCGTGGGACGGGCGTGGCTTGGTCGCACGCTGCTCGGACATTTGCGTCACCACCGCGAGCCGGCCCTCGTCATTTCGCGGCCTTGACGAATGACGGGTCGATCATCTGCTCCGGCGTCACGTCCGCCTGAAGCAGCCCGGCGTTCTTGGCGGCTGCCTCGACATCGGCGAATGTCTTGGTGGAAAACTCGCCCGTCAGCGCATCCTTGTTTTCGGCGAGAGTATAGTAACGCACGCCATCAAAGGCGGTGTTGAGGTCTTCGACGCTCGAACCGACCGCCTTGGAGATGATCGCCCGGCCGTCGGGCGTGTCGGCATTGTATGCCTTCAGGGCCGCATCCCAGGTCTTGATCATGGCAAGCACCTGGCCGGGACGCGACTTGATCACCTCATCGCGCACCACGAACACGTCGCTGATCAGGCCGGGATCTTCGCCTGCGGTGAAGAGCAGCTTGACGTCCTTGTTCTGTGCCCTGGCCGCGGTGAGATAGGGCTCATAGGTCACCGCGACCGGGACCTGGCCGGCGATCAACGCACTGCCGGCATCCGCCGCCGGCATTGGAACCGGCTGGACATCGGCGATGGACATGCCGTTCTTGGCGAGCGCGTATTTGAGCAGGATGTCGCTCGTCGTGCCTTCCTCGAAAGCGACCTGTTTGCCCTTGAGGTCGGCGACGGAGGCGACGTCCTTGCCGGCGATCATGGCGTCTGCCGTCATGCTGACGTCGAGCAGAAGTACGATCTTCACCGGCAGGCCGGCCGCAACCATGCCCATAGCCGTGTGGGTCGCGATGTTGGCGGCATCGAGCTGGCCGCTGGCCAGGGCGGCGTTGATGTCCTTGTCCTCGGCGAAGTTCACGATCTGTACGTCGGACAGCCCGCTTGCCTTGAACAGGCCCTTGGCTTCGGCGACGTGCCACTGGCCGTAGCCAAGCCATGGCTCGATGCCGATCTTGAATGTTCCTGCCTCAGGCGTCGCCGGAATTGTCGCGTCGGCCGCGTAGGCGGCCGGGGCAAACCCGACGGCAGCAGCCATGACGAGTGCCCGAAATTGTCCTGCTAGGTTACGTATCATCTTGTTCCCCTTGATGATCAGGCCGCTTTTTTGAACCAAACATCCGGCCTGGTGAGAATGCGGGCTTCTGCTCTTGCGGCACCGTGCCTCGGCATCTTAGCTGTCCGTTCAACGAAAGTGCGACGACACTTCAACGTCAGCAACAGCGGATGTCAAGGCTAAATACATACATGCATATACAAGTTAGACCCCTCCTTGCGACTCTGATTCGCTTCACTGCGATCAGGTTTTTTTGGATGGAGAATATCGACTGCCAAGCGAGTAGCGGCTGCCAACGTAAGTCAGCTTGCTGATCGTGGCAACGACGGCGCCCGTCCATGT
The DNA here is from genome assembly GCF_040318035.1 of Mesorhizobium sp. M1329. Classification (NCBI taxonomy): domain Bacteria; kingdom Pseudomonadati; phylum Pseudomonadota; class Alphaproteobacteria; order Hyphomicrobiales; family Phyllobacteriaceae; genus Mesorhizobium; species Mesorhizobium sp. M1329. Next base: position 27,954 of record NZ_JAMYLN010000042.1, on the reverse strand, counting down.
CCGGCGATGCAGAAACAGGCAGCAGCTGCCGACATCGATGCCCAGATACCGTGCCGTCTCGGCATCGGCAGGAGTCGCCGAGATGATGTGCTCGACCTCCGTCACCGGGGTTTTCTGCATGAGGTAGTCGTAGGTCGCTGTCCTGGAAAAGTCCTGCTTGTCATAGTCGGGTATCAGGCCCGGGTTGACGAAGCGCTCTTCCAGTTGCACAGGCAGGTCGTTCTCGAAGTTGACGACGATGGAATGATAGACCGACACGCGCTTTGCGAACTCGAACGAAAGCGCGAGCTCCTTTGTCGGCGTGATCTTTTCGAGCACGATAACCTCGGAACGATGCCTGTTTCCCCGCGCGACAATTTCCGCCGCGATGTTGTTGATCTCGATCAGTGCGGATTGCGGTCGAGGTGGCGCGATGAATGTGCCGACGCCCTGGAGCCGGATCAGAAAACCCGCAGAGGTCAACTCCCGCAAGGCACGATGGACCGTCATCCGAGACACGCCGAGTGTCGCCACGAATTCATTTTCGGACGGCAGCTTGCGGTCCTTGCTCCATCGCCCCGATCCGATGTTCGTCAGGATATAGTCCTTGACCTTCTCGTAAAGAGGGCTGGCGGTGTCGGGCAAAGTGATCATTTCAAAAATCCTTTCCGGCAAGGTTCGGAAATCACACGCGCCCGGCAGACCGCATCCGGATGATTGTTTTCAAGCCATCGCCCTGCCCCGCCAACAGCCGCTCATAGGCTGCGGGGACATCATCCAGGCCGATCTCGCGGTCGATCAGTTCGACCATGGGCTCGGTCAATTCGCCGAGCATCCGAATGGCGTCGGGAAGCTCATCGGCAAATGCGTGGCATCCCAGCAACGCTATTTCGCGTTCAACCAGGATGTTGGGATCGATATCGAGGCGGCCATGGAATATGCCGACCATCGCAACGCTGCCGCCGGCATCGAGAACGCCGAGCAACTGGCTGAGTGCTGCGACGCTGCCGGTCGCTTCGACGGCAGCGAGCAAGGGGGCATCCGCGGTGGCGGCGGCAATGGCGTCCCGATTCAAGTCGACGATGCTGGCGCCGGTCACCCGTGCCACGCGGGCGCATCGGCCGGGGTTGCGATCGGCGACGAGCACGGTACCTGCGAATGTCCTGGAAAGCAGCAGTGCGGCAAGCCCGCCGATAGTCCCGCAGCCGACGACAAGAACGGAGCCGGCCGTTTTCGGCAGACGCCGCACTGCGTGCAACGCTACAGCCAGCGGCTCGGCCATCGCCGCGACCCGTTCGTCAAGCGCGGCATCGATGGTATGCAAGAGGCGCGCGGGCAGGACCGCCTGTTCGGCAAATCCGCCGTCGCATATCTCGCCGACGAAGCCCAGCGACGTGCAGAGATGCCGCCTGCCTGCATGGCATTGCGCGCACTCTCCACACCAGAAACGGGAATCGGCGACCACTCGGTCGCCAAGAGCGACGGTGTCCACGCCCTCGCCGATGGCGATCAGCGTGCCTGTCAGCTCATGGCCAGCCGTCGAAGGCGACCGGCTTATCCATTGGCCAGTGCGGAAGTTGTGGAGATCGGAACCGCAAATGCCTGCGGCATCGACCCTCAGCTTCACCCAGCCTGGCTCGGGAGCGCCCGGCGCGGCGATATCCTCGACGCGCAGGTCGCCGGGTCCATGGAGTCGCGCCGCCCTCATCGTCATCGTTTCCGCTCAGCCGGCGAGATAGCGATCGCGGATCTCCGAAACCGCGTTCTCATGCGAGCTGAACCCTTCGTAGCGGGCGAGCCTGCGGGCATGCAGGGCGAGTTCCGGATAGGCCGCCGAGGTCACATAGCCGACCGACGATCTCTTGACGAAATCCGTCACGGAAAGCGGCCCAAAGGTTCGCGCCCACCGACTGGTCGGCAGCACCGCATTGGGTCCGAGGACGAAGTTGGCGAGGGTCACCGGCGTGTGCGGTCCCATGAGGATCTCGGCGGCCTCTGTGATACGTCCGAGATGCGCAAATGGCTCGGTTGACAGAATCTCGAGGTGCTCCGGCGCATAGTCGTTGATGAAGCGGTAGCTGTCCTCCAGCGACTCGGTCAGCACGATGCCGCCGCGCTTTCCAGTCAGCACCGCGCGTGAGAACTCCACACGCTGTTCGCTCATCCGGGACCAGTGTTCCGGTATCGCAATCAACGCGGCTTCGGCGACCTTGCGGCTGTGCGTCACCAGATAGGCCGAGGAATCCGGCCCGTGCTCGGCCTCGATCAACAGGTCAAGAGCAGCCAGGCCGCCGTCGACGCTGTCATCGGCAAAAATGATCGCTTCGGACGGACCGGCGGGGAGACCTGTGTTGATGATCGGGGACAACACGCTCTTTGCCGCCACCACCCACGGGCTCCCCGGCCCGACGATCTTGACGGCAGGCTTCACGGTCTCGGTTCCATAAGCAACAGCGGCGACCGCATGGGCGCCGCCGCACTTGTACACGGTCTCCACGCCGGCGAGGCGGGCAGCAACCAGCGTTGCCGCGTCGACGGAACCGTCCGAAGTCGCAGGCGTCACGATCGCGATCTGGGGAACCCCGGCAATCACCGCCGGAACCGACGTCATCATCGTCACCGAAGGGAACGCGCCTTTGCCGCGCGGAACATAAAGCGCGACCGAAGCGATCGGTGTGTATCGGTCGCCCGCATAGGCGCCTGGCCGAACTTCCTTGAGCCACATCGTTTCCGGGCGCTGCTCCTCGTGGAAATGCCGGATATTCTCGATGCCGAACCGGATACTCTCCACGACATCCTTGTCGACCTTGTCGAATGCCGCGTCGAACTCCGCTTCCGAAACTTTCAGTCCACCGTCGGCAACATCGGCTTTGTCGAGTTCGCGTGCAAACCGGAGCAGCGCCGCGTCACCTTCATCCTTGACGGCCTGGATGATTGGACGGACCTTTTCGATGAAGGAAGACAGGTCTCCTTCGGCGCGTTTCAGTAAACTGGCCCGCTGATCGACACCGAGGGATGACAGGCGGTGGAAGCTGACGTCAGACATGGCGGCTCCTTTTCTTAGAACGCAATTACGATTAGCGCTTGTCGATCACTTCTGGGACACGTCTCCAGCCCCTGAAGCTTTCAAATCGATGCGAGAAAGCCTCCATCCACGGGAATGGACTGGCCGGTTATGTAGGCTGCCGCATCCGAAGCGAGGAACACCGCGATTCCGTGCAGGTCCGAGAGATCACCAAAGCGGCGCTGGGGAATCTTGGCGAGCATCGATTGCTGCCATGCCTCGTTGCTGTAGAACACGTCTGTCATCGCTGTCCTGAAATAGCCAGGCGCAATGGCGTTGACCCGGATCCCAAGATCGGCCCACTCCGCCGCAAGCGCCCGCGTCATGCCGAGGAGGCCTGATTTCGACGAGCCGTACGGCACCGCTGTGGGAACCCCGACCTCGGAGGTCAGCGAGCAGAGATTGATAATGACGCCGGGCCGTCCGGCGTCTCTCATCTGCCGCGCGGCGGCTTGGGCGCAGAAGAAGGCGCCTTTGAGATTCGTATCGACAATCCTGTCCCACAAGGCCTCGTCGACATCGAGCGAAGGCCGGACCTCTTCCGTACCTGCATTGTTGACGAGAATATCGAGACCTCCGAGCAGGCTGCCGGCCTCGGCTGTCGCCGCCCGGCAGCGGCCGACATCGGTGACGTCCAGGGCGATGGCATGCGCGACCCCGCCGGCAGTGCGGATTGCGGCCATCGTCTCCTCGAGCGAGGCGACGCTGCGCGCCGTGACCGCGACGTCGGCGCCAGCCGCGCTGATCGCCTCGGCGATGCTGCGCCCGATGCCGCGGCTTGCGCCGGTTACAAGCGCCTTCCTGCCTGACAGATCGAAGAGAGATGCGTTGCGCATGTCATCCTCCTTGCTAATGTCGCGCCTGAACCGATCGCGTCGAGACTATCCGAATGCAGCTTATCTATACAAGCATGTACATCATGGCTGTAGTGCGCCATGCGGAACTTTGCTTGTCGGCACGGCAGCGCACTGGCCGACATCGACCGGTCTATGTGGTTCGCCACAGCCCATCTGGAGTTCATCGGGAGGGATAGATGAAGCGCGCAGTAGACCACGACGCGATGAGCGTGGTTGGCTATACAAGCCCCTGGAGTGCCAAAGCAGGCCAGCGGATCAGCCTCAGCCTGTCATGCGATCGGCCGATAAAGGCCGCACGAATTTGCCGGCTCGACAAGCCGGCTCCGGAATTTCTCGCCTGGCCCATCGAAACGATAGGTGAAGCACAGCGTCGGCATTTCGACCAGGGGTCGTTCCTGTTCGTGCGAGCCGGCGAACTGGCCAAAGTACAAGCCCTCCACGGCATATGTTTTGACCTGTTCCTCACGCGCAACGAAAGTGCGCGCACAATCTTGGAGGCAGGCGCCCTCGGGCTGCGCCTCCGCGACGGCGCACTTGTCGTGGAAATCGGCGGCGAAACCTTTGTCGAGAGGAAGGCGCCAACTGGTGTGTGGCTCACTGTCGAGTTGGATCTGCGGCAGGAACAATCGCGTCTGCGCATCAAATCCCATGATCTTCTCGCGCCTTACGAACTCCATGAAGGTTTTGGCGGCCCTCTACGGAACCTCCAGGCGCGCGGCATCCATTTCGGCGCAAGTGCCACCCACCACGAACCTACCCTCAACGCGAAATTTGCCGCGATCCGGCTCGACACCCCACAGGGGACTGTTGCCTGGGATTTCCCGACGCTGTTGCGAACGCCGCCGATCCTGTCGTCGGGCGGAGCAGATCCGCTGCTCCTAGATGTGATCAATCAGCCAGCCTTCTGCGTGACTTCGGCACGCTGGGACGGATCGAGCTTCGAGCCTCGCTTGGTGCCGTCGCACTACGACGCTATCCATTGCCACGACGACGACATCGGCCCGCTTGAGTGGCCGGCATCGCACCGCGTGACGATCCCTGAAAACGCACACCCAGGCGTCTACGCGTTCCAGATCGAATGGGAGGGAGGCTACGAACGCGTGGTGTTCTTCGTCACCTCTTCACAGGTTTCGTCGCCGCTGTTGTATCTCGTGCCGACGGCCACCTATCTCGCCTATGCGGACGAATATCTCCCCGACCATCTTTATGAATGGAAAGGCGACGACCGGGGACATCGCTTCGCGATCGCCAACAATCTGAAATCTCTTTACGACTACCATTCCGACCTCAGCGGTGTTTCCATCTGCTCCTACAAAAAGCCGAAAGTGACGCTCAGGGACGATTACGATTATCCGCTCTGCGGCTGCCCACACAATTTGCCGGTCGATCTGCACTTCCTCCGATTCTGCCACGACAATGGAATCGTGTTTGACGTCATGACAGATCACGATTTGCACGAATGCGGCATAGACGGTCTGCGTCGACATCAGGCCGTCGTCACCGGCAGTCACCCCGAATATATGTCGATCGAGATGGAGCAGGCACTGCGGCAGTTTGTGGCCGAAGGCGGCAGCCTCGCCTATCTCGGCGGAAACGGCTTCGCTGCCACTGTGGCTTTCAAGGATGACCTGATGGAGCTGCGGCGCTCGCCGCTGGAGGCAGGCCGTACCTGGGATGGCCCGGTCGCCGAACAGGCGCTGTCGATCACCAACGAACCAGGCGGCTATCTCCGCTCCCGCGGCCGAGGCGAATTCTCGCTGATCGGCGGCGCGATCTCACTGATGGGCTTCGAAGGCGCGCACCCCTTCACGCGCACTGAGGAAAGCCATGAAGCAGGATGCGCATGGCTGTTCGAAGGCGTTGAAAATGCAACCTTCGGCACCGACGGCATCGTGCTGGGCGGTGCCGCGGGCTACGAAGTGGATGCGACGGATCCAGCTCTCGGCACGTCCGCTGACACCGTCGTGATCGCGCGTGCGACCGGATTTCCCGACAGCTTCTTCCAGGATCCGACGCGCTGGTATGAGGGTGGGGATACCCAACGCATCGCCCGCCGCTGCGCCGAAATGACCCTGCGAAAGCTCGCAGCAGGCGGCTTGATCTTTTCGGCAAGCTCGGTTGCCTGGTGCGGCGCGCTGCCATCTACAGGCGCCATGAACGACGTCGGCAGGATCACGCTCAATCTGCTTAACCGCCTCGGCGCTACGAAAGGAGAACCCGGCCGAGAAAATCAGTAAGCTGATTGGTGCCGTTACAGAAAGACCTCAGCCGCAACCTTCATGTGCGCTGCTTTGACGAACGGCGCTGAACCAGAATTTGGCGCGGCATCAACGACACCCTCGCCGGCGAGGCAAGCTCGGTATCCCTTCTTCGGCGGCGCGCAAGCATTGTAGGACTATCCCGCAACGAATTGTCGGATCTGACCGATCTGGCCCGTCCTTGGGTCTCACCCGCGCAAGGAAGAAGCGATGAGAGACCTGATCTTGAAGATGTCCATCTCGATCGACGGCTTCGTGAGTGACCTGGATGGCCGAAACACATGGATGTTCGGCGCCGATCAAGAGGCGAAGGCCTGGGGCGTAGAATTCATATGGAACTCGAGCCTGCACATCATGGGCAGCCGCAGCTTCCGTGACATGGCCGCCTGGTGGCCGAACCTCCACCGACCAGTTCGCGGCGCCGATGAACCAGATCCCCAAAGCCGTCTTCTCACGACAGGGACCGGAGTTCCTGAAGAACGGGAACACGACGGCGGCGCTGGATGAGGCGCGCGCCGTCAACGCGGGAACCGGACAGCCGGCGAAGTTGCAGCCCGGTGGTGAAAGTTGGGCGGAGGCCTATGTGGCGAGCGGTGACCTGGCGGAGGAAGTCGCGAAGCTGAAAGCCCAGGAGGGCAAGCCGATCATCGCGCACGGCGGAGTGAGCTTCGCCCGCAGTCTCGTCGCCCAGGGATTGGTCGACCAGCTCGCCCTGTTGGTGGCCCCCGTGGCGCTGGGCAAAGGCCTGCCACTGTTCTCCGACCTCGCCGCGCCGATGTCTCTCAAGCTGGTGAGCTCGAAAGCCTTCCCGGGGGGCGCGGTGGCGCAGATTTACCGGCCAACGTGAACACGTCAGAGAATGTGTGCAACCAACGAACCGACGAAGTAATGGGCAACGTATGAATGAATGCGATCCCTTCGGATCGTCGTCGACCGATAGGAGGCTGTGCATGGCGAAGCTCGTGTTCGGAATGATGCAGTCGCTCGACGGCTATGTCGCTGGCGCCGAGGGCGGGCCCGGGCTGCCGATGCCGGGCGAGGCGCTCCATCGCCACTTCAACGCCCATGTGCGCGGGATCGCCGGCAGCCTCTACGGCCGGCGCATGTACGAGGTAATGCGCTATTGGGACGAGGATCAGCCGGGACAGGACCAGGTCGGGCGCGATTTTGCGGCGGCCTGGCGGGCGCAGCCGAAATGGGTCGTCTCTCGCACCCTGAAGTCGGTCGGGCCGAACGCGACGCTGGTGGACGACGATCTCAAAGGGTTCGTTAGGGCGCTTAAAGCCGAACACGAGGGCGAGATCGATGTCGCCGGACCGGAGCTGGCGGGTAGTCTGACCGAGCTTGGCCTTATCGATGAGTACCGGCTCTACTTCCGTCCCATCGTGCTTGGTCGCGGTAAGCCATTCTTCGCCGGCCCCCGGCCACCGCTGCGTCTGGTGGCCAGCGACCGGGTTGGCGAGGACGCGATCAGGTTGGCGTACGTTCCCGCCTGATCACAACCGACACCCTAACGTTCGTCGGACCGAATTTGAGCTCACTCCCACTCTATGATTTCCGGTCATGGTAACGTATTGATCTAGCAGCGCAAATTTTTTCCGCGCAATGCCTCCGGGCCAGCGCGAACCATGGCTACGACCGCGCGACTGAACCTGTCGAAGGCAGCATAGTCGGTGAGCTGTGTCGTACGGACTCGAAGGCCGCATTGCCTCGCAGCGTATTTTGCTCCGTGATCATGGGGGCAACGTGGCTGTACCAGCCTTCGAGCAAGGCGTGGACGGTAAATTCGCCGGATTCTTGCACTATGTCGCTCGGCAGGCAAATGACTAGCTGGCATTCGGCAATTCGCGGCCCGTTTTGATTGCAAGTGGCTCCAGCTAAGTTGAAATGTTTTTAGAACGACGCGAACCGAAACTGCATTCCCAGCCCTCTTACCTTTCGAGCGTGCCGTTGCGCTTGCAACTTTGGAGGGTTTACCGTGCTTTATGTCAAGAATGTACCTGGATGGGAACGCGCGGTTCGTGTCGTTGCCGGTTTGGCTATGATCGCCTGCGGCTTGCTGGGCTTAAGTGAGCTTATGATCGGCTATGCGATTGCTGGCGTCGGCGCCAGCACACTGCTCACCGGCTTCATCGGTTTTTGTCCCATGTGTGCCATGGCGGGCCGCCGCTTGGATGCCGCGAACCGCTGCCTCGACACTGCGAAGTAGGACAGCCGCATGCACACGCCGAAGTATGACCTGGCTCTGGTTGACGACGCGCGCAATGGCGACAAGCAAGCCATCTTGGCTTTGCTGGACCTCGCACAGCGAGACATTCGGCGCTATGCGCGGCGCAGCTGCAGCGCTTCCGACGACGTTGACGACGTGGTGCAGGAGACATTGTGGCTACTGTACCGCCGCGTCGGAACGCTGCGCGCACTGGGCTCGATATCGGGCTGGCTGCTGGCCGTGGTACGCCGCGAATGTTTGCGCATGGCAATGCGCGCGATGGGAAAGCCGGACAATCTGGACGACGCGTTGCTGAATCCGGCCAACGAGGACCGCCTGGCACGTTTGTCGCAGGACGAACTCCGGCTTGACCTTTCACGCGCGATCCAATCCCTGCCCGAACACTACCGCGAGGTGATCATACTGCGCGATATCGAAGAGATGACGATCGACGAGGTCGCCGCTTCACTGAACCTCACCCGCGAGAGCATCAAGGGTCGACTGCACCGTAGCCGGGCCCTGCTACGTGAATACCTCTTGGATTGATTGAACCACTATGAATTGGAGAGATAAATTTCTGTGAACCCATGAACCTGTCATCTACCGCCTCGCCCAAGACAATGTTCGCCAGCAATGGTCTTGTCGAACATCTGGTCCGCGGTATTGTCGGCATCAGCGCTCTGAGTTACGCGATATCGATCTCTGGGCCACATCCATTTTATTCGCTGGCCCTGGCTGGCGTATCGATGGTGGCTTTTCGCGGTTGCCCCATCTGCTGGACGATCGGTCTCGTCGAGACAACCTACCGTAAGTTCAAACGCCACCATGCGGCACCGTGAATGACCATCAGTAACGATCGCAGCGTGTTGAATGTCATGATTGACTATCCAACTGACAAGAAAATTCCCATGAGCAAAACATTTGTCGTCAACGGCGGAGCAAAAGCAGGCCAGTGTGGCGGAGTAAAAACAGGGGCGAGGGACGTCCGATCATTTTCGGATCAAGTCCGAAACGTTTCGCGAGCGCCTCGGCCGTCAGGGCCGCACCCAGAACCGCATTCGGGCTACGACGATTGATCTAGCTGGGTTTTTTCTTGTTTTCGGCCTGAAAAACCGACACAGGGGCCGCTAAAAAGCTACGGTATTGATATTAAAGGGAAAATCACCACAAAAATATTTCTGACCTTTCACCAACTATCGGGACCGGTCGGACGATTTATGCCCCTCACGTCGCCCTGCGGGCAGCATAACCCGCCTCCGAAAGTACCGTCACCCAAGCTCATCACGATCTCGGGACGGCTGCCACCGGGTCGCCCACGGCACAGACCCTGACCGCTGCGAGGCGGGTTCGGGGCACGATAATGAAAGCTCGGATCCTGAAGTCTATTCTTCGAGACTTTGTATCACCCTGCCCGCCCCTTGGAACGATGCCCTACCCCGTGAAAGCTTCTTTGCGACCCCGCCAACGCGAGCCCGGTACCTGTCCTCCTTCCTACTACAGAACGAGGATAGACATGACTTCGAAGAAACCAAGGCGGGTGCGCATCCTGATGATGCCATATCAAGAGGATGAGGACAGCGGTCCCGTGGACTACGCCGGTCCCGCAACGGTGTTAACCGGCCTGCCGCGAACCATCAGGCGGCATGAACTCAGATTGATAGTCCCGCTCGCCGACAGCAATATCTATGAGATGGAGAAACGAGGCGAATTCCCACGCCGCTTCAATCTTACGCCCCGTTGCGTGGTGTGGGATCTGGAAGAGGTGGAGGCGTGGCTCGAACAGCGCCGACAGACCTCTCTCGCCGGACGCGCGAAGGTTGCTCTTGGCCCGGATGTCCGTCAGCGGAAGACGCGACCGATGAAAGCGCAGGAGGCAGACGTCTAGTCGGAGCAATTGGAGGCTACCGCAGTGTTAACGCGCTTCCAACGCTAGCTGTGGTGAGAGCGTCCTCAGACCCGAGAGCCCATCCGGAACGGACCGCAAAGATTTGTTTGGGGCAGGCCGATGTCGGCAAACGTCCACTTTGTGGGTGGGCTCGAGGAGTTACTGGCCGATTCCGCTAGCTAAGCGGGCTCGGCGACGGCAGCGCGTCTAGTCACACGCCATAGAAACTGCGCGCCGTTCCGCCGAAGAGCTGCCCATGTTCATCTACACTCAATCCTGCCGTCCAGTCGCGAGAGGCGTCGTACCAATCGCGAAAACTGCACTCTGTGAGCACTGTGGGCCAGTTCGATGCCCACATGGTTTGCTCAGGGCCGAACACGTCCAGCACAATGTCGACATAGCGGCTGAAGAGGTGGGGTTGCCACCGGCCGTCTACCTTGTGGCCGAAACCGGAGAGCTTGATGGTACAGCCTTCCGCAGCGAGCGCTGACAGGTGCCCGATCCAGTCCTGCTCCTCGCGGCCACCATGCGGCCAATCCGGGCGGGGGTATGCGAAGTGATCAATGCAGACGCGCAGTCCAGGTGTCCTCGCGAGCCGGTCGCGCAACGCTCGTAGATTGCTCGAATTGACCAATGCATCATAGGTCAGGCGGCTGGCTGCCAATGCGGCAAAGCCATCATCTAAATCTGCGCTCGCCAACCAAAGCGGATCAGAGCGCGTCATTGCCCAGTTTCGCATCCCGACAACTTCAGGCTGCGATGTCAGCCAGCCCAAACGCTCCGTCGCGTCAGGTCTTACGAGGTCTACCCAGCCAATGACGCCCGCGATCCATTCATGCTCCCCGGGCCAACGCCACCATGCCGGCGGTTTCTGTTTCGTCTTCGATCGCCTGAACGATGATCGAGCGATTCACGCCCGCCTCGCGGAGCAACGGCAGATAGTCCTCGACGGTGAAGTCATGCACGAGTTCCGGCATGCCCTGCAGCCACCGATAGTCGCCATCAGCGAGGCGCCAGAGATGGTGATGGGCGTCAATGATGAGATCGGACAAGATCGTCGGCTCCGGGCTTGATGGCAGCTAAGGCTTAGCCGCGATACCTGAGCGCGTCTACGAAGGCGGTGAAAGCGGGAGAGGCCTGGCGGCGGCTCGGGTAGTAGAGGTGGTACCCCTGCCAGTTGGGCGACCAGTCGGCGAGCACTTCAACCAGCTCTCCGCTGTCGAGGTAGGGTTTTGTCAGATCCTCGGGCACGTAGGCGAGGCCGTGACCATCCAGCGCGGCCCTCAGCACCGGCACCACGCTATTGAACACCAACTGGCCCTCGACTCGCACGTTTAGTTCCCGTCCGTCCTTTTTGAACTCCCACGCATAGATTCCGCCGGCCGTGGTGAGGCGCATGTTTATGCAGCGGTGGTTGGTGAGGTCTTGGGGGACTTCGGGTTTGGAGCGTCGTTCAAAGTAGGCAGGCGTCGCGACCACGGTGAATCGCCAGTCGGGCCCAATTCTGACGGCGATCATGTTCTTGCTGAGTGCCTCCCCTAAACGCACCCCGGCATCAAACCGCTGCTCCACGATGTTGGTGAGGCCATTGTCGATGGCAAGTTCAACGCTGATGTCGGGATATGTCCGCAGGAACTGATTGAGCATCGGGCGGAAGATCGTGTCGATCACATAGTCGCTGCAGGCAATGCGGATGTTGCCCGCCGGCTTGTCACGCAATTCGCTGAGGGCTTCGATCTCCGCCTCGATCTGCTCGAAGTGCGGTCCGATCGACCGCATTAGTCGCTCGCCTGCTTCGGTCGGAGAGACGTCGCGGGTCGTTCTCGACAGTAGGCGGATGTCGAGGCGCTCCTCTAGGCCACGGATGGAGTGGCTGAGGGCTGACGGAGTAACCCCCATCTGCGCCGCTGCCTTGGTGAAACTCCGCTCCCGAGCGACCGCAAGAAATCCGATCATTTCGTTGATGTTGTTCCGCGCCATTGCTGAATCCTGTTCACAGCCACATGCAGATTACTCGTACTAATCCACGGTAAGCAGTTCGCCTAGATTGTCCCTGCGCGAAACGTGGCCTCGACGAACTCGATTGTGGGAATTCTCCCAAGGAGAGCGAAATGGACATCATGCGAGCAGGCTCGCGGCCTTCAGGAAAAGGTCCGACAGACTGGTTCACCGGCACAGTCCGTGTCGACCCCATGTTCAACCCCAACGCCGCGGAACGTGTCCAAGGCGCCAGCGTAACGTTCGAGCCTGGCGCTCGGACCGCCTGGCATACCCATCCGCTCGGCCAAACCCTGGTCGTCACCGGCGGCCTCGGGCGCGTGCAACGCTGGGGCGGGGACATCGAGGAAATCCGGCCTGGCGATGTCGTCTGGTTTCCGCCGGGCGAGAAGCACTGGCACGGTGCTGCCCCAGACGTCGCCATGACCCATCTCGCGGTCCACGAAATCCTGGACGGTAAGGCCGTCGACTGGCTCGAGAAGGTCACCGACGGGCAGTACGCCGCGTCAAGCAAGTAGCCAAAAACGAAAGGAGGTAGTTATGGCCGACACACCCGCACCAGCAAAGAACCCTTTTAGCGACATCGCACCCGCGCTGGGGCGATACACCGATGAAGTCCTTTTCGGCGATGTGTGGAAGCGTGAGGGGCTTTCGCCGCGCGACCGCAGCCTCGTCACCATCACCTGTTTGATCTCGAACTACCGGCAGAACGAGTTGCCGTTCCATCTGAAGCGCGCGCTCGAGAACGGCGTGACGCGCGATGAGATCGTCGAGACCATAACACATCTCGCATTTTACGCGGGCTGGCCGCCTGCGAGCACCGCGCTGGGCATTGCCCGCCGCGTGTTCGAAGAAGCTGGCGTGTAGCGGACGACGACATGAAACAAGGCCACCCAACCATTCGCGGCATGCGAGCACCTCTGGGCGTCGTGCTGACCGCTGGGTTGCTGACAATGGCGGGTTCGGCCTCCGCGCAAGAGGAAGGCGGTCCCATGAAGATCAAGTTCACGCTCGACGGAACGCTTGTCAGCGCGACGCTTGAAGATAGCGCCGCAACGCGTGGCCTCGTCGCCCAGTTGCCGCTCACGCTGACGCTTGAGGATTACGCGTCTACGGAAAAGATCGCAGGTCTGCCCGAGAAGCTGAGTACCGAAGGTGCGCCCGAAGGGATCACGCCCAAGGCAGGCGATGTCACGTACTACGCGCCCTGGGGCAACCTGGCCCTCTTCCAGAAAGATTTCCGCTACTCGGCGGGCCTGGTGAGACTGGGCCGGATTGAGGAGGGCTTCGAGGCGTTGCTCAAGCCCGGCAGCGCGGACGTGACCATCGAACTCTTGAGGAACTGAACATGCTTGGAACAATGCTCTATGCCCCCGGTGACGTGCGCGTGGAAGAGCGCGACGAACCGAAAATCCTGAACCCAACCGATGCCATCATCCGGCTGTCGGCGACTTGCATCTGCGGCTCGGACCTGTGGCCATTCCGTGGCCTCAACGACGTCAAGGCTCCAATGGCGATGGGCCATGAATATTGCGGTGTCGTTGTCGAGGTGGGCAGCGAGGTGAAGACGGTCAAGCCGGGCCAGTTCGTCGTCGGCTCGTTCGTCCTTTCCGACAACACCTGCCCGCATTGCCGCCATGGCTTCCAGTCGTCGTGCGAGCAGCGCGAATTCATGACCGGCGGCCAGGCCGAACTGGCGCGGGTCCCGCTCGCTGATGGCACATTGATCGCAACGTCTGAAATGCCGTCGGACGACCTGATCCCCAGCCTGCTTGCGGCTTCCGATGTCCTCGGCACGGGCTGGTATGCGGCCGATGCAGCACGCGTGCAGTCGGGCTCGACCGTGGTCGTCGTCGGCGATGGCGCCGTAGGCTTGATGGGCGTTCTGGCCGCCAAGCAACTTGGCGCCGGGCGGATCATCGCCATGAGCCGGCACAAGACGCGTCAGGACCTGGCGCTCGAATACGGTGCCACCGACATCATTGCCGAGCGTGGCGATGCCGGTGTCGTCCGCGTCAAGGAATTGACCAAGCGCATCGGCGCCGATGCTGTGCTCGAATGCGTCGGCACCCAGGAATCGATGCAGACGGCGATCAACTGCGCGCGGCCTGGTTCAATAATCGGCTATGTCGGCGTACCGCACGGCGTGCAGTTCGACGGCCAGTCGCTGTTCTTCTCGCAGACCGGCATGATCGGCGGTCCTGCCCCGGTGCGCCGTTTCCTGCCGCACCTGATGGACCTGATCCTCACCCGCAAGATCAACCCCGGCAAGGTGTTCGATCTCGAACTCCCACTGGCGGACGCGGCCCAAGGCTACCGCGCCATGGATGAACGCCGCGCCATCAAGACGCTCCTGCGCACGTGAGCGGGAGGTGTGACAAGCATGTGGAATGAACAAGAGCTGGACCGCATCGCTGATGCAGACGACCTGCATATCGCACCGTTTCGCGACGATGGAAAAACGTATGGCACCCTGACCTGGATCTGGTCGGTGGTTGTCGATGGTGAACTCTACGTGCGCGCCTACAACGGCACGGCCTCGCGTTGGTACAAAGCGGCGGTCAAACAGAAGGCCGGACGCATCACCTCTGCCGGCCTCATCAAGGATGTCGCCTTCGTAACCGTCGACGGTGTGGTCAACGACCGCATCGACGATGCTTACCGCGCCAAGTACGGCTGGAGCAGCTACCTCGCACACATGATCGGACCGCGCGCCCGAGCTGCGACAGTCCGTATTGCCCCACTTTCCTGACTGGAACTCGCTCTAGCCTAGAGACGACGGAGGATCAAAATGCAGAAGCGTAAACTCGGACAAGATTTCGAGGTCTCGGCCCTTTCACTGGGCGCGATGGGTTACGGCAAGTCGCGTGACATTCCCGATCGACCGGAAATGATCGCGCTGCTTCGCGCCGCCTATGACCGAGGCATGGATTTCTTCGATACGGCCGAGTCCTACGGGCCCTGGACCAATGAGATCATGGTCGGCGAGGCCTTTGCCGGCATGCGCGACACGGTGAAGATCGCGACCAAGTTCGGTTGGGACATCAATCAGGATACCGGGGAGCATTATGGCGGCGTCAACAGCAAACCGACGCAGATCCGGCGTGCGGTCGAGGGCAGCCTCAAGCGGCTTCGGACCGACTACATCGATCTCTACTACCAACACCGGGTCGATCCCGACGTGGCGATGGAGGACGTTGCGGGCGTCGTGAAGGACCTGATTGCCGAGGGCAAGGTGCTGCATTTTGGCCTGTCGGAGGCAGGCGCCCAGTCGATCCGGAAAGCTCATGCCGTTCAGCCGGTGACGGCACTGCAGAGCGAGTACTCGTTGTGGACGCGAGATCCGGAGAAGGAAATCCTTCCTACGATAGAGGAGCTTGGCATCGGCCTCGTCCCGTTCAGCCCGCTCGGCAAAGGCTTTCTGACCGGGACGATCAACGTCAACACCCAGCTCAGCGAAGCGGACTTCCGCAGCAAGATTCCGCGCTTCTCGCCGGAAGCACTTCAGGCCAACCAGGCGCTGGTAGACCTGATCCGCACTGTCGGCGAGCGCGTTGGAGCCACCCCGGCACAGGTAGCGCTGGCGTGGCTTCTCGCCAGGAAGCCATGGATCGTACCGCTGTTTGGTACACGCAGGCTCGAGCGGTTCGAAGAGAACATCGGCGCGCTCGAGGTGCGGCTCTCGGCTGAGGACCTCGCCGAGATCGAAACTGCCTCTGCCTCGATCAAGATCGAAGGCGACCGCTACCCGGAAGCAATGCTGAAGCGATCCGGGCTGTGAGCGGCGCTCAAGCCGATGGGAGATCACAGTCGATTGCCGGGCCGGCCGAACCTGGCGGGTTCCGGCTGCTGTTCATTCTGGCGGTACTACTCGGTTTCGCCTCGATCTCGACTGACCTCTTTCTTCCTGCGCTGCCCACCATGCAGGTGGCCCTCGGAACAAGCGAGGGAACCTTGCAGTTCGCGATCTCCGGGTACCTGCTCGGTTTTGGTTTCGGGCAGCTATTTTGGGGCCCGGTCAGTGATCGTTTTGGCCGTCGCGGACCGGTAGCGCTGGGTATCGTCATTTTCGTCATAGGCTCGGCAGGCTGCGCACTGTCGACCGACGCTTGGCAACTCATCGGCTGGCGTATCGTCCAGGCGCTGGGCGCCAGTGCCGGCGTCGCCCTGGCTCGCGCGATGGTTCGGGATCTCTATGAGCGGGATCGCGCCGCCAAGGTGCTCTCGACACTCATGACGGTGATGGTGGTCGCGCCACTTCTTGGACCGAGCGTCGGTGCACAGATTCTCGCGGTGTCCTCTTGGCAGGCCATCTTCTGGACGCTCGTGGCAATCGGTACCGCCACGGCCCTTGCCATCCTCACCGTCCCCGAGACGCTGCCGCGCGCGGAGCGTCACTCCGACACCATAGTGCAGGCCGTCGCCGGCTATGGCGAGGTGCTGCGCAACCGCGTGCTGGTTGGCTATGCAGCGGCGGTGGGCTTCTACTACGTGGGCGTATTCGCCAACATCGCCGGCGGCGCCTTTGCCTATATCGCCTACCATGGCCTCAGCCCCGAGCTTTACGGACTTGTATTCTCGTCCGGTGTGCTGGGCTTGATGGCGACAAACTTCATCAATTCGCGCCTCGTCGTTCGCTTTGGCAGCGATCGCATGCTTTTGGCAGGTGCCGTGGGGGCTGCGGCGTTTGGTGCTGCTCTTGCGCTGGTTACCGCCACTGGCATCGGCGGCGTTGTCAGCCTGATCGTCACGCAGTTTTTGTTCACAGCGATGAACGGACTCATCCTGGCCAACGCAGTCGCCGGCGCTTTGTCGAGTGTACAGCGACGCGCCGGAGCAGCGTCTGCAGTTGTCGGCGCGATCCAGTACGGGAGCGGAATGGTAGGCTCAGCGCTAGTCGGGGTTCTTGCCAACGGAACGCCAGTTCCAATGGGCAGCGTCATGGCGCTGGCTGGCATCGGTTGTTTGGTCAGTGTGGTGCTGGCGAGGAAGATTGCTCGGAGCGGGTAGTAGCTCTCTCAGGGTCGAGAAGCAGACCCGCCTATGTGTGCGCCATTCTACGCTACTGCCCTCTCACTCTCTGAAGCTGCTTTACATCGCCCGAGGATCGGACTCAGATCGGACCTGCAAATTCGAGATGGAACCCAATGCGGCTCAACGGGCGTCGGGACGGAGTGAAAGGCATCAAAACGGCAACGCAAATCGCCGCCGAAACTACGCTATTGCCGCCGTTCTCCCCCTACTCCCACTCGATGGTGCCCGGTGGTTTGCTCGTCACGTCGTAGACGACGCGGTTGATGCCGCGCACCTCGTTGATGATGCGGGTGGCGGCGGCGCCCAGGAATGCCATGTCGTAGTGGTAGAAATCCGCGGTCATGCCATCGACCGAGGTGACGGCGCGCAGCGCGCAGACGAATTCGTAGGTGCGGCCGTCGCCCATCACGCCGACTGTCTGCACCGGCAGCAGCACGGCGAAGGCTTGCCAGATGGCATCGTAGAGGCCGGCCTTGCGGATCTCGTCGAGATAGATGGCGTCGGCCTCGCGCAGGATCTCCAGCTTTTCGCGGGTGATGCCGCCCGGGCAGCGGATGGCGAGACCGGGACCGGGGAACGGATGCCGGCCGATGAAGCTGTCGGGCAGGCCGAGCTCCTTGCCGAGCGCCCTCACCTCGTCCTTGAACAATTCGCGCAGCGGCTCGACCAGCTGCATGTTCATGCGTTCGGGCAAGCCGCCGACATTGTGGTGCGACTTGATCGTCACCGACGGACCGCCGCTGAAGGAGACGCTTTCGATGACGTCGGGATAGAGCGTGCCTTGTGCCAGGAAATCGGCGCCGCCGAGCTTCTCGGCCTCCTCCTCGAACACTTCGATGAACAGCCGCCCTATGGTCTTGCGTTTCTTCTCGGGGTCCGACTCGCCCTCGAGCGCGCCGATGAAACGGTCCGAAGCGTCGACCAGGATCAGCGGCAGATTGTAATGCTGGCGAAACATCTCAACCACGCCGGCCGCCTCGTCCTTGCGCATCAGCCCGTGGTCGACAAGGATGCAGGTGAGCTGGTCGCCGACCGCCTCGTGGATCAGCAGGGCCGCGACCGAGGAATCGACGCCGCCCGACAGCGCGCAGATCACCTTGCCCTTGCCGACCTGTTTGCGGATCGTCTCGACCGCGTGCTCGCGGTAGGCGCGCATCGTCCAGTCGCCTTCGATGCCGGCGATGTTGTGGACGAAGTTTTGGAGCAGCCTGGCGCCGTCCGGCGTGTGCACCACTTCGGGGTGGAACATGAGACCGTACATCTTGCGTTCGACATTACCGAAGATGGCGAAGGGCGAGCCCTCCGATTTTCCCAGCACCTCGAATCCCTTCGGCAGGGTGATGACGCGGTCGCCATGGCTCATCCACACCTGGTGGCGCTGGCCAGGCGCCCACAGGCCCTCGAACAGCGGGCTGTCCTTGGCGATCTCGACGAAGGCGCGGCCGAATTCGCGATGATCGGAGCTTTCGGCGACGCCGCCCATCTGCACGCACATCGCCATCTGGCCATAGCAGATGCCGAGTACCGGCACGCCGGCATCGAAGACGATCTGCGGCGCGCGCGGACTGCCAATGTCGCCGGTCGAGGCCGGACCGCCGGACAGGATCACCGCCTTCGGATTGATGCGCTTGAACGCCGCCTCGGCCGACTGGAAGGGCACGATCTCGGAAAAGACGCCAGCCTCGCGGATGCGCCGGGCGATCAGCTGGGTGAACTGGCTGCCGAAATCGACAATCAGGACGGTGTCGGGATGATTGGCTGTTTTCATGGCGAGCGTTTAGAGAAAGAAACGAGTCGGCGCAATGGGTTGTGAGGTCGCGCGGTCACTTCGATTCCGGCGCGTCGTCCTGAACGCCAGAGGCTTTGTCCAATGCATCAGTTTGCGTTTTATCGAGTGACCGCAAGGCGCCCATCAGCGCCGCGAAGCGCTCATGGCCAAGCCGGGCAACATAGCTCCGTTCGATCTTCAGCTTGATGCGGTCGCCATCGCGCAGGGCGTCCAGGCCCTTGCGCGTGTAGCGAACAAGCTTGCCGCGACCGTCTTGCGGATCGGGCAGACGCTGCAACACACCTTCCGTCTCCAAGCCGTCGAGCAATTGCTGAACCGCCTGCTTTGAGATCGCCGAGCGCTCGATCAGCGCCGACTGGCGCATGCCGCCGCGCGGGATGTGTCCAAGCAGGCCGGCACGCGCTTCGGTGAACCAGTGATGGCCGGCAGCGCGCATCGCCGCGGCGAATTCGGTCTGCCAGGCGCGGCTCGCCTGCCACAGCCGCCAACCTATGTGATCCGGCAGCTTTTCGGATTTTTCGTCAAGGCTCTTGACCAAATTCTTCTCGCCCGATAGATAGTCAAGCATCTTGACTACTAGTTCACTCTAAGTGGCGATGCCGGTCAAGGCAATCGGCGACTTCAATTCAGGAGGAAATCATGGCAGCACTTCAGAAGGAAACCCTTGCGATGCTCATTCCGGGCATGACCCATGTCTTGGAACGAAACGGCAAGGAGGCTTACGTCTATTTTGAAAGCGAGGGTGACGCGCACATGCTGCTCGACGATGGCGAGGCGCGAAGCGGGCGCTGGTGGATGCTCGATAACGGTTATGTCGCCGACTGGGACACCGGCGCGACCGGACGCTGGACCCTCGATCACGAGCCCGGGTCAGTCACTTACGTCAATCGCGACAACGCCGTTCGCTTCAGGATGATCGGCGTGCTGTTCGGCAACGCTAAGAACCTGCCGCCCCAACAAGCTTGAAGTCGATCGCGCCGGAGGCGATCGCCCGTTCCAGCAGTTGCACGGCCGCGGCCAGCTTCTCGTCGATGACGTGCAGATATTCGGTCCAGTCGCCGACGTGTCTCAGATCGGCCGCGCCGTCGGAAATGCCGCGCAGGCCAATCAACGGCACGTCGAACAGCTGGCAGGCGCGCAGGCAGGCGAAGGTCTCCATATCGACCATGTCGGCGGCGACCGCGTCGTAAGCGGCGCCGGTGACGATTGCCGCGCCGGTCGACAGCGTCGCCGGCCTGATGCCTGGTATCCTGAACGGCAGCGGCACGCTGACGGGCAGGTCGAGGAACGGCGTGGCGCCCCTCTCGAACCCCAATGGCGAGGCGTCCATGTCGCGGTAGCCAACTGACACGGCCTGGTAGATTTCGGTCTGCTCCAGCGTCCGGCTGCCCGCCGAACCGAGCGACACGACGAGATCGGGCAGCGCCTTTTCGACGCTCAGCCGGGACAGTTCCGCGCCGAGCCTGACGCCGGCCTCGACCGGCCCGACGCCGGTCATCAGCGGTGTGAACAGCCGCTGCAGATGTGGGCCGTATTCGGCTTCGGCCGCCATGACGAAGAGAACGGACTTGCCGGACAGGCGAGACACTTTACCGGTCACGACGATCTACTCCTTTTTCTGGCCCTACCACCGGAGCCGGAAGGTAAGAAGGGCGACGTGCCCTCACCGGTCCCCGGCCCTTCGCTATGGCTCCGGGCGTTCGTCGCTCGAAAAGCCCATTTAGGGGCTTTTCGTCCGCTGCGCGGACCGCTCCTCACCCCTCGATACCGTCGCGGCCGAGCACTGTCATCATCGTTCCGGTCATTGTGGCGATCAGCTTGGCCTCGCCGTCGGTGGCGAACGCATAGGCTTGTCCGTCGGCGACGATGATGGTGCGGCCGGGCTTGGTTACCGAGCCGCGGAACAGGAAGCGCTCGCCCCGGCCGGGCGCCAGCAGATTGACCTTGAACTCGATGGTCAGCACGCCGGAATTTTCCGGCATCAGCGAGAATGCCGCATAGCCGCAGGCCGAGTCGAGAGCCGTCGAAATGACGCCGGCATGGAGAAAGCCGTGCTGCTGCGTCAGTGCCGTCGAATAGGGCATTTCGATCTCGATAATGCCGGGCGTCACCAGCGTCAGCTCGGCGCCAATCGTCATCATCGCGTTCTGGCGCGCGAAGGACGTCCTGACGCGGTCCTCGTAATCGGGAGCAGGAACGATCTTTGCTGCCATGGCCGTCGCCCTTCGTTTCTCGGCAAATCTTATTGCAAAGGCATTTATCGCAGAGGGGTGGGCGGCAGGCAATCGCAAATGCTGCACTGCAGCAATTGGCTAAACCTGCTGATAAGAAGCGAGATCGGCGACATCCGGCAACCGTTCAGCCGACGCGGCGCAGCGCGCAGAAGTAAAAGCCGTCGGTGCCGCTCAGCAAAGGCGACAGCGAAATGCCGCCCGCAGCGCCAATCCGCACTGCCGCTTCGTGGCCCGCAAAACGGCTGTCCCAAAGCTGGCGGTGATCGACCGGGACAAAACCGGGATGGCGGTCGCGGAAGGCCGAAACCTGGTCGCCATTTTCCTCGTCGAACACCGAACAGGTGATGTAGACCAGCAGGCCGCCGGGTTTGACGAAGTCCCTGGCGGCGTCGAGGATCGTCTCCTGCTCGCCCTTGCGGGCGTCGAGCTGCCTCTGAGTCAGCCGCCATTTGGCATCCGGCCGGCGCCGCCAGGTGCCGCTACCGGTGCAAGGCGCATCGATCAGCACGATATCCATATGCTTGCCGAGCGGCGCGAGTTCGGCCGGCTTGGTGACGATCTGCACATTGCGGTTTTCCGAACGGCGTATGCGGTCGAAGATCGGCGCCAGCCTGGCCTTCTCGGCGTCGTGGGCGAAGATCTGGCCGCGATTGTCCATCGCCGCGGACAGCGCCAGCGTCTTGCCGCCGGCGCCGGCGCAAAAGTCGAGCAGCTGCATGCCAGGCTCGGCGCCGGCCAGTTCGGCCGCAATCTGGGAACCCTCGTCCTGAACCTCGAACCAGCCTTTCTGGAAGGCCGGCTCGGCCTGTACGTTCGGGTGCCTCCCGTCGCCTTCGATCGGCGGGATGCGGATGCCGTGCGGCGCGATCCGCGCAGGCTTGGCGCCGGTCTCCGCCAATTCCGTCAGCACTTTTGCGCGATCGGCCTTCAGCGTGTTGACCCTGAGGTCGAGCGGCGGGCGAGTGCCAAGCGCGGCACCCTCTTCCACCCAGGCCGTGCCGAACGCCCGTTCGAACAGCGGTATGCACCAGTCGGGGATGTCTGCCCTGACAGCCGGCGCCGCGTCGGCAAGCCGGCGAGCTGCAAGCGTTGTCAGTTCGTCGGCGGTAAGCAGCGGCGGCGCGAACTTGTCGCCCTCGAGCGCCTCGTTCAGCGACTGCGCCGTCTGGCCCCATTCGAGCAGCAGCGCGCCGAAGCCGATGGCGCGCGGCGTGTCTTCGCCCAAGAGCCAGCCGGCCGAGCGCTTGCGGCGCAGCGCGTCATAGACGATGTTGCCGATCGCGGCGCGGTCGCCGCCACCGGCGAAGCGGTGCGACAGGCCCCAGTCCTTCAGCGCATCGGCCACCGGCCGGTGGCGCCGGCCAATGTCGTCAAGCACTTCGATGGCTGCCGCCAGCCGCCCGCCCAGTCTCATTGTCGTCTTCCATTACTCAGCAAACTAATTGCGGCCCTGCTCTATCGCATCGGCCCGACAATCGGAAACCGATTTTCGGAAAGCACGATACGTGGGTTCCAAAGTGGCTAGAGCGTGCATTGTGCGCTCAAGTGAACGCATGCCGCTCTAAAGCGCGCAACTGACACGCACAAGCACGACGGCAGGTGCAACCGCTCTGCTTTGCAACTTTTGCGGTTGCGAATACTCTTTGCGCGGTGATTCGCGTCGCAGAAAAATGCGATGCCGCGGGTCGATACGAGGAGAGGGCAATGAAAACTTATCTGGCGGAAGTTCTAGGCACGTTTCTATTGGTGTTCATCGGCACGGCTTCGGTTGTAACGGGCGGCTTCGGCGGCGCGCTGCCGCTTGGCCAGGAAGGTATCGGTCTGGCGTTCGGCATCGGCCTGATCGCGGCGGCCTATGCGATCGGCCCGATTTCGGGCGCGCATCTCAATCCGGCGGTGACGCTCGGCGTTTTCCTCGCCGGGCGGATGCCGGCCAGGGACGTCATTCCCTATTGGATCGCGCAGGTCATCGGCGCCATCATCGCGTCGCTGGCACTGTGGATCATCGTCTCCGGACAGGTCGGCGGCCACACCGGCGGCTTCGGCGCCAATGGCTGGGACGTGACGAAATGGGGCGTCAGCTCGGCCTTCCTGTGGGAGCTGATCGGCACCTTCACCTTCGTCACGGTGATCCTCGGCGTCACCAACGCCAAGCACACCACGGCCTTCGCCGGCCTCGTAATCGGCCTGACGCTGGCGGGCCTGCACTTCGCCATCATTCCAGTGACCGGCACATCGCTCAACCCGGCCCGTTCGATCGGACCGGCGCTGTTTTCGGGAACTGCGGCGATCGGCCAGCTGTGGCTGTTCATCGTCGCGCCGCTGATCGGCGGCGCCGTTGCCGGCGTCGTCGCCAAGGCCGGCATCTTCGAGAAGGACTGACTTTTCGCAAGCCCAACGAAAAAGGCGCGGGTCGAGGCCCGCGCCTTTTTTGTTGCGTCGAGAACTTCGCGTGCCCGGATCAGGCCGCGAGGTCAAAACGGTCGGCGTTCATCACCTTGGTCCAGGCAGCGGCGAAATCCCGGGCGAATTTCTGCCCGGCGTCCGCCGATCCGTAGACCTCGGCAAGCGCACGCAATTGCGCGTGCGAGCCGAAGATGAGGTCTGCGCGGGTGCCGGTCCACTTGACCGCCCGGGTCTTGCGGTCGCGCGCTTCGTAGACTTCATCGGAACCGCCGGCCGGATCCCAGACCGTGTTCATAGAGAGCAGGTTGACGAAGAAATCATTGGTCAACGTGCCCGGCCTGTCGGTGAACACGCCGTGCTTCGACTGGCCGGTGTTGGCGCCGAGCACCCGCAACCCGCCGACGAGCACCGTCATCTCCGGCGCCGTCAAGGTCAGCAGCTGCGCCCGGTCGACCAGCATCGCTTCGACCGACATCGGCGGCTTGCCCCTGACATAATTGCGGAAGCCATCGACTTTCGGCTCGAGCGCGGCGAAGGACTGGACGTCCGTCTGTTCCTGGGAGGCGTCCATGCGGCCCGGCGTGAACGGCACCTTGACGTCATGGCCGCCGTCTTTGGCCGCCTTCCCGACGGCGGCGACGCCGCCGAGAACGATCAGGTCGGCAAGCGAGATCTTCTTGCCGCCGGACTGCGAAGCGTTAAAGCCCTTCTGGATGCCTTCGAGCGTCTCGAGCACCTTGGCCAGCTGCGCCGGCTGGTTGACCTCCCAGTCCTTCTGCGGCGCCAGGCGGATGCGGGCGCCGTTGGCGCCGCCGCGCTTGTCGGAGCCGCGGAACGTCGAGGCCGAGGCCCAGGCGGTCGAGACCAGTTCGGAAACGGACAGGCCGGAGGCCAGGATCTTCGCCTTCAGCGAGGCGGTGTCCTGGTCGTTGACCAGCTCGTGATCGACTGCCGGTATCGGATCCTGCCAGATCAGCTCTTCCTTCGGCACGAGTGGGCCGAGATAGCGGACGGCCGGGCCCATGTCGCGATGGGTCAGCTTGAACCAAGCGCGGGCGAAGGCATCGGCGAACTGATCCGGATTCTGGTGGAAACGCCGCGAAATCTTCTCATAGGCCGGGTCGACGCGCAGCGCGAGGTCGGTCGTTAGCATCGCCGGCGCGCGGCGCTTCGAGGCATCGTGCGCGTCGGGCACGGTGCCTGCACCGGCGCCGCCCTTCGGCGTCCACTGATGGGCGCCGGCCGGGCTCTTGGTCAGCTCCCATTCGTAGTTGAACAGATTGTCGAAGAAGTTGTTGCTCCATTTGGTCGGCGTCGTGGTCCAGGTCACCTCGAGGCCCGAGGTGATGGCGTCTCCGGCAATGCCGGTGGCATGTTTGCTCGACCAGCCGAGGCCCTGCGCCTCGATGCCTGCGCCTTCCGGCTCCGCGCCGACCAGCGATGCATCACCGGCGCCGTGGGTCTTGCCGAAAGTGTGGCCGCCGGCGATCAGCGCCACGGTTTCCTCGTCGTTCATGGCCATGCGGGCGAAGGTTTCGCGGATGTCGCGTGCCGCGGCCAGTGGATCGGGCTTGCCGTTCGGCCCTTCCGGGTTGACGTAGATCAGCCCCATCTGCACGGCGCCGAGATGGCCGTGAAGTTCGCGGTCGCCGGAATAGCGCTCGTCGGCGAGCCACTTGGTTTCCGACCCCCAGTCGACGTCCTGCTCGGGCTCCCAGACATCGGCGCGGCCGCCGGCGAAGCCGAAGGTCTTGAAGCCCATCGATTCCAGCGCGACGTTGCCGGTGAGGATCAACAGGTCGGCCCAGGAGATTTTCCTGCCGTATTTCTGCTTGACCGGCCACAGCAGCCGGCGCGCCTTGTCGAGATTGGCGTTGTCCGGCCAGCTGTTGAGCGGCGCGAAACGCTGCTGGCCGGCGCCGGCGCCGCCACGGCCGTCGCCGATGCGATAGGTGCCGGCGCTGTGCCAGGCCATGCGGATGAAGAGCGGGCCGTAATGGCCGAAATCGGCCGGCCACCAATCCTGCGAATCGGTCATCACCTGGTGCAAGTCCCTGATCACAGCATCGAGATCGAGGCTCTTGAATTCCTTGGCGTAGTCGAAGTCCTCGTCCATTGGGTCCGAGAGGCTGGACTGCTGGTGGAGGACGCCAAGATCGAGCTGGTTCGGCCACCAGTCACGGTTGCCCCTCCTGGCCGATCCATGTGGGACCGGGCATTTGCCGGCGCTGTTGTCGTCGGTTTTGGCGTCCATCTTTGCCTCCGATTTAGTTGATTTTCCGGGATTTTGTTGATTTTCCGGGCAGGGCCAGCGGCCGCGCCATTCTGGAATGGTTCCAGACTAGCCTGCCCGGCCGATAAAGACAAATTGCCTTTGCTGTTTATTCTGATAGGTTTTCCTTATGATCGGTTTGACCGTCCGGCAGATGCATTATTTTGAAGCGCTGGCGCAGACGCTGCATTTCGGCCGCGCCGCAAAACTCGCCGGCGTCAGCCAGCCGGCGCTGTCCGCGCAGATCGCCGAGATGGAGCTGCGGCTCAATTGCCGGTTGTTCGAGCGCGGCGGCAAGGCGGTGCGCATGACCGACGAGGCGCAGGCGCTGCTGCCGCGCATCGAGCGCATTCTTGCTGACGTCCGCGACGTCGAGGCGACCGCCCGGCGCGGCCGCCCGGCGCTGGAAGGCCGCTTCCGGCTCGGCATCATCCCGACGGTGGCGCCCTATCTCTTGCCGCATGTGCTGCCGGAGCTGAAACGACATTTCCCGGCCTTGCAACTCGAATTGCGCGAGGCGGTGACCGCGTCGCTGGTCGACGACACCAGCTCGGGAAAGCTCGACGCCTTCGTCGCCGCACTGCCGCTCGACTACCCGGGCCTTGTCACCGAGGAACTTTTCTCCGACCGGTTCTTCCTGGCCGTGCCGGCCGGCGATCCCGCCTTCGCCTCGCCGCCGGTGCCGCCGGAAAGCCCGGCGCTGGAGCGGCTGATGCTGCTGGAGGAAGGCCACTGCCTGCGCGAACAGGCGCTCGCCGTCTGCGGCAGCGTGCGGCCGGTGGCGATGGCAAGCTACGGCGCGACCAGCCTGACGACGCTCTTACAGATGGTGGCGCACGGGCTCGGCGTCACGCTCATCCCGGAAATGGCGGCAGGGCCGGCCAGCACTATCCCCGACTTGAAGATCGTGCCGTTCCAGGAGCCGATGCCGCAACGCACGATCTGCCTCGCCTGGCGGCGCAACAAGGTGCGCCACGACGAATGCGTCGAGCTGGCCAAGATCATCCGCGGGCTGGATGCGGCGGTGCTGGCAGCGTGAGCTGCGGGTCAAGGATGCGGTTTTAGCCCCAAGCCAACCCGCAAGCCCCTTCGAAAGGAACGGCTTTAATCCTTGAATCCTTGCTCCGGGCTGCGAGCAAGCCGCCATGCGGCTCCACACCAAGGTCCGGCACGATGAATGTATCGAGCCGGCGAAGATCATCCGCGAGTTGGAGGCGGCGGTACTGGCTGGGTGAGGTACGCCGTACCATCCAGCGGAAGTTTGGTGTTGACCCGAAGTCGACCTTCGCAGACCCGAATGGCTGCTTTGCGCCGTTGGGTAGGGAAGATGGTCATCCCGAAAGCCGAAAGTTCCGTTTGTTCGAATGATGACAACTAAGGAAATAGGAAACAGCCTTTGCGCGCAATTCCGTGCTTTGGCGTTGCCGAGGGTGCTTCACTAGCATTGATCTTTGATGCGGCATCCACGGTGCCGCGGCGTGCAGTAAGTGGAGAATACAATAGCGGTGAGGGCCGCGATCGGTGAGGTTCAGTGATGAATCATGCGCAGAGTACCAGGTCAAAATCCCTCCGCTGTGACTTCACCTTTATTAAACGACGGCCCTTGATTTTACTTCATGAGATACGCGGCAGGGGGTGTAACGCCATGCCGTCCCTCATTCCGTTATGCCTCGTTCTGCTGTTGGCATTTCCGGCAAATGGTCAGTTGGCGCCCGAAGCGCCAGCGGTTGCCACGGCTAACGACAGCTCGTCGGTCGTGGTTTCCGAACACACCGAGGTCGGCAAAGAACCGGGCAAGTCACAACCGAGCGCGCTCGGATCCCATACATCTAGAGAGCTGGTGCTCAGCGAAACACAGGCACTCAAGGAGGGCGCGCAAACGCCGCTCGGCGAGCATGAGGAGGCTTTACGCCGCGAATTGGCCGCAGCACGAGCGGAGCTAGAGGTTATGCAGCGCGGCGTCCGTGAG
>NZ_JAMYLN010000041.1:0-53238 GCF_040318035.1 Mesorhizobium sp. M1329 | reverse complement strand
GCGGCTCCAGGCTCTCAGATGCCGCTGGTTCGGTGGCTTCCGTAGCAGGCGGTGCGACAGAAGCTGTTGCAGATCTTGCGAGCGGCGCCAAAGAAAGATTGAGAAGCACAGCCGGGCAGGTCGGCTCGGCCGCCACCGATATGTCGGGGCGGGTGCGGCAGTCGGCGCAGGACCTGTTCCAGCGCGAACCTCTGGCCATGGCTGCTGTCGGCCTTGCCGTTGGCACAGCCATCGGCGTGATGCTGCCTCACACCGCCGCGGAAGACGAGCAACTCGGCCCCTACCGCGACAAGCTTCGCGACAGTGCTGAGGATCTCCTTGAAGAAGGGGTGGAGCAAGCCAAGCAGGTAGCCGCCGAAGCATATGAGACTGTAAAGGAAGAGGCTGACCGACAGGGTTCCAGCGGCGACGCCGAGACGTTGGTCGACCGCGTCGAGAAAGTCGTGAAAAAGACGGCAAGCAAAACCGAGGAAGCCATTCGCGATCGTTTGCCGGAGACCGACGAGGTTCCCAAATCGAACGAGTCTCCCGAAACGACCTGATAGCGCTGCGGTCGTTCGTGGCTATTCCGACCGCGGGTTGCGTCGCGGTTGGAACATCGAAGTCGGCTAGGAGTCCGCAACGTTCCGCACACAAATGTGGTCGCGACACTCAAGTTATTAGAACGTAGGCGCTCCGGTTCGTTCCGCTTCTTCGCTCTGAATCCGTTCGGTTCTTCGGGCTCTATGAAGCGTGTCTGGCCAACGGCAAAGCGCACAGTCTCAGCAGCACTCTCCATTCTGAAAAAAACAACCACCCCGTCAATTCGACTGGGTGGTTGCCAGGAATTCCTCTCGGCCAGCGGGGCGGCCTAACTCTTGGCGGTCTCTCCCGCCTCACGCAGCCTGCCGTATTGCAAAGTGACGCCGCGCAGATTCTGCTTCAACCAGTCGGCCATTTTCTCTTCTTCGCGGAGATTCTGCTGAAGAGAGCTGGTTGCCTGACTAAACCCTCCGGCCTCGGCGAGTACGAGCAACGAGTTGTAAGCGGCGATCTCGTAATTTTCGAATGCAAAGTTGGCGAAGCTGTTCTTGAGGATTTCGTCGCCGGCTACGGAATGTCCCATCGCGGCCATGCTGCCGACCATCGACATAGCCGTATCCTTCAATGTGGAATGGTCCTCACCGAGGCCATCCAGAATGGATTCCAGGCGGGCGATCTGCCCTTCGGTCTCCGTGATATGCTGCTGCAGGCGGTCGGCGACCTGCGGATAGTTCTCGATCCGCTTGACCTGAGGTTTCATGATCGACAGTGCCTGGTTCTCCATGGCGTGAGCGTTGCGCAGCCCGACAATGAAGATCGAGCGGGTTTCGGAATTGACATCGGTATCCATAGGACTTCCTCGCGATTTGACGTGTAGAACCAAACCGTGGCTATGCCGATTTGTTCCTGGCGAGGTGTTGCAGTTAACCCTGCTCTTCAAGAAATGCTGCAATCGTGTCATTTCAGCGAATAGAGGTAGGCCGCGATATCCCGCGCCTCCTGCTCGGAAATTCTGGTCGAGGGCATTGCCGTGTGCGGATTGACCTCCCTTGCGGCGCGTATCCAACGGACCAGGTTCTCCGGCTTATTGCGCAAGACGCCGCCGATATAGACCCGGGTAGCCAAGTCGGCATCCAGGCGCGGCCCGACCAACCCTTGCGCGCCGGGAACGCCGCTGATCGTGTGGCATCCAGCACAGCCATTGGCCATCATGATGGGTATGGCGCGGGCGCCAACACCGCCGGTTGCATTGTCGGCCTTCTGCTCCACTCGACGGCTTTGCTCGAAGTACAACGCGATCCCGGCCAGAACTGCAACGAGCACGACAATTGCCGCGGCGCCGAGGATGGACCCGGACGGAGTGAAGCGCGGTGTGGCGCGCACGCCAATGCTGCTGGTGGCATTGTCAGTCTCATAAGCAACCTGGCCGAGGCGCTCCGGCCAAAACGTCAGCGCCGCCCAAGCTGCGGCCAGCACGGCAATTACCGCCCCAGCACCAATGACCAGCTTAGACAGCGCGGAGCGCATGCGACACCTCCCATCTTCTCTGTCCACTTGCGCGAATCCACAGACCGGCCAGCAGCAACGCGGCTCCGCCATAAATCAGACCGGCAGGAACCCACATCACCAAGCCGGCGAGCTGCTGGTCCTCCAGCGCGCTAAGGTTCCACAATTCCGCGCCGGCGTCGTTTGCCGGATACCACAGCCTTGGCGAGACCAGCAGCAGTACCCCGAGCAGGCCGGTGTGCAGCGAGGTGAAGAAAAGGTGCATGACTGCGCTGCCATAGGCTTGTTCGCGGCCTGAGCGCGGCAGCAGCACCCACCAGAACAGCAGCCCCGTACCGAAGAAGCTCGTATGTTGCGCATAATGCAGGACACCCCGTGCAAGCGCCGCCTCGAACAGCGCCGGAACGTGCCATGCCCATATCGCGACGCCGTGCAGGAAGGTCGCGGCTACAGGGCGGCTGACGGCGGCCCACACGGTTCGAAGCACCTTCGCGTGCCCGGCTGCGCCAAATGCCAGCCGCAGCTTGGTCGGCAATGCCCACATCATCGCCGCCGCCGGGCAGGAGGCGACCAGCAGGGGCGCCGCCACCGCCATCAACAGCTCGTGCTCGATCATGTGGGCGGTGAAGATGCGCTCGCCCAATGCATGGAGCGGACTGACCAGTGCGGCCGCCAAGATGGCCCAGCCGGCCGCGAACAGCATAGCCTGCCGTAGCCGCAACGGCCGGCTGCGGGCGCTCCGCCGCCACAGCCGAAAGGCGCCTGCCGCGTAAAGCAGTACGGCGACGGTCAGCGGCAGCGTGATCGGCAACGCCAGCGTCCAGCCGGCCTGCGGGGCGCCGGCACCGTAGCAGATCGATGTCGAGAACAGCGCGTCGAAGCTCATCGCAGGCAGCCGTCAAGAATGAGAGAGGCGGCGCCTTGCATGATGATTACCAGTGCAAACAGCACCGCGCTGAGAATGCCGATATTGGCGACGAAATCCTCCGTGGCGCGCGTACGATCCGGTTTAAAGGCGGCACCGCCTTGCTGGCGCGCCCGCCACGACAGCACGCCGCCAAGCAAGGCCAGCACTGTCAGCACCAGCGCAATGACCGGTATGAGGGGAATGCCGTGCGCGCACTGCCACTCCACGAACGCATAATTCAGCTGCGTCGACACCGCCCAGGCCAAGGGCCCGGACAACAGCCCGCCCCATGATGTGCCCAAGCGAAGCGCACGCATCTCAGTCAAGCCTCGGCATCCAGTAGATCAAAAGATAGATCGGGATCCAGGTTGCGACCACGAAGTCCCAGTAGAAGACGTTGTCGCCAACGTCCCCGAAACGCCGGCCGCTATAGCCATGGCGCGTGAACATCAGGGCCGTCAGCACCAGCGTGTCGCCGACGTCGGTAATCAGATGCGTTGTGTGAAGGCCGAGCAGCACCCACAGCATTGAGCCGTACGCATTGGTGTCCCAATAGATGTTGAGGGCCGGAAATTCGAACCACCGCACGACAAGCGGCGCCATACCGAGCAGCGACATGACGATCAGGCCGATGCGCACGGGCACCATGGCACAGGCTTCCGCGTAGCGGTTCAGTATGTGGTTGGGCACCACGCTTGCGAGCAGCAACAGCGTGACGATGGTACCCGGCCAATGGTTGGGCGGCGGCACGCCCAATGGCCATTTGGGCGACAGATAGGCGAGGTAAAGATAGGTGCCTGCGGCGAGCGCGAAGCCGGTGCCCTCCAGCGCCATGAAGGCGAGAGTGCCCCACCAGGTCGGGCTGCGCGGTCCGAGTCCGAAGGTCGGGAGGTCGGAAAGATCGGCGGCAGAACGCTGTTTCATTCCTCATCCTCCGGATCGCCTTTCGGCCAGAACCAACCGATCAAAGTGATGGCGATCGGCCCGGCTCCCCAGACCACTGCCCAAGGGCTGAAGATTGAATAGAGAAAGGTGGCGCCGATCGCGAGCGCAGCGAACAATGGCCAGATCGACGGCGTCGCCGACTTCTCGCGCACATCGGGATGCGCCTCAGCCACGGTCGAAATAACAAGTTCGCGCGCGTCGACGCGAAGCCCGGTCGCGACAGGCAGCGTGTCACGTTCGGCCCAGAGCGGCTCGGCGTTGCTAACCACCGGAATCCGAGCGAAATTATAGCTCGGCGGCGGAGAGCTCGTCGCCCATTCTAGCGTGCCTGCATTCCAGGGATTGTCCCCGGCCGGGGCGCCCCTCGAGGCGCTGTACACCAGGTTTATAGTGAACAGAACGAAGCTCAGGAACAGGACGACAGCGCCGGCTGTGATGAACAGGTTGATGTTGCCCCAGCCGAGCTCAACCGGATAGGTGTAGACCCGGCGCGGCATGCCCCACAGGCCGACAATGTGCATCGGAAAGAACGCCGCATTGAAGCCTATGAAGGCAAGCCAGAAGTGCCAGCGTCCGAGACGTTCGCTCATCATCCGGCCGGTCATTTTGGGGAACCAGAAATAGGTCGCGCCGAGCAGCGGGAATACCGACCCGCCGATCAGCACGTAATGGAGATGCGCGACCACGAAATAGGTGTCGTGCACTTGCAGGTCCAATGGCACCGACGCCAGCATCACGCCGGTCAGGCCGCCCGCGACGAACGTGAAGAAGAAGCCGAACACGAACAGCAGCGGCGTCCTGACTATCGGCTTTCCGTCCCACAATGTCGCCAGCCAGCAGAAGATCTGCAGCCCGTTCGGGATGGCAATCAGCATGCTCGATGCCGTGAAGAAGCTCGCGCCGAGCTTTGGCAGGCCGGTTGCGAACATGTGATGGACCCACAGGCCGAACGACAGAAACCCGACCGCAATCAGCGACAGAACCATGCCTAGATAGCCGAATACCGGACGCCGGGCGAAAGCGGCAATGATCGAGGACACCATGCCGGTGGCCGGGAGGAAAATGATATAGACTTCGGGGTGGCCGAAGAACCAGAACAGGTGCTGGAAGAGCAGTACGTCGCCGCCCTCGGCGGGATTGAAGATATGGGTGCCGACCAGGCGGTCGAGGATCAGGAACGTCGACGTGATCATGACCGCCGGCATAGCGAATACGATCACGAAAGAGGTGACCAGCATCGCCCAGACGTAGAGCGGAATCTTATCCAGGGACATGCCCGGCGCGCGTTGCTTCAGCACGGTGACGATGGTGGCGACCGCGACCGCCAACGATGAAACTTCGGTATAGGTGATCATCTGCGCCCACACGTCGGAGCGCTTGCCTGGCCCGAATTCAGGACCGGACAGCGGCACGTAGGAGAACCAGCCGACGTCGGGTGCCATGTCGAGTGCAAACGACACCCAGGCGAAGAGGCCACCCGAGAGATAAATCCAGAAGCTGAATGCATTGAGGCGCGGAAAGGCGATGTTGCGGGTGCCGACCATCAGCGGAACGAGGTAAATGCCGGTCGCCTGAACGATCGGCACTGCAAACAGGAACATCATGGTCACGCCATGCATGGTGAACAGCTGGTTGTAACGGTCGGGCCCGATCAGCCCGCGCTCCGGCCCCGACAGCTGGACGCGCATGGCAACGGCGCTGAGGCCAGCGAGGCACAGGAACACGAAAGCGGTGATCAAATAGCGGCGCGCAACGATCTTGTGGTCGACGCTCGACAGCGCACCGATGATGCCCGGAGCCGTCCGCCATGTCCGCGCCAGCCGACGCTCAAGGCTTGCGTCGTCGAGGCCGGTATCGCGAGGACCATCGCGCTCGGGAGCCAGGTCGCCCTTTTGTGTCGCCTCGCGCTGCTTGGCGAGGTCCCGCTCATGGGCCAGGTCGGCGCTGCTCATTTCAGGCCCTCGAGATAGGCTACGATCGCATTCAATTCGTCCCCGTTCAGTCCAACGACGGGCATGTGGGCACCTGGCTTGATCCCTTGCGGATCGGCTATCCAGGCCGCGAGATTGCCGCGGCTCATAGCCAGCGTTCCGGCAGCGAGCGTCCGCCGGCTTGCTACATGGGTGAGGTCGGGAGCGACCGTACCGCCGGCGATAGTGCCGCCGATCTTGTGGCACATCACGCATGGCCGCTTGAGGAACAGGTCGTGGCCGGCTTTGGCTTCGGCGGATACGGGGGCGGCCGCCGGCCGCAGCTGGTCGTTCAGCCACGCGTCGAAGACGGGCCGGGGTTCGGCGACGATGAAGGTGCTCATATTGGCATGCTGCGCGCCGCAGAACTCGGCGCACTGGCCGCGATAGACGCCGGGCTTGTCCGCCCTGAGGTCGAGAACGTTCTCGTGGCCAGGAATGAGGTCCAGCTTGCCCGAGAGGTTCGGCACCCAGAAGGAATGGATGACGTCCGTCGAGGTCACTACGAGCCGCACCGGCTCGCCCGCCGGGATGTGGATTTCATTGGCGGTCGTCAGGATGCGGTTCGGCTGATCGTTTTCGTAGCGAACCTCCCACCACCATTGATGCCCGGTCACGCGGATCGTCAGCGCCGTGTTCGAGCCGATGGCGGCGAGCGTCCGGTTAGAGAAGTAGCTCAGCAGCGTCAGGCCGACCAGGATCAGGGCGGTTGCGGCGAGTGCGGCGACGACAATTCGCATCTTGCTGCGCTCGGCGGCAGCATCGAGGACAAGCGGATCGCCGACGGGCGCCGCGCGCCGGGCCAATGGCACGATCAGCATGGCCATCACCAGAAGCCAGACCACCGTGCACAGCGCGGTGAAAAACCAGATCAGCCATGCAAGCTCGCCCGCGGCCGACCCTTTCGGGTCGAGCGCGGATTGCCAGCCGCTGCATCCTGCAAGGAGCAGCATGCAGGCTGCGCCGCAGCACACCCTGCAAACAAGGCGGTTCACGGCGACTTCCCCAGCGTGGCGGCATCCGGCAGGCGATTTTCGGACGGATGGGGCATCATGTCGTCGTCGCGGCTCGGCGCGGCCGATTTCGATGCGTTGCCGCTCAGCGCGCGGACGAAGGCGGCAAGCTCCCAGATCTGGTCGTCCGGGATCTTGTCACGGAAGCTCGGCATTCCGTTCGGCCGGCCGTCTCTGATCGTGGCGTGGATGCTTTCGATCGAGCTGCCATAGAGCCACTTCTGGTCCATGAGGGCCGGACCCATGCCGCCACCGCCATTGGCATGGCAGCCGGAACAGTTGAACCAGTTGAACAGACGCTTGCCCTCGCTGAGGTGGAAGGCGTTGGCCTCGAACACGCCGGCCTTGGTGTCGGACGAGGCCGGCCGTTGGCCGCCCGGCTCGAGGGCCGTCACGGCTGCCGGCTGGTCGCCCGAGCCGAGCGCCGACTGTGGACGCGTGTCGCGTTCTTCACGCTGGCACCCGGCAACCGCGAGGATTGCGAACACCAGCAAGGGAAGACCGCGCTTCATTTCAAGGCGCTCCGACAGGGTCGAAGCGGGGCACCTGGTAGGCCGCCAGGATCGCGTCGATATCGGCGCGGTGTCTGGTCAGGGCGGCGTTCACCTCGCTGCGCAGCGTATCGTCGCCACGGCGCACGCCCATCGAGATGTCGTAGATCATCGGCAGTTGCGGGCCGTCCACGCGCGGGGAGACCGGCGTGATCCGCAGCGCCACCTTCTGCCTGGACGCGAAGTAGCCGGCCAGCGGTCCCCAGACCACGGCCATATCGATGTCGCCATTCGCGACCGCCTCGACGATGCGTGCTGGCGGGTTCGGCGCCGAATAGTCGCCATAGACGGGGAAACCGATGAGATGGCCGACGATGCCGCGACGGCCAAGCGCCTCGACGGGCGGCGAGTTGGCGCCGTCGTCCCCGATCAGCTGGACACCGATGTGCAGATCGCGCAGGCGAGGATCGTTGAAGGACGTGATTTCCGGCGCATCCTTGCGTGTCACGAACACATAGGAAGACCGGTAGTAGGGCGCGGTGGTGCGCAGCATCTCTAGGTTGGCGGGCGTGCCGGGCACCAGATCGCACAAGCCGGCTTTCAGCGTGTTGCGGACGAAGCCGCGCCGCTGTGCCCACCACGTGTAGGAAACAGTCGCACCAAGCTCCCGGGCGACGAGTTCGGCAATCTTGTTTTCAAAGCCTTCTCTCGCGGCATTGGAGAACGGCATGTTGTTGGGATCGGCGCAGATCCTCAGCTCGCGCGCATCGGCAACGGCGGCAACAAGCGAGAGCGCCAGTGCGCCGACCGCGACGCCAAACCGCCGAGAAGATTTTCTCCGCGCGCGCGCGTCTCGGCCGATCGTCTCAAGGCAGCCGGAACACATACAGCGTACCTCCCGGCGTGGTTACATCCTTCAGATCCTTCATGACGTTGACGAAGCCGAGCGCGGCGGTGGCGTCGCGCGGGTCGAGATCGCCGGATACGATCGCGCCGGCCCAGCCACCGACGCCCGAAAGAATCGCGACATATTGGTGCTCGTCCGGGCCGCGATAGGTGATCGGCTGGCCGATGATGCCGGACGACGTCTTGAACTGCCAAAGCAGTTCGCCGGTCCTGGCGCTGACCGCCTTGAACCAGCCTTCCATCGTCCCATAGAACACGACGTTGCCAGCGGTGGCGACGGCGCCGCTCCACACCGGAAAGTTCTCCTTCAGGCTCCACGCCGGCTTGGCGGCGGCGACATCCCAGGCGGTAAAAGCACCGCGATTGCCGCCCGGCCCGGGAATCATGCGCACATTCATGCCGACATAGGGCGTGCCGGCGATGTAATTCACTTCGAGGCCTTCCTCATCCATGCACATATTGTTGTGCGGAATGTAGAGCAGGCCGGTCTTGGGAGAGAACGCCGAAGGCTGCCAGTCCTTGAGGCCGGACGCGGTCGGGCAGATGTCGCGCACTACCTTGCCGGTGCCGGTCTTCTTGTCCGGATTTACAATCAGCCGGCCGGTCTTGAGGTCGACGCCCTTGGTGGAATTGACCGGCCCGAACGGCACTGCCGACAGGACCTCGCCCGTGGTGCGGTCCAACAGATAGACGTAGCCGTTGCGTTCCGGCCGCACCAGCACCTTGCGGGCCTTGCCCTGCCAGGTCATGTCGAGCAGCACCTGCTCGTTGATGCCGTCGTAGTCGTGCAAATCGTGCGGCGTCCATTGGTAGAACCATTTGGCTGCGCCGGTGTCGGGATCGCGGGCAAAGATGCCGGCGGTCCATTTGTTGTCGCCGGGCCGCAGATCCGGATTCCATGGGCCGGGATTTCCAGTGCCATGGAAGATCAGGTTGAGGTCCGGGTCGTAGGAGATCCAGCCCCACACATTGCCGCCGCCGATCTTCCAGGCGTCGGGCGGCCACGACGTGACGCCGAGATCCTTGCCCTTGTCCATGTCGTAATGCGGCTTGAAATCCGGACCGATCAGCACCTCGGCGTCAGGGCCGGTATTGTAGGCCGTCCAGACGACGTGCCCGTCGCCGGCGTCGAGCGCCTTGATCCAGCCGCGTACGCCCATTTCGCCGCCGGAATTGCCGACCAGCACTTTGCCCTTCACCACCAGCGGCGCCATGGTGATGGTCTCGCCGATGTTGATGTTGCCGATGTGGGTGTTCCAGACCGGTTTGCCGGTGGCCGCATCGACGGCGATCGTGTGGCCATCGAGCGTGTTGAAATAGATGCGCCCTTCGAAGAAGGCTGCACCGCGGTTGACCACGTCGCAACAGGCAACGCCCTGCGCCGCACGTTCGGGATTGGGCTCGAACTTCCACTTCATCGGCGCGCCGGGCTTGGTAAGGTCAAGCGCGTAGAGGATGTTGGGAAACGGCGTCACGATGTACATCGTGTTGCCGACCACCAGGGGCGCAGCCTCCTGGCCCTTGTTGATGCCGGTCGAGAAGGTGAAGGCCACCTGCAGGGTCTTGACGTTGTCTTCGGTGATCTCCGCGAGATCGCTGTAGCGGGTCGAGGCGTAGTTCTTTGCCGGCATCGCCCACTGGCCGTCGTCGGGCGGAGCGGCTGCGGCCGGCGGATTTATCGCGGGGCTTGACGTTGACTGAGCAACCGCCGCGGTAATCAGCGCGAAGCCGGCCAGCAGCGTCCATCCCAGCATCGCGGCCATTGGTCTTTTTCCGTCCTTAGACACGCTGATTCTTGCCACCTGTCGCGCTTTCCTCATTTGCGTATCGAGCCGCCGACGCCGGCGCCGAGCTCGGCAGCCACGTCCGCTTCGGTTCCGGCACACAATGGATGCCCCCATCCGGAAGGGCTCTTGCCGCCGGGATCGAGGTCGTAAATGATAGCGTCCTTGCGGTTTGGGTTGACGCCGGCCGGTACCTTGTCAAGCCCGAGTGCGGCACGCACGCGCCAGGCGACATTGTGGTCGGCACAGGAAGAATCGCCGCTTATCCCGAGAGCCCCGACGATCCCCTTGCCGTCGTAGAGAGCCAGGCCCCCGCCAAACACGACGACACCGCCGATCGGCTTTCCCAGCATCGGATCGCTGGAGCTTCCAAATGTCGAAGGGTCGCCCGCATAGGCCACCGCTGGATTGACCGGATTGGTGGCCTGCAGGCCGAATAGAGGCCCGCCAGGCTGCACCGGCGCATAGAGGTTCGCGGTCGACAACGCCATCTGGGCGAGGCTGAGCCCGTTGGCGGTATTGGCTTTTTCGGCGGCGATCAGCCGGCTGCCGGGCCACTGGGCATCGGCGGTAGGCCCGCTGAACGCGACGGCGCAGACCGTTCCGTCGCGAGCCACGACTGCCGCCCATTCATTAGTGTCGAAACCGCCATTGCCGGGGCCGCCGCTGGCTTTGACGTTGGCCTTGAGAGCGGCAAACAATTTGTCGTGGTCGGCCGGGCAAGGTGCTTGGGCCCAAGCCTTTTGCTGGATGGCGCCGATCGTAAGCAGGAACACACATAATGCGACTGAGGCAATCCGCTGGCGATCCATTAGCTGCGCCGTGTTTGTTGAACACTCCCAACGCGTGAGAGGCGCAGAAGTGCCAAAGGGAACGAAATAAATATCGGATGTGGTGAGCCAACTCGGTGGCCGGCGCTCGGGGCACATTCCATCGGAAATCGGAGTTACTCTTCCCGGTGGCCCGGGCTCGGCTGGAACGGAGCGGCACCTATCGCAGTTGTGTCGGATGCAGTCTGCAGTCGAGCAATTGGCTCAATCAGTGAAAGAGCGACGAGCGATCCTGTTCGTTGGAGCCGGGGTGTCGATGAGCGTCGGCTTGCCGTCTTGGCAAAAGCTCATCGAGCACATGCAAAAGGAACTCGGCCTTCACGAGGACATGATCGGCGCACCGGAGGCCAGCTATCAGGCTCTTGCCGAATACTACCGGCTGAAGCAGGGGAGCCTCGGTCCTTTGCGCAGTTGGATGGATCGCGAATGGAGCGTGTCGCGGGAAAAAGTGCAGCGGTCGGCAATCCACAAGCTCATCGTGGCGCTCGATTTTCCGATTATCTACACCACCAATTATGATCGCAACCTCGAGGTTGCCTTCGAGATCCATGGCCGGCCTTTTGTGAAGGTGGCCAATGCCAAGGATTTGCCCAAGGCCACTGGCGAGGTGACGCAGATCATAAAATTCCACGGCGATTTCGACGACGACAAATCACTGGTTCTGGCGGAGACCGATTATTTTGAACGGCTATCGTTCGATTCGCCGCTCGATGTGAAATTTCGGGCCGACGCGCTCGGGCGCACTATCCTGTTCATCGGCTACAGCATGTCGGACATGAACATTCGTCTGCTGTTGCACAGGCTTTGGCAGACCTGGCGCCGCTCCGGCTACGAGAAGAACCGTCCGAAATCCTTCATCTTTATGCCGCAGCCGAGCATCGTCCAGGAGGCTGTCCTAGGCCACTGGGGCATTGATATGCTGACCGAAGAGGCCGACGATCCCGAAGACGCGCTGCTCGCATTCCTGAACGAACTCATGGACAGGGTCGGCCGGCCAGACGGCGCGTGAGAAACTTGCGCAAGCGAATTGGTCAGGGAGTGGGAACCGGCTGATCCGATGTGAGTTCGGGAGGACTAACGCATACGGGACCGAGCCTCGATGGGCGCGCGCAAACACAAGCGAAGAATGCATGTAAAAGACGACCTGCCGGCCGAGTTGGCCCATGAGATCGAGTTTTTTGCCCGCAGGTGCGGCCTGACGAGGGACGAAGCGCTCAAGATGATGCGAGATGCCGGCCGGTTGAAGGACGGCGCGAAGGCATCTTACGAAACCGGGGCGAAGTAGCGGCATGGATCCCGCTTCGTGGACGGCTTTTGTCGGAACGGTCATCCTGATGCAGATGCCGCCGGGGCCCGACAGTCTGCTGGTGATTGCGCGCGGCATCGGGCAGGGCCGTGATGTTGCCCTGTTCACCGTCCTGGGAATGACCTTCGGCGCCGGCATGGTCCAGTTGCCGCTCCTTGCCCTCGGCATATCGTCGCTCGTCCAGGCATCGCCGCTTGCCTTTGCCATGCTTCGTTGGGCAGGCGCAGCCTATCTGGTTTGGCTTGGATCGCGTTTGGTGTTGTTGCCGTCAGCCAGCGTCGCCGTCAAGGAGCCGCACAATGTCGGACCGCTTGTAGCCGCACGCGAAGGAATGATCGCCAATCTGATAAATCCCTGGCCGCTAACCTTCATGGTGGCTTTCCTTCCGCAGTTCGTCGATCCTGCTCGCGGATCGGTCACGCTGCAATTGCTGCTGCTCGGTGGCACCCAGAAAATGACCGGTGTGCTGGTGCTGGGCACATATGCACTCGCATCCGGCACGCTCGGGGCCTGGATCATGAAAAGGCCGAAGGTAAGGCTCTGGCAGCAGCGGCTGGCAGGTTGCTTCGTCGTCGGTCTCGGTATGCGCATGGCAGTCGGTGGTGGCGCGCACCGCTGAGGATCGAGCTATGCAGCGGCCGTCATGGATGGAACATCCGCCGACAATTTTCGTTGACATGCTCCACAAGGCGAGAGGTCGAACATGTCAAAGGTCCAAGCCGCCACCCCGGAGCGTTTGCAGCAGCTCAGGCTCGAGGCGACCGCGCACTTTGCGCCGCTCATATTGCGCGAGGCGTTGGTCCGTCTCTGCCGCGCCTGCGGAAGCGACAGCCTCGACCGGTTCGAGAAGACTATGGTCGACCAAATCGAGGCATCGCGTGACGAAAAGGCCGATTTCGACACGATGAAGGAATTTGCCATCGAACAGCTCTATGGCTGGATTCGAGAAGTCAGGTCTTCACCGGACATGACACAGCCGCTGGAGAAGTTGGACGCCCGCAGGACGTCCGGCCGATCGGAAGAGCCGCAAACGCTGGAAGACCAGTTGCAGGCAGGCCTGGAAGATTCCTTCCCGGCAAGCGACCCGCCGGCGGTCGTCTCCACTGCGATCCCAGGCGGATCGAAGAAGCTGGTCGGAACGGACGAAATCCTCAGGCAAAAGGGGGAGAAGGAGGGCGAGGGCGCGAGCCATTCGTGATAGGGTTGGCCTGGACGGAACTGCGGGAAGGCAGCCCCTGCCGGTTCATCCGCTGTCCGACATGAGGGCTGTCGGGGCACGCGCGTCATGCGGCTCGCCTTCGACAAGAATGTTCGCCTCCCAAGCGGCGTCTACAAATGCCTGGCGTGCTTTGGCGGCCGTGATTTGACCGGTCCGGGCGCGGTTCAATACATCAGCGGCTACCAGCGCCAGCGGAGCGTTGCGCGCCGGCCATTTCTCGCTGTTCAGGCAATATATTGCTTCGAAAACGGAACTGACCAATCGCGATCGCCCGGGCTTGCCGAAATAGATGCAAACAGGAGTATCGAACTCTATTCTCAGCATCATATTCCTTCCCGTTCACGCAGCTGGCCGCTTCATGTAGGCTGCGAGTAATCAGCCTCCAGGGTCTACCGGGCCGTCCGACGGGAGCTTCAGCCAACCATCGTGGGCCTTCGCAGGTATTTCGGCTGCGATATCGTGCGCCAGAATGCCCGCCTTGCGGGCGAATGTTTCGAACGCCGCGTGTACCGTCTCGGCATCGAGCTCGTCGGCCAGCCCGGCGCGACAGGCGTCGAACGCCGCCTTGTGCGCTGGACCGCGACTGGGCCATTCGTTTAACACGTCATAGGCCTGCCAAATATTTTCGACATAGCGAGGGAAACCAAGGCCGACGAGAATTGGAACGGGGCGGCCAAACGATTTTGTTGTCATCTGTGTCTCCGCGAAAGACTTGTCGCATCAACGCCCGGGGGCGGACACGAGGCCCATGCTCTTTAACGCGGGATTGCTGCACGGGTTGCAGCGGGTTTTTTCGATCGGGCGCAGCCGGTCCTGGCGTCACTTGTTGGTCCGCATCTTTTGCCGGGGATTGATACCGCCTTGCGGCGTGGTGTCGTTCTCGACATCGCCTTCGAACGTGTTGTTGCCCTGATCGAGCCGGTCGCCCTCCTTGATCGTGCCCCTGGAACTGCCGATGCCGGGATCGTTGGCAAGATCGCTATCGGCCGGCGTTTTGCCTTTGGCGTGCTTGTTTCCTGTCATGAACTCCTCCTGTTTCTTGAGATGGGCCGTCCTTGAGGTGGCGCCAAGGCCGCTGCGAGATCGCATTCCGACGCGCCAAATAGCGGCGCCCGAATTGTCGGACGACCTTGATTTGAACTCGGCGATCCCGGTGGTTGTTCCGTCAAAAATGCCGCCGTCGGCCGGGATTGCCCAGCCAAGCCCTCTCCGGTTTCTGGAAGGTTTCTGGAGCCGGGTGATTTTCGCCAACCGGAACGATCTTTCGCCCAATGCATTTAACTGGTCTGCGCTCACGAACTCATTCTGGACGGGAGCTGGACCATTGCCACCCACAGCCTACGCCTTGGCGACCCGCGAAACCGAAGAAGTTTCCATCGTCGACCTCATACCCGCTTTGAGGGCTTTCGCCCGTACCTTCTGCCGCACTCCCGATGATGCCGACGACCTGGTTCAGGAGACGCTGACCAAGGGACTGGCCAACATTGACAAGTTCGAGGCTGGAACGCGCATGAAATCATGGCTCTTTACCATCATGCGCAACACCTACTACACGCGTGTCAGGGCTGCGGT
The DNA here is from genome assembly GCF_040318035.1 of Mesorhizobium sp. M1329. Lineage (NCBI taxonomy): Bacteria > Pseudomonadati > Pseudomonadota > Alphaproteobacteria > Hyphomicrobiales > Phyllobacteriaceae > Mesorhizobium > Mesorhizobium sp. M1329. Next base: position 38,267 of record NZ_JAMYLN010000041.1, on the reverse strand, counting down.
GAGGGAAGCGCCCGGCCTGCTCGACTGCGCTTCGCTTCGGCCGATCTCGGAAGCGACGCAGGAATGGTCCGTACAGGGCAAGGAAGTCCACCAGGCCATCCAGAGGCTTCCCGAGCACCAGCGCGAGGTTCTGATGCTGATAGGCGTGCTGGGCGTCAGCTATGAGGAAACGGCCGAAATATGCGGTTGCGCGGTGGGAACCGTGAAGAGCCGGCTCAACAGGGCACGCGCCGGCGTGCTGGAATACCTTGGCGAAAGTTCCTCGCAAACCCTGATGGAAAGGCGCAGCTATCTGTCCGAAGGACAACTGGACTTCGAAGCCGAGAGGCGCCGCTAATATATGTCACGTTAGTTACTGGTTCCGCGCAAGCGCCTTTCGACAAGCGCATGCTGCAATTCGACCGCAAGTTTGGTCAGCCGGTCAGGAACCCTTTCCTGTTCGATGGCCGCAAGCAAGGAAGCGATTTCCCGGTCTATCGTCAGATCGGCACGCGTGCTGACGGAATCTTCCCTTGAGCGAGCCATCGCGTTCTCTTGGCAAATGTTGGTCCCTTCACCTCACTCTGGTGGCAACAGTGCGAGTTTGCAAGAATTTGCAGACTATCCATGCGACCGGTTTCGGTCCTTGCACAGCTTCGTCAGCGGTTAGCTCTCACGGCGTTTCAATTGCTCGCCGGCTGCAAGCCACATGCTGCCGCAACGATCACTCTTCAGGCCGCCGATCCGCTGAACGATCCTGGTACTGCTCGGACTTGACCCGATTGCCGTCGAGCCCACGCTCCTTGGTGTGCTGCTTCTTGTCTCTGTTGGACAGAACGGCGTTCTCTCCGATCTTGTCCTTGGGAAGATCGGTCATCGCGCCAGCGCCAGCGCCTTTGCCGTGACTGCCGCGACCGATGTGCTTCTTGCTGCCGGACGCCATCTTGTCCTCCTTCATACTGTCGAATAGCGGCTTATCCCGTTCGGCATCCGAACCAGCGTTGGGCCGCAATGTTCCGCCGGAAATCGTAAGCAGGAAGGCATCGCCGTCCCAGTGCCGGAACGGCTTTTCGCCATCGACGAGGACTTGCATGCCATTTGCATTGGCGAAGCTTTGAACGTCGGCGCGATCCAGCGCCGGCGATCCGCGATATGAATAATTCAAAAGCACGGCCATGCCTGGCCTCTTCAGCACGCGCGCGATTTCCACGAAATGTCGCTCCGCGAGGCCGGCCAGCACCAGATAGGGAAAGCTGTCGACAGCCAGCACGCGGTCGAAGTTGGCATCGCAAAAATCGGCAAGATCGAAACCGCGGGTAGGGTGGAATTCTACATTGCCGAGCCCCGCGCATCGCCGGCGGGCGATCGAGATCATCGCCGGGGATATATCGCTGCCGACGATCCGGTGCGACAGAGCAGAGAGCGCCTGTTCGAACCGACCGATACCACAGCCGATGTCCAGTATATCGCGGCTGGTGCCGGTAAAGCCTCGCCTCTCCAGCCAAGCAACGATCTCAGCCGTAGCGGCAGAGAGTTTTTCCTCATTGCCCAGAGACGACAGCTGGACGCTCGCCGCCGGGGAAATCGCCGCCGCCGCATCAAACCCCGCCGCCAGCCGCTTGACGACCGCATCGTCGGTCTCGCCCTCGCCACGCTCGTGCCGAACGGCACCACCCGTTTTGCGCAGCGTGGCGAAGATTTCGGGCCTGCGCTGGAGCAGGTCGGCAATCCGTTGCAGTTTTGCCGTCTTTCGCGGGTCGGCCGAGTGCGTGTCTTGCGCAATTTTCGCCAGTTCTGCGGCTTCGATTCCTGTCTCGAAACGGAGAGCCAGCCTGGCGATGACGGCATCGACGCCGGCACCGTCTGCCATGCAGTCCTCCAGCACCCGCCTTGCTGATGTCGACCGCCGAGATCCCGGCTGGGTCGCGCTCATCGCCCTTTGCTCCGCGTCCAGATCTTGCGCATCGTCCACCGGTCGACGGCGCCCCAGCTGTATTTGTAAGCCTCTTGTCCGCGCAGAAAATCGAACTCTTCCGCACCTTCGCAGATCGCCTGCCTTATCGCCTGGCCGATGAGCAGCGCGCCGGGACTTTCCTCGGCATAGGCCGGATCGAAGCCACCGAGATAAGCGCAAGCGCGGCCACGGTGATGGAACCCGTAATAGGCGCCCACGACCGCGTCACCGATCGTGATAAGCCAGCATCGGGCAAGCACCCGTGCGGCCAGCTGCGGCAGCGCCTGACGGTGGAATGCTTCCACGCGGGAATCGGACAGGACGCCGTCGCCGTGTCCGGCCCAGCGCGCGCGGTGAAGGCGGATCAGGTGATCGAGGAATGTCTGCGGATCGGACAAAGCGGGTTCGATGAAGACCCGGCCGCGACTCGACGCGGCCCTGTGGGCGCGCCGCAATTGGCGCCGCCGCCGCGCCGGAACACAGCCTTGAAGCGTCTGATCGCCGGCGAGGGCGAGCACCGGGCAAGCGGCGTGACCGACGGCCTGGCACGATTCGAGCGCGGCATGCCTGATGGCAAGGCCGGCGGCGCCGGGCGGCAGGTCCTGTAAGATCCACTGTGACCAGCCGAGGGAAAGAGCCGTGTCGGCGATGGCGGCGCCCACCGGTTCGGCGATCTTGGGAATACAAAGGACGTCCAGATAGTCGCTCAACGAAATCCCGAGCGGAAGCAATCGCGCGCCGGATTCCTGATGTTCCAGATAGAGTGGCGCCAGGCCGACCAGATCGTCGCCACTCCAGACGGCCACCGTCGCTAGCTCGCCGGGAGCGAATGTCCGCCACCACGCCATCAGCCATGCGGGAGACTGGAACGGCGTCGCCGAGGGACTGCGCGACCAAAGCTCCCACCAGTGCGGCTCGAGGGCTTCCAGGTCCGCCGGATCGTCGATGATCTCACTGCGGAGCATGTTCCGCTCACCTCGCCGTCGCGAGCTGCCCGCTGTCTGTGCCGAGCCGTGCCAGCGCCCGATAGGCGTCCGTGTAGGAGGAAACCATGCGATCGAGTGAAAACCGCCGCCGCGCCTCGGCCCGGCAGGTCTCGGGGTCCAGGCCGGGTGCGGCAACGATGGCTTGCGCCATCTCGTCGACATCCCCGACCAGATACCCGGTCTTGCCGTGCTCGACCACATCCGGTAGTGCGCCATTCGGGAAGGCCACCACGGGGGTGCCGCAGGCGAGCGCCTCCATGGCGACGAGCGAACTGGTTTCCGCGGCAAGGCTCGGAATGACCAGGCAGCGGGCTGTGTTCAGCAGGCGCCGCTTGGCGACAAAGCCGAGCGGACCAAGGAAGCGGCGCCGGTCGTCCAGCCGGGGTTCGACCTCGTCGCGAAAATACGCGGTGTGCGTTTCGTAGAGGTAGACTTTGCCGCCGACGACCAGCGGCACACCGGCCTTCTTGGCTGCGTCCAGCGCCAGATGGATGCCCTTTTCCGGGCAGACGCGGCTGAGCACGAGCGCAAAGTCGCGTTTGGCCTGCGGGTCGCTCAGCGCGTCGATGTCCACTCCGTTTGGGATCGGTTCGATGAGCCTGGCTCCCGGTGGCGCGGTTCTTTGCTGAGCCGCCGATACCGCATGCAGCCACAGATCCTCCCGCGCCGGATTGAGAGCGTCGGCCGGATACCAGTCGAGCGGCAAATGCAGGGTCACCAATGTCGGCCCGTCGCCCGGCAGATAGGCGTCGAAATCGATACCGTGCAAATGCACCACGTCGATCGGCCAGCGGGCGCGCGCGGTAGCAATTGAAGCGCGATGAGCACGCTGCGCCCGGCGCTTCGCCGCTTCATCGAGCACGCCCGGTTCGGCCGGCGTCTCGATGAGGACACCCGCAGCGCTCGAGCCCCGGCAGCCGATCACGATCGAGCGGTGTCCGGTCTGTACGAGCGCCTGGTCGAGCATCGACAGCACCTGCTCGGCGCCGCCGACCGCATCCGGCCCCACCGGGGCGAGGGGATAGGCGACGTTGAGGACGGTGAGCGTCATGGCTGGAGAGCCGAAGCTCCTCACGCTGCGGAGGCGCGCAGCCTGCCGACGGAAGGGGCAGCGATGCTGCCGGAATAGCGGCGCGTCATTGCCGCGCAGAACTCGGCGAATTCCTCCGGCACCAGCGGCGGGCTGCTGTGGTGCGGCATCATTCCGCGGTGTTCCGGCGTGAAGCAGAAAGTAACGGTCACGTCGAAGTCGGCCAACGCCTCCATCTGCCTGTCGAACCAGTCAAGCGCGTTCGGCCTGAAGCTGTCGGCCCAGGAAAGCCCGGTGCGCAGATTGGTGACGCCGAGGCGTTTCATCCAGGCAACGGCGTCGTCCAGCCGGTGATCTTCGAAATGGAACCACTGCACCAGTCCCATTGCCGGGGTATGGTGCAGGAACTCCTCGAGCGCGGGCTTTGGCGTGCCGTCCTGGCGAAGCAGGCCCATGTAGAAATGGCGATAATAGGAAGAGCCTTCCGCCTCGCGATGGCGCGTCGTCGCTTCCCACTCGCGCGGCAGGTCGTAGAGGCTGTACCATTGGATGCGCGGTGCGTTGCCGATCAGCAATTCCGCGGTCCGGCGCAGGCCCCAGACCTGTACTTCTTCGGCGCCGAAGGTCGATACGCCGACCTCGCTGACCCATACCGGAAGATCGGTAACGGCCGAGATCTCGCCGATCTTCTGCGGCCATTCGTGGATCTGCCAGAGGTTCCAGTCGAGCGGAAAGCCGTGCACGGCGACCGCGTCGACATGATCGAGCACGCCGAACTCCTTCATCCTTGTCATGAAGCCGGCATCGATCGGCGAGATGCCGCCAAGGACTTTGGTCAAGGCGGAATTCTCCGACGCGATCGCGTCGGCGGCCAGGATTGCCGTAGTGGCGAAGCGGCTCCAGTCGGGGTCGAGCTCGGGATCCCAGTGGGATTTGTTGTTGGGCTCGTTCCAGATCATCGCGGCTTCAATCATTTATCTGTCCTTTCGACGGGTAGACGGCGCCGCCGCCGGCCGGTACGTCGGCGGTGCGGCAGAAATAGACCTCCTGCTCCGGTTGCAGCACGATCTCGAAGCCGGCGCTGCGCAGCATGGCTTCGGTGCAGGCGCGATTGGGAATCCACCAGTTGGTCGGGTCGTCGGCGTAACGATGCTCGATGAAATGCAGCTTTGGGAACTCCGGCCGGTCGAACAGGTCGTGGGTCCAGAAATGATAGTTCTGCTCGAGCGCCGGCACGTTGGTGCTGCCGCGCTGCATCGACTGGAAGATCATCAGGTCGTCGGCGACATGCTCCCGGATCAGATCGAGTGCAAGCAAAGGATGGCGCAAATGGTAGAGCACGCCCATGAACAGCACGATGTCGAACCGCTCGCGCAACGCGCCAACGTCGTAGACCGAGAGCTGCCGGAATTCGATGTCGCAGTCCGCTACCTCGGCGGCAAAGCGCGCCTGCGCCAGGTAAGCCTCATCGAAATCGATGCCAAGCACGCGGCCGGCGCCGCGGCGTTTCATCTCGATCGAATAGAAACCCGCATTGCAGCCTATGTCGAGCACCGCCTTGCCGGAAAGATCGGCGGGAATCGCGTCGGCGAATTTGCGCCATTTGATTAGCGGATAGTTGCCAAGGAAATGGTCGGGAGCGGTTTCGATGCCGGCCAGTTCCATATTGTGGAACCATGGGCCGAGCGCGTCGATACGGCGGCGGATTTCGGCATCGGAATGCAGCATGGCTAGCCTCCTTCGCCTGCGAGGATAGGAACGTGCTGGTGGCCTGGCAGTGTAATGGCGGCTTGGTCGTCCTTGGTACCGGCGGCGCTTTCAAGCAGCCGCAGTGCGGTGCGGTAGCCGTTGAAGGTGCCGACGTCGACATAGGCGGTGCCAGCCTTGATGCCATAGGCTTCGCCTCCGGCGGCGAGATAGGCGTTGACCAGCGTGCCGATATATTCGTCGCACCGGTCCCGTTCCCGCCACAGCGCCGCGAGTTGGTGAAGGGTGCGCCCGGGCATCTTGAACGCACCCCAGATCCAGTTCGATTGGGCATTCTGCTGCTTGACCTGGATTTGCTTCACCCGATCGTCCTGGTCGACAACGACGGCATCGAAGAACTCCGGCTGGTCCACCGGAAACAGCAGGAAGGACAGGCCGTCGTCCGGGAGGGCCAGGAAACCGTCTTCGGGAAACCAGATTGTATCGGGCAGCCCGACCAGAACGGTCTCGTCGGCTGCGACGAGCGGCGCGGCGCGGAAGATGGCGTCGCAAAGGCCGACCGGAGAGGGCTGCACCACAAACAGTGCAGTCGCGTCGGCATAGCCGGCAGAATAATATTCGAGGATATCCGACTTACCCGAGCCGATGACGAAGCAGATCTTGTCGGCCCCCGCGCGCACCATGCGGCGCACCAAATATTCACTGACCGCGCAAGGCCGCTCGGTGTTGCCGTCGATGCGGCTGCCGACCGGCAGAAGCTCCTTCGAAAAGCCGAGCGGCTGGATGCGGCTTCCCCGTCCGGCTGCGGGCACGATGCCCAACATCAAACTGCCTCCTTCAACGGCTCGCCATGCGTGGAGCCGTGCAGTGCATCGGACAGGATGCGGTCGAATTCCTTCGCGCGTCGCGCCGAGGTGTGTTCGTCCAGCACCCGCTCGCGCGCACAGCGGCGGATCGCGTCAAGCTCGGCGTCGGACAGGTCGAGCGCGGCGACCACGTCGTCGGTGCTGTTGGCCACGACGATCTCTTCACCGGGCCGGAAAAAGGCCTCCAGTCCGGGCCATGTGTCGCTCACCATCGCAGCACCGCAAGCGGCGGCTTCGAACAGCCGGCCGGAAGGACACCAGCCCCGTTTGGCCATCGCCTCGCGGGTCACGTTCAGGGTCAGCCGTGATGATGAAAAGAAGGCGGGGTGGTCGGCCGGCGGCAGATGCCGGACGAAGAAGATATTGTCGCTCCACGGGAATTCTTGCGGATATTGTGCGCCGCCAATAAGGAAACGGCGATCCGGCAGGCGCGCAGCCGGACTGACCAGCAGCCTTTCGACCCCGGCCTGGCGGTCTGCCGCATAGGTCCCGAGATAGGAAAGGTCGCCGGCAAACTCCGGCCTGGGCGGGGCGGGCCGATGTCGCTCTGGATCGACATGGCCGTAGAGCGGCATGACGCGGCGTGCACCCAGCATCGACCTCAATGCGTCGATCGCGGTTCCTCCCGTGTAGCTCAGCACGAGATCGAAATCGCGAAGCCCTTCCGGCCCGAAATAAGCCGGAGGCTCACCTTGTTCGATCCGGGCCAGCGTCACCGGCGTGTCCAGATCGTAGAACACCTTCAGCCCGTGACAGGCCTGGTGGGCAAGGCGCGACGCGCTCACGGCATCGGGGCAATAGGAGGTGACAATGACCACATCGGCCTCATTCATCGCCTGCTCGGCAACGCGCTGGATGTCCTCCCAATCCGGGTAAAGGACAAGGTTGCCGCCATCCAACTGGTCGAGGTCGCGCGTCCCGGCATAATAGGGAGTGTTGCGTTCAAAGAAGGTGATGGACCAGCCCAGCCCGGCCATCGCCCGGATCAATCCGCGCCACAGCGTGGCGTGCCCATTGCCCCACGACGATGTCACGGTAAGACCGAAAATGACCATGCGCATCCGGCAATTCCTCGTCAGGCAGCTTCGTTGAGTCTAATCAGCTTCGACCCCCAGTCTCCCCAAACAACTGTGGTGATCGACGCTGGGTCGATATCGAGGCGAAAGCAGTTTCCCAGCGACAGGCCGAGCACTTTGCACACCGCGGCCTTGATGACGTCAGCATGGCTGACCAGCGCGACGCACTGGTTCTGGTAGGTGCCGCGGACCTGCTCGATCAGCGAGACGACGCGTTGCTGCACGTCCAGCATGGTCTCGCCGCTCGGTGTTCTCGCCTGCTGGCGCTGGTCGTTCCACACCCGCCAGTCGGCATCCTGGTTTAACTCCTCGAAGGTCTTTCCCGACCAGGTGCCGAAGTCGATCTCATCGAGTTCCTCGCGGATCACGATTTCACCGGCATTGCAGACGACCGCGATCGGATTGGCCGTCTCCTGCGTGCGTTCGCGCGGGCTGCAGAAGACTGCCGCTATCGCCTCGCGTGCCATGCGCTCTGCCAGGTGCGAGGCCTGTGCCTTGCCGGCTTCGCCGAGGCACACGCCAGCCATCCGTCCGGCAAGATAACGGCCGACATTGTCGTGCGCGGCGTGGCGCACAAGAAAAAACGTCGTCGTCATTCGGCGGCATCGAGCATCGGCTCGTCCTTACCGGCGATGAAAGAGAGCGTGCGCTGGCGGGCTTCCGCGTCGGTGAACTGCTCGGGCGGCGATTTCATGAAATAGCTGCAGGGACCGGTCAGCGCGCCTGCGATACCGCGGTCGAGTGCCAGCTTGGCGCAACGCACCGCATCGATGACGACGCCGGCGGAATTGGGCGAATCCCACACTTCCAGCTTGAGCTCGGCATTCAGCGGCACACCGCCGAAGGTCGTGCCCTCGACCCGGATATAGGCCCACTTGCGGTCGGTCAGCCACGGGACATGGTCGCTCGGCCCGACGTGAATGTTGCCGGGCTCCAGGGGAACGTCGAGCTGGCTGGTGACGGATTGCGTCTTTGAGATCTTCTTCGATTCCAGCCGCTCACGCTCCAGCATGTTGAGGAAGTCGGTATTGCCGCCGAAATTGAGCTGGTAGGTGCGATCGATGCGCACGCCGCGCTCACGGAACAGGTTGGCGAGCAGCCGGTGGACGATCGTCGCACCGACCTGGCTCTTGATGTCGTCGCCGATCAGCGGCAGGCCGTGCTGCTCGAAGCGTCGGCGCCACTCCGGCCGCGAGGCGATGAAGACGGGTATGCAGTTGACGAAGGCGCAGCCCGCCTCGAGCGCGCACTCGGCGTAAAAGCGCGTTGCCTCCTCCGAACCGACTGGCAGATAGGACACCAGGATTTCGGCGCCGCTCTCGGCGAGGATCTTGCCGACGTTGGCGACCGGCTCGTCGGCCTCCTCGATCTCGTCGCGCAGATATTTGCCGATGCCGTCCAGCGTCGGTCCGCGTTCGACGCGAGCGCCGACAGGCGCGACATTGGCAAAGCGGAAAGTATTGTTCGGCGCGCTGTAGATCGCGTCTGCCACATCGCGTCCGACCTTGCCCTTGGCGACATCGAAAGCGCAGACCACCTCGATGTCCTTGACGTGGTAGCCGCCAAGATCGGCATGCATCAGCCCGGGTATGGGTTCATTGCTCCTTGCGTCGCGGTAATAGGTGATGCCCTGTACAAGAGAGGAGGCGCAGTTGCCCACCCCTACTATTCCGATCCGAACTTTCTTCGATCCCACGAAACCGCTGCCTATGCTGTTGAAGGTAAGTTCTTCGTGCCAAACCACCTGCCTCGCTGATTGTTCCTTGCCGGCTGCAAAAATCGTGCAACCGATGGTGGATCAAAGTAGCGCCCACCGAGTTGTGCAGCTGGGAGTGAGGCCAACCGGGACCGACAATGATCGTCTATGGCGACCACAAGCAAATGCGGAGCGCGCGATATGTTCGCGCCTCGGCCTGCGAAGCGGCCGGGCACATTGCGGACATGCCAAGCGGGATCGGACGGCACGCAGCACTGGTCGGCCTGTTCATCAAGGCTTCGGAATTGGTCCAGGGCCTTGCCGACGCGGAATTCGAGGCCAACGGCACGGACAGGATTTCCCCACAGCGGATCGTGGGCGCGAACCTCCTGGTCGGCTTGGCCCGGGACGTGGGCAGATCGTGGGACGCCGGATTCGCTATCGACGGCCCGGTCGATGCCGAAGTGCCGCGAATGCTGGCCGAACTCGATTGCGATGGCGAAATCCTCATCGGCACGGCCGAGGGCTATGCCCATTACGCGCTCTATCCGGAGAGCTATTTCGTCGCCGCACGGCAGTCGGGTCTCGATGCTAACACATGCGTGATCGGCATCCGCAGCATCGGCCTGGGGCTGGCAGCGATGGTGGCGGCGGCCATCGGCGCACCGGCACCCGTCAGCGTCCGACCGGCCGGTCATCCGTTTCGCCGGCGGCTTGCCGCCGATCCAGAGTTGATCGGCGGCTGGAGGACAAGGCCGTCGGCCCATTTCGCTGTCGTCGATGAGGGCCCAGGCCTGTCCGGCAGCTCGTTCCACGCCGTCGTCACATGGTTACAAGCGCTGGGCATCGGTGCCAGGCGCTTCCATCTGTTCCCCAGCCATTTGGGTGGCCCGGGTCCCGAAGCATCGGCGGACGGCCGTGAGGCGTGGACGGTTTGCCAAAAACACACGGCGGATTTCGAGCGGACTTTCACCGCTGGATCCGCTGTCCCGGCGCTGCGGGATTGGGTGGCCAGGACGATCGGCAGCACAGCGGTCAAGCTGACGGAAACATCCGCCGGGGAGTGGCGTCACTTGCACTATGGCTCGCAGGATCATTGGCCACCCGTTCACCGCGGCTTCGAGCGGCGAAAGTTTCTTGCCTCTGCGGGCCGGGAAAAATGGTCGGTCAAATTCGTCGGCCTCGGTGAAATCGGAATGCACAAGGCCGAGACTGCCCGGAGGCTGCATGTCGCAGGGTTTGGCCCGGACGTCGCCGGGCTGTGCCATGGCTTTCTCGTCGAACGCTGGATCGACGGCACAACGCTGGACCGGGCAAGGCTTTCGACAGGAAAACTAGTCGCGCATCTCGGATGTTATCTGGCCTGGCGCGCAGCCAATCTGCCCGCCTCCGAGCCGGGTGCCTCGCTAGAGGCGCTTGCCGCCATGGCCGTGCAGAATACAAACGAAGCGCTGGGCGAAGGCCGTGCCACGGAGTTGCGGAACTGGTTCTCGAAACAGGTTCCACCCAAGACCATGCAGCGGGTCGAGATCGACGGGCGGCTTCATCCGTGGGAGTTCATCCTTTCGCGCAGCGGAACGCTGGTCAAGACGGACGCCCTCGACCATTGCCGATCGCACGATCTGATCGGCTGCCAGGACATCGCCTGGGACATTGCCGGCGCCCGTGTCGAGTACAGCCTCTCCGACGCAGCGACTGCGGCACTGTGCAACGCTGTCGAGGCGACTACGTCTCGTCCCGTCGATGCCAATCTGGTCCACTACTACGAGCCCTGCTATCTCGCCTTCCAGCTTGGCTTGTGGAGCATGGCGGCACGATCTGGCGATGATCGGGAACAGATCCGGTTGACGGCCGCGGCAAGACGTTACGCTGCCGCGCTGCTTCGTTTCCTGGAATGCCAAGGCGACCTGCGGCCCTTCGACCAGCATCAGTCCAGCCTGCGCAGCATATCCGCTTCCTTTTCGAGGATGGCCGCTACTTCCTCGCGCTGAAGATGCGTCATCATCAGGCTCACACAACATTCCAGATAGGTGATGGAGGCGCGGCGCAGGAAGGCAGCCGTCTCCTTTGCGGCCATTTGCTCGATGTCTTTGGCGGATCGCTTCGGATGCACAATCGTCTCCATGCCGGTACCTTGGCAAAACCAGAAGCTGGACGGGTTGTTCCCGCGACGAGAAAAAGTGACCAAATCCGCAACGACCGCACAATCAAGCAGCGGTCAGACGCTCCCGGCCGTCAGGCCGGCAGGTTTTGCAGCCGGCCTGATGCAGAACGCACGGCGGGGGCAATTCGACGTCTTCTGTCGATCATCTGCGCCGCCTCAAGCTCGGCAAAATAGCCGATTGTGCGCATCAAACCCTGCCTGAGCGGCACTTTCGGCGACCAGCCGAGAAGCTTCCTTGCACGGGAAATGTCGGGTTGCCGACGACGAGGATCGTCTTGCGGCAGCGGCAGGAATTTCAGGCCCGATTTGGTTGCGGTCATGCCTCTCACCAGGCTCGCCAGTTGCAGGATGGTGAACTCCCCTGGATTGCCCAGATTGACGGGCTGCCGCGGATTGGGATCGACCTCCATCAACCGCATCAAGCCGTCGACCAGATCGGAAACATAGCAGAACGATCTGGTCTGCAGTCCGTCGCCGAATATCGTCAGCGGCCGTCTCTCGAGTGCCTGCATGATCAGATTGGAAACGATCCGTCCGTCCGCAGGGTCCATCCTTGGACCATAGGTGTTGAAGATACGCGCGACGCGGATATCGGCTTTTCCCATTCTCAAATAGTCGAAACACAAGGTTTCGGCGGTACGCTTGCCTTCGTCATAGCAGGCGCGGGGGCCGATGCAGTTCACGTGGCCGACATAGTCCTCCTTCTGCGGATGCTGTTCGGGATCGCCATAAATTTCGCTGGTGGACGCCTGCAGGAACCGGGCGCCATTACGAGCGGCGAGCTCCAGCAGATTGAGTGTCCCGATAACGCAAGTCCGCGTCGTATGGACCGGGTCGGCCTGGTAACGCGGCGGCGAGGCCGCGCACGCCATGTTGAAGATGCGGTCCACCGGTTCGCTAAGCTCCAGCGGCCGGCAAATGTCTTGCTTGATCAGCCGAAAATCCGGACGATCGGCGATCGATGCTATGTTCTCCATGCGGCCGGTAAGGAAATTGTCGACGCAGATCACGCGCCAGCCGGCCTGGAGCATTGTCTCGCAAAGATGCGAACCGAGGAAGCCTGCGCCGCCCGCGACAAGCACGGTCTTAGTCCGTTGCACCTTTCTTGATAGCTGCATCTCTATCTTCTCCCGTCTGCGGGTCATGCTGCGCTCTCGACATCCAGATCGAGAACAGAACGTGGCGATTTGGCCTGCGCCAGCAGCGAAATGAATTCGCGGGCTCTTGCGATGCTTGTGTGAGCTGCCAGGATGAGCACGCGCGCCTGCTTGGCCATGGCAAGCCGGGCGCCGTCGGATTCCCCAGACAGGATACCGATTACGTCCTCGGTCCTGCGCGCGGTGTGGATCGTCCGCTCCGGAAACAGGCTGTCCAGTCCGGCCCAGCTATCGCTGATGATCGCCGTGCCGCAGGCGGCTGCCTCGAAGAGGCGCACACTGGGCGACCATCCGGCCGCGATCATGGAACTGCGCGTGACGTTCAAAGTGTAGCGTTGGCGGCTGTAAAAGGCCGCGTGGTCCGCCGGCGGCAGGTGTTCGATGCGATCCACATTGTCCGGCCAGGCGATTTCGCGCGGATATTGCGAACCTGCCACGACGAAGCGGCGCTCCGGAATGCGACGCGCCGGTTCAAACAGCAAGGCCTCCAGCGTCGCCTGGCGGTCGGGGCTGTAGGTGCCGAGATAGCCGAGATCCCAGCGGATTGGATCGCCGGTTCCATGATGCCGTTCCGGGTCGACGGAGCAGTAGAGCGGCTCGGCCCGCCTCGCGCCGAATTCCGCCGTCAGACGGGCAAGCGTCGGCCCGCCGGTGAACGAGAAGTAGACGTCGAAATACGGGACCTGCCGTCTGGCAATATACTCGCAATCATCGGTTGAAAGCTTTGCCAGCGTGACCGGCGTGTCGATGTCGTAGAAGCAGAACTGACCCGTGCACAGCGATGCCACGACGTCGATGATTTCCGCGCCTTCCGGAACGAAGGAGCCGACGACCACGATATCGGCATCGCGCAGGCAGCGCGCAAAATTGCGGCGAAGATCATCGGTCGTTTCGTAGTAGCGTAGCGCGCAGAAATCGGGGTCGCGCAGATCCCGGTGACTTGCATACCACGGCACGTCGCGTTCGAGAAAAGTGACGCGGTGGCCGAGTTCGTGGAGACCTTTGAGCAGCCCCCGAAAGGTGGTGGCGTGGCCGTTTCCCCAGGATGAGGAGAGCGACAGGCCAAGAAAGACGATGTCGAGCGGCTTCGTCATTCGGCCGCCTCCACGGTCGGACGCTCGAAATGGCGCCTGAAGATGGCGTCGGCCAAAACGGCCCGTGTCGTATAGGTATGTTCGCCAAGCACCCGCAGAAGCGCCGATGTCCCGATCGCCTTGGCCCGTTCGGCACTAAGGCTTTGCATGATCTCGGCGACGTCCTCGCCATCGCGCGCGATCAGGATTTCCTCGCCGGGTTTCAGGAACAGGTCTACACCGAGCCAGGCGTCGGTGATGAGGCATGCGCCGGCGCCCGCCGCCTCGAAAACGCGCGTCGCAGGTGAAAAGCCATTGGCCGCCATGCTGTCGCGGCTGATGTTCAGCACCGCCTTGGCCGTGACGTTCAATGCATTGTGGTCGCGCGTGCCGACATGGCCGAGCCATCGGACATTGGCGGGCATCTGCTTGTCGCCCCAGCCCGATCCGCCGAGCAGGAAGCGCTGATCGGCCGAGCGGCCGGCCGGTTCGAGGAAGAAGGCCTCGACGCGCGCCTCGCGGTCCGGCAGCCGGTTGCCGAGAAAGGCGAGATCGCAGTCAAAGCGCGTATCCTTGCCGACGGGATGATGCGTTTCCGGATCGAGCGCATTGTAGATCGGCACGCATTCGGCCGCCCCCATTGCCCGATAAGCCCAGACCACCGGGTCGCCGCCGCCATAGGTCAGCACGAGGTCGATTTCCTGCAGCGCGCGATGCAGCGGATGGTCGGGCTCGTCGCGCAACTGGCCAAGCGTCGCCGGCGCATCGACATCCCAGAATACGGTGAGCGCATCGGCACGGGCGTGATCGAGCACCGCCCGCAACAGCGCGTCGTCGGCGAAACCGACGCCACTCGCCTTGACGACGATATCTGCCTCCGCCGCCCGCGCCGCCACCTGCATCATGGCATGCGGAGTGGCCTCGTAGACGACGACGGCACACCAGTCCGGCGCTTCGATGTCGCGGTTCTTCTGGCGATCGTAGACGTCCGGCTCGTAGAAGATGATGTCATAGCCGAGCCTTGCCAGGGCCTTGAGCAGTCCGCGGTAATAGGTGGCCGCGCCGTTCCAATAGGACGACAGCAGGCTCGACCCGTAAAATGCGATCTTCATTCGGCGGCCTCCTTTGCAAGGATCGTGTCGGCGGCTTGGCGGTGCCCGCATTCGGCGAGCACGCCGAACAGTTCATCCGCCCGATGCCGGCATGTGTGCCGTGAGCGAATGGTCTCGAGGCCCGATCTCGCCAGAGAAGCGGCGAGATCCCCGTCACGCAGCACGGCGCGAAGATGACGCCGCATCTCGGAACCGTTGTTTGCAAACAGGAAATCGGTGCCGGGCCTGAACAAGCCTTCGACATCGGACCAGGGTGCCGAAACAAGCGGAATGCCACAGGCGAGCGCCTCGAACATGCGGATGGTCGGGATGCCGGGCAGGCTTTCGCGGTATGGACGCCGCGGGATGTGAACCGTGATGCGGCTCGCCGCAAACGCCTTCGGCACGTCGGCATTGGCGATCCAGCCTTCGTAGTGCAGGCCGGCGGCCGCAAGGTCGGCGAGCGCCTCGCGTGGATAGCGGACGCCGTGGACAGTGCCGCTCAGGCCAAGCTCATGCACCGGGTCGACCAGGAATTCCCTGATTTCGGTGCTGCGCTCGTCGTCGCCCCAATTGCCGATCCAGATCAGGTCGGCGCTACGCTCGATTTCAGGATGGGGCTGGAACAGATGGTCATCGGCTGCCTCGTGCCAGGTGAAGACCCGCTTGCCCCATCCGGCGCGAAGATAGCTTTCCCGCAGCGCCTCGCCGAAGGCGAGCACGCCGTCATAATGTTCAAGCTGCAAGGCGGAAATCGCTTGCGTGGCCGAGATGGCGCGATGGTGCGTGTCGTGGAACAGCAGCGTGAAACGGCCGCCAATTGCTTTCGCCCTTCCCAGCCGCGCGACAAGGTCCGGCTCGGTCCACTCATGCACGATCACCACATCGGCATCGGAGATCCAGGCTTCGTGGTCGAAGGCGGCGTAATAGGTGACCGGCATCAACTCGGGAAAATCCTTCCGGAAACGCTCGATCGCGAAGGACCCTTTCTCGGCCAGCAGGTTCGACCGGCTCCAGCCGTCGGCGGGCTCCAGCGCAATCGCCTGGTGCCCACGCGCGACCAGCTCGCGCATGATGCCGCGCAGGAAATGTGCGTTGCCGTGGTTCCAGTCGGAAACGATCGAATGGGTGTAGAATAAAAACCGCATGATCAACTATCCGCCATGGTGGCCAGGGCCGCCTTGTCGTAGACGCCGCGCATGGCGGTCGCCTGTCTTGCCAATGAAAATCTGCGGCTTCGGCGAGCCGCTGCCTCACCGAGCTCTCGCCGGCGCTGCGCGTCGCTGCAAAGGCTGTTGATGCATCTGGCGAGATCGCCCGGATCGCGTGCGTCGTAGAACATGGCCGCGCCGTCCCACAATTCGCGATAGGTCGAGATATCGGCGAGCACCAAAGGCGTCTTCGACATCGCGGCTTCCAGCGTGGCCAGGCCGAACGGTTCGTAGAGCGACGGCGATACGAAAATGCCGGCCCGCGCCATCAGCAAGCGCACTTCCTCATGCGGCACCGGCCCGACGGGAACGGCGTGGCTGAAGCCAACATGCTGGCCGTCCGGCCCTTGCAGCGAGCCGGCGACGAAGACCGGCCATTGCGTGAGGGAAGCGGCCTGGTCCAGCACCGCCGCATTCTTTCCTTCGTCCCACCAACGCGCGGCGGCGAAAACGACCGATTCACGTCTTTCGCTCTTCGCTCCGGGCCGTGCGCCGTTGCCGACGACGCTCAGGCGCGCGATCGGCCCGTAGCAGGTTTCGAGCATGTCCGCATGGCTGCGGCTCGGTGCAACGACCATGCCTGCTTTGTCGAAACCGCGCCGGTTGCGGTCCTTCTGCCAGGCCCATTCGCCGTCCGCCGCCTGTCCCTTGACGGCGTGGAACCATGTCACCACGCAGGAATGCGACACCGCCACGATCGGGCAGGGCACGTCGAGCCCCGCGGCCTGGGTCGGCGCGTTGAGATGGACGATTTCGATGGCGTAGTCACGGATGAGCGGCTGCAGCTCCTGCTGCAATGTGTCGAGGTCGTGCTCGTTGCGGGTCATCCAGTCGGGCGGCGTGTTGAGCCAGGTCAGCGCCGCGAATGACTGGGCGTCCTCGGCCTGCTGCCTGGACGGTTCCGGACCAAGCCCGGCAAGCACGACGCTGTCGCCGCCGGCGACCAGTTGCCTCGCCAGATCGAGTGCATAGCGCCAGACGCCGCCAACGGCATCGATAGTCATCAGGATACGCCGCGGTCGCGGGCTCAGTGTCCGCAACATGTGGCCTCCAATTCAGCCAGCGGACGCGGCCGCTTCTCCTGGATGTCGCTGAACGTTCGGAAGGATGCGAGATAATGTTCATGCGCGCGCTCCCAGGCGAGATCGTCGGGCTCGCCCCAAAGTTCGCGATAGCTCGGCGAACTCGGATAGGGATAAAGCGGCACCGGCTCGTTGGCCCAAACGCCGTTGTCGATCAGGTGCTTTCGCCAATAGTCGACCAGCGCCGGGTCGTCCTCGACCACGCCGATCAGATTGGCCTGCACGAACGGCACGTGGCGCCTTGCGTCGACCAGCAACGCGGCCAGTTCCTCGGTGCCCAGCCGGCAGCGTTTTGCCAGCATGGCGCGGCCTTCCACCGTCAGGCTTTCGAGGCCCGCTTCGATCGAGACGCAACCGGCAGCGCCGAGCAGTTTCAGCAGTTCCGGCTTCCAGAGGTCGATACGGGTCTGCACGCCGAACTTCACATCGCGATCGACCAGCGCCTCCAGCAGCGCCTTTTGCGGCAGGAAGATCTCATCGATGAAGTAGATGTAGCCGACACCCTGTGCGATCAGTCGGTCGATCTCGGCGATCACTGCTTCGTGGTTCCGTCGGCGATAGGCATCGCGGAAATCGATCTTGGCGCAGAAGCTGCAATTATACGGGCAACCGCGCGACGCCTCGACCTCCGCCCCGAAACCGACCTGGTCGTCATCGAAGCGGTGATGATGGTGCTGATGGGCGGCAATCCAGTCCGATGGCCATTCGAGCGCTGGGTGATCGATGAACGAGCTCGCATGTACGCCGCCGTTCGAGACCAGTTCTCCTTCCTCGAAATGGGCGGTGGACGGCACAGCACTCCAGTCGTCGCGCCGAGCAAGTTCCGCGACCACTTCCTCGCACTCGCCGCGCACGACGATGTCGACGCCGAGCTTGCGCAAAGTCGGCGTCGGCGTCGCCGAACCATGCGGCCCGACGGCGACGGTGCGGCCGCCGCGCCCGGCAAGATGGTTGAGGAAATCGGCCGGCACGCGCAACTCGGGAGGTGCGCAGCGCCAGAACAGGTAGGTCGGCGCGGTGCTGACGACGGTCATGTCAGGCTCGAAGGCGGCGACGCGATCGGCTAGCGCGGCGTTGTCGAGCTTCTGGATCTGCCCGTCCAGCATCAGCACCAGGTGGCCGCCGGCTTCGAGCAGCGCTTTCGAATAGCCGAGTTCGAGCGGCAGATGCGGCTGGCGGCAGCCAAAGTAGATGCTGTCCTGGTACGTCCAGGACGGATTGACCAGAGCGACCTTCATGCCACGTACCTCGCCGGTTCGGGATGCGGGTCGAGGCGATGACGCTGCAGCCAGTCGGCTAGGTCGCGGATGCCGTTTTGCCACGAGACGTGCGCTTTCCATCCCAGCGCCGCCTCGATCGCGCGCGTGTCAGCGACGAAGAACGGTTGATCGCCGGTGCGTTCGCGGTCGTAACGGATCGGAACGTCCCGTTTCGTTAGGTCGCGAATCTCCTTCAGCAGCATGCGCAGGCTGACGGCGTTGTCCGGTCCGCCGCCGAGATTGAATGCCTGGCCCTTGACTGCCTCGATCCGGTCGAGAACGGCGCGGTAAGCCGCGACCGCGTCGGCAACGTGGAGGATGTCGCGCACCTGCTTGCCGTCGCCATAGATGGTGATCGGCCGGTCGGAGAAGGCGCTAAGCAGGAAATGGGCGACCCAGCCCTGATCCTCCGTCCCGAACTGGCGCGGGCCATAGATGCAGCTCATGCGCAGCACCGCCGTCGGCAAATCGTATGACTTGGCGTAGTCGAGGACATACTGGTCCGCCGCGCCCTTGGAGCAGCCATAGGGCGTGCAGAAATCGAGGCCGCGCGTCTCGTCGATGCCGTGCGCATGGATGGCCGCGTCGCGAGGCGCGTATTTGCCGTCCTCTTCGCGCATGGCGAGGTCGGTGAGGCGGCCATAGACCTTGTTGGTGCTGGCGAAAACGACGGGGATGCGCTTGCCGCTGCGGCGAGCGGCTTCCAGGACGTTGAACGTTCCGCGCAGGTTGATGTCGAAATCCTCGTCCGGCCGAACCAGGCTCGTGGTGACGGCGGTCTGCGCGGCAAAGTGGAAAACCGCCTTCGAACCGGCCACCAGCGGCATCAGCGCCTCGGCGTCGCGGACGTCGGCTATGTCGATGGTAAGGCGGCTGCCGTGCTTTTGCGTCAGCCATTCCAAGTTCTGCTCGACGCCGGGACGGCTCAGATTGTCGATGACCAGCACCGGTTCGCCATCCGACAACAGGCTGTCGGCGAGGTTGGAGCCGATGAAGCCGCTGCCACCGATAATGGCGACGGGCGCTTCGCGAAAATTGCGTGAATCCGGTCTCATGACACCAGTCCTCGCGCTTCGAGTTCCCGCTTCATCTCGGCGCTGCGATCGATGGCGACGGTGTTGCGCACCCATGCGACGAAATCGCCGAGCGAATGCTCCAGCCGGTATTGCGGCTGGAAGCCGAGCAGTTCGCGCGCCTTCGAGATGTCGGCAAAGCAATTGCGGATATCGCCGGAGCGTGCCTTGCCGAGGATTTCCGGCTGGCGGCCAGGTACGCCCATTGCTTCGGCGAGCAGCCGGGCGACGTCGCTGACCGCGTAGGCTTGCCCGCTGCCGATGTTGATGACATGGCTGCGCGCCTGGGGCTGTTCCAGCGCCAGCCGGAAGGCGCGGGCAACGTCGCGCACATGCACGAAATCGCGCTGCTGCTCGCCATCCTCGAAAATCAGCGGCCGCTGGCCATTGGCGATGCGCGAGGCGAAGTTCGCCAACACGCCGGTATACGGGTTCGAGAGCGCCTGTCCGGCGCCGAAGACATTGAACAGGCGCAGCGCCACCGCGTCGACGCCATAGGCTTCGCCGAAGATCAGTACGGCGCGTTCCTGGGCGTATTTTGTCAGTGCGTAGATCGAGGCGAGGTCGACCGGTTTCTGCTCGTCGGTGGGCAGCGGCGACAGGACTTCACCTTCCGGCGACAGGGGATTCCATTGGCCGCTGCGGATGTCGTCCGGCTGCCGTCTTGCATTGTCGATGCGCCGGCCGTCTGGCGTGGCGTAGAGACCCTCGCCATAGACGCTCATCGAGGAAGCAACGACGATCCGTTCGATCGGCCGTTTGATCAGTGCCTCCAGCAACGTGGCGGTGCCGAGGTCGTTGGCGCCGACATAGCGGGCGATCTCGTACATGGACTGGCCGACGCCCACTTCAGCCGCCAGGTGAATGATCGCGTCGACATCCTCGACCGCCTCTGTGATGGCGTCGCGATCGCGAACGTCGCCTTTGATCAGCTTGGCGCCCGCCGGCAGGCTGATTGCCTCGCCGCCATGCACCTGGTCCAGCAGCACATCGAGAATTGAAACTCCATAACCATGTTCAACGAGTTCCTGGGCGACGTGGCGGCCGATAAAACCGCAGCCTCCCGTGACCAGTATACGTTTCACGACAACTCCTCATATGAATGGCTTTGCCGCCCCAAACTTCCGGGCGAAAGGTTTGTTCCCTTGCTTCAACAAAGTTCCCGGAGCGCCGCGCTCGCGAAAAGCATCGTTGCCTTGGGCACGGGAACATCGAAGCGCGCTTGGTGTTAGGAGCCATAGTCACCAACCGCGCGCACATGCCGGCCGGCGATGCATCTGCTGGTTGCAGGAATGCGGACCGGGATCTCGCGGTGTGGGGTGGAATCGAAGGGAGATTGGAATGTCTGAATCGAAGACGACCACCGATCATGATGAAATCCGCCGTTGGGCCGAGGATCGCGACGGCCGGCCGGCGGTGGTGCGCACCAAGGGCGAGGGCGGCATACTGCGCATCGACTTCGGCGAGCCTGAAGAGACGTTCGAGCCCGTCGAATGGGATGAGTTCTTCAGGATATTCGATGAGAACGAACTGGCCTTCCTCTACCAGGATGAGACCAGCGGCGGAAAAACCAGCCGCTTCAACAAATTCGTCGAACGCAGCCGGAAGTAAGGTCGCGGCCAACAGCGGCTGCGGTCAGTGCAGCAGGTTTGGCCCGCGTGCCCTGACGATGCTTCGCATGATGCCGTTGAGCCAGTCCTCGGTGGAGGAGCCGGATCGTCTCTTGTCGATTTCGCCGATGGCCTGTTCGAGCGTTCGCTCGACCAGCCGGTCGGAGGCCTCCACATCTCCCAGCAGCAGACGCGCCGCGAGCCTGAGCTTGGGAAGCAGCGAAAATACGTCGTCCGAGGGCTCCGACGCTCGACCTCCTTTCGACGACGACGTCTCGGCTGGGAAGAGAGCATCGAAAACAGCCTGGCCGTCCGAGGATTTTCGGAGGCTGCTGGCATACCGAAGGCGCTCGGGAATAACGATGTCTTCATCGCCGCTGAAAAACACGAACGGCACGCCACGGCGCATCAGTTCGTCGGCGATCGGGAATACCCGTCGTCCGTTGAGATTGACGTCCAGGATCGCGGCCTCCGCCTCGTCCGTATGTTTCGATGCCTGTTCGACTGTCGCCACCGGGCCAAGCACGACGGCGCCCATCTTGCTGAAATAACGTGCAAGATCGCCCGCCAGCATCCATTCGTCTTCGACGATCAGGATATGCAAGCCTTGCAGGTCGCGCACCTCATTGTTCCTTCTTCCTGCGGGATTTACGGCTGTCGGCGCGGACTTCTGCAAAGTGGCGAGCCAGTACCTCTTGCAACCGTTCCGCGAGCGCGAGCAGGCGAGGCGGAATATTTTCAGATACCGGGAACTTGGTCAGATCCGGCGAAGGCAGCAGGATTCGCTTTGCCGGCTTTATTTCAGGTGATCGTTTTGCCATTGGAACCGCCTCCAAAGTCAAATGTTAATGCCCACCGGCGGTACTTTGTTCCGTTGGTGGACTATTTACTGGCCTCAGGCCCGGCCCGGTCTTAATCTGAGGCGCGATTTGGGTCTAAGGCCCGATTTGACGGCTTTGTGTTTGCGGCTGTTACCAGGGGCTTGGCGTGGCATCCCAGAATGGAAGATTTCCAATTGTCGGCGTCGGTGCATCGGCCGGCGGCATTCCCGCGATGGAGGGCCTGTTCAAAGGGCTGACCGACGGCACCGGCATGGCGTTTGTCGTCGTCACGCATCTCAGCCCGGAACGGGAGAGCCTGCTGCACGAGGTCATCCGGCGTTACACCGAAATGCCGGTCGTCGTGGCCGAGGAGGGCGTGACGGTCCAACCCGACCAGGTCTATGTGATGCCGCAAAACGTCGTCCTCACCATCCGTAAGGGTGCGCTTTCGCTGCGCCGGCCGAATACGCTCAACCGCGAGCGCAAGCCAATCGACATCTTCTTCAGCGCATTGGCCGAGGACCAGGGCGAGTATGCCGTCGGCATTATCTTGTCGGGTGGCGATTCGGACGGCACGCTCGGCGCCAGGGCAATCAAGGAGCATGGCGGGCTGACGATTGCCCAGGCGTCCAACGGGTACGGCCCCCGCAACCCGGACATGCCGCAGAGTGCGATTTCGAGCGGCCTGATCGACATAGCGGCGCCCGCCGAGCAGATCGGTGCAAAGCTTCAGGCGTTTGTCCGCGGCTTCGATGTGCTGAGTGGACTGGCCGAAGCGGATGACGAGCACAAGGCCGACCTGGATCGGGCCCGCGATGAAATCTACGCCATTTTGCGCAGCCATTCCGGTCACGACTTCTCCGGCTACAAGACCAAGACGTTCCTGCGTCGCGTAAAGCGGCGCATGCAGATCACGCAGCTGCAGTCGATCACCACCTACATAGAACGGCTGAAGAGGGACACCGACGAGGTGGCGAAGCTGTTTCGCGACCTGCTCATCAACGTCACCAGCTTTTTTCGCGACGCCGAAGCGTTCAAATTGCTGGAGGAAAAGATCATACCGCAGATTTTTGAAGGCAGGAACGCCTCCGATTCGGTGCGTGTCTGGGTGCCCGGCTGCGCCACCGGCGAGGAGGTGTTCTCGATCGGCATGCTGATGCGCGAGCGCATGGAAAAGCTTTCCGCGCCGCCGCGCGTCCAGATATTCGCGACCGACATCGATGAGCCGGCTCTCGCCGTGGCGCGTGCGGCGCGTTATCCCGAAGCGCTGCTGCACGGGCTATCGGCAAAGCGCAGGCAACGCTTTTTCCACAGCGACGGCGAGAGCTATGTGCTCGGCAAAGAGGTGCGCGAACTGTGCATTTTTTCCCCGCACAGCGTTATCCGCGATCCTCCTTTCTCGCGCATGGACATGATTTCGTGCCGCAACCTGTTGATCTATTTCGGCCCGCAGATCCAGAACCGGGTCATCCCGATCTTCCATTATGCGCTGCGGCCGGGCGGTTATCTGTTCCTCGGCACGTCGGAGAGCGTCGGTCAGCACGGCGACCTGTTCGCCACGGTCGACAAGAAGCAGCGGATATTCCAGGCGCGGGAACATGCCACGCCGCGGCCGCTGGTCCTGATCGGCAATGGCCGCACGGGTGCCCTTCCGGTCGGAAGCGGCGGCTCGAAGAAGGACGCCGCCAGCCATTCACTGCGCCAGGCGATCGAGGCTCAGGTGCTGGAGCGGTTCGCCCCGCCGCACGTTCTGGTCAATGGCGATGGCGACATCGTCTACTATTCGACGCGGACGGGCAAATATCTGGAAGCGCCGCAAGGCGCGCCGAGCCGGCAGTTGCTGACCCTGGCCCGCCGCGGGCTGAGACTTGAGCTGCGCGCCGCGTTGCGGGAAGCTGCCACGACGCGCCGCACGGTCGTGCGGGAGAACATAGCGGTCGAGGAAGACGACGGACAGCTTCAGTTCATTACGCTGACGGTCGAGCCGTACACGGAACGCGGCAATGGTGAGCCCCTCTATCTCGTCCTGTTCAATTCGGTGGCACAGCCCCGGATGCGGTCCGAGCCGGCACGCGAAAACCGCGGCACCGACGACGCGGCAGATCTCGAACGGGAGTTGCGCGACACGCGCGAACGGCTGCAGTCCACCATCGAGGAATACGAAACGGCGCTGGAGGAAGTAAAGTCTTCGAACGAGGAACTCGTCTCCGTCAATGAAGAGGCGCAGTCGACCAATGAGGAGCTTGAGGCCTCGAAGGAGGAGATGCAGTCGCTCAATGAAGAGCTCAACACCATCAACGCGGAGCTGACCGGCAAGATAGAGGAGCTAGATCGCGCCAACAGCGACCTCAGAAACCTGTTCGAAAGCACGGAAATCGCGACCATCTTCCTCGACCGCAACCTTGTGGTGCGCACCTTCACTCCCGCGGCATCATCCTTCTTCAACTTGCGTCTTTCCGATGTCGGCCGGCCACTGACCGATCTTTCGAGTCAGCTCGACTACCCCGAGCTGAAACGGCACATCGATGCGGTGTTCGAGACCGGAGAGACCCTGAACCATCATCTTGCGCGCGACGACAACGGCCGGTCTTACCTGGTTCGCATCAATCCCTACCGGGACAAGAGCGGCAGCATCCAGGGCGTGGTCGTGACGCTGATCGACGTGACGACGCTGGCGCAGGCGGAAGAGCGTCAGCAGGTGCTCATCTCCGAGCTGAACCACCGGGTCAAGAACATGCTGGCGGTTGTCGCCAGCATCACCAACCGGACGCGTGAATACTCGGCGTCGAAAGACGAGTTCGCCGAAGCCTTGATAGGTCGCCTGCAGGCAATGTCACGAGCCTACAGTCTGCTCTCGCGTGAGAGCTGGACGGAAGCCTCTGTCGAGGAATTGCTGCACCAGGAGCTCGATCCTTTCGGGCCTGAACGGTTTAAGCTTGATGGCGAGAGAGTAAGCCTCAAGCCAGCACAAGGGCTTTCTTTCGGCATGGCAATCCATGAACTGGCGACCAATGCCGCCAAATATGGTGCACTGTCGAAGCCAGCCGGGCGGATAGTTGTTAAATGGTCGGTGGTCGACGGAACCTTCAAGCTGGTCTGGCGCGAGAAGGGCGGCCCCCGCATCAAGGAGCCAACCGACAGCGGCTTCGGCCTTACCCTTCTACGAGGCGAAATCGGCTACAGACTGGGCGGAAAAGTTGAAACAAGTTTCCGCTCAAATGGTTTGGAGGCGGAAATCGCATTCCCTCTGACCCGCGAGGGCTCGTCGTGACCGGACAGATGCGTGTGCTGATCGTCGAGGACGAATGGCTGATCGCCGACGACGCGGCGGCCTACCTGCGCAAAGCCGGCCATCAGGTGGTTGGACCGGTTTCGTCGGTAACGGCAGCCCTCCGGCTCGTCGGCGAAGGCGGCATAGACGCGGCGCTGTTGGATATTCAGTTGAACGACGAGACCAGCTATCCGATCGCGGAAGCGTTACGGACGCGCGGTGTTCCGTTCGCCTTTCTCTCCGGGTATAGCGAACGCGAAATTCCGGCCGGATTCCGCACATGCAGGATCGTGCAGAAGCCGGCGAGCCAGAGTGCGATCCTGAATGCCCTGGATGAACTCGCGCGAGCCTGCTGAGGTCACGATTTTGAAAGTCGTGCCAGATCACATCGGCGTGGTGCGTGCCTGCCGCGAACAACGAACGCCTATGGCAATATCCGCACCGGTATCGATTTGACCGCCGGAACATGAGCCTTCTCGGCTCTGTGCCACAAAGGAACCAGCGGGTTGAGCTCGGGATAATAACCGGCGCAATTTCCCTCCGGCACCGAGAAAGGCGTGATGCGCAGCCCGTGCACGCGGCGCTCCACACCATCTTGCGCATTGGCTTCGAGATCGACCTCCTGTCCCGCGCTCAAACCGAGGCGCTGGATGTCCTTTTCATTCATCAACAGCACCATGCGTGTGCCGCTGATGCCGCGCAGCCGGTCGTTGTAGCCGTAGACGGTCGTGTTGAACTGGTCGTTGGAGCGCACCGTGATCAGTGTCAGCACATCGCGGCCGGAGACATCGATGTCAGGGTCGGTTTCAAGGCCACTCGGCAGCTTGAAATTGGCCTTCTTGTTAGGCGTCTCCCACACACGCTTGCTCGCCTTGATGTCGCGGTGGAAGCCGCCGGGCGTCAGGAAACGCTTGTTGAAGTCGCGGAAATGTTGGGGGTAGCAGTGCTCGATTTCGTCACGGATGCGGGAATAGTCCCCAACCCACTCATCCCATGGGATCGAACTCCTGCCCGGCACTGTCGCCTTGGCAAGCTCGGCAACGATCCTGGGCTCAGAAAGCAGATGTGGCGAAGCCGGAGGTCGCGACCCGAACGAGCCGTGGATACAGGCAGTGGAATCCTCTACCGACACCCTTTGGTCGCCGCTCGCCTGATGATCTCTTTCCAGCCGTGAAAGGCACGGCAGCAAATAGGTTGTCCGGCCGGCGATCAGATGGCTGCGGTTCAGCTTGGTCGCGATCTCGACATGCAGGTCGAGCCCACGCCAGGCTTTCTCGACCAGGCCGGTTTCCGGAACCGCCCGCACGAAATTGCCGCCGAGCCCGACGAAGCCCTTGACCGATCCGTCGATGACGCCCTCGCAGGTCTCGACCGTATCGAGACCTTTCTCGCGCGGCGGTTCAAAGGCGTAGAACTCGGCGAACTTGTCGAGCGGGACGAGCTCGGGCTTTTCCGATATGCCGACGGTGCGCTGCCCCTGGACGTTGGAATGGCCGCGCAGCGGCGAAATGCCGGCGCCGGGTTTTCCAATATTGCCGCGCATCATCAAAAGGTTGCACAGCATCTGGACGTTCTCGGTGCCGTGCCGATGCTGGGTCAGGCCCATGCCGTAATTGCCGATCACGGCGTTGGCATGGCTGTAGACCTCGGCGACGTGCTCCAGATCGGCCTGCGCAACGCCGGATCGCGCGACGATATCGCTCCACTGGGTGGTGCGCAGGAAGGCTTCGAACTCGGCGAAGCCATGCGTGTGTTCGGCGATGAAAGCCGTGTCGAGGACACGCGTCCTGCCGCTTTCGCGGGCGGCGTCGTCGAGGGCCAGCAACGCCTTGGCGATACCCGTCATGGCGGCGATGTCGCCGCCCGAACGAACCTGGAAGAAGTCGCTGGACATTTTTGTGCCCGGTCCGGGCGACAGCATGTCGACGGGGTTTTGCGGATTCTTGAAGCGCTTCAGTCCCCGCTCGGGCAAGGGATTGAAAGTGAAGACGGGCACGTTGCGTTGACGTGCCTCCTGCAGCGGATGCAGCAGGCGCGGCGCCGTCACCCCGGTGTTGTGCCCGAAGAAGAACATCATGTCGCATTTCGCAAAGTCTTCGAGCTGTACGGTCCCGACCGGCGAGCCGATCGATTCCGGCAAGCCGACCGACGTCGATTCATGACACATGTTGGACGAATCGGGCAGGTTCGAAGACCCATAGATGCGCGCAAAAAGCTGGTACATGAACGAGGCCTCGAGCGAGGCGCGGCCGGACGTGTAAAACACCACCGATTTGGGATCGAGCCGCCGCAATTCGGCAGCTATGTCGCGGAATGCAGTGTCCCAGGAAACCGGCTCGTAACGGTCGGTGGCGGCATTGTAGCGCATGGGTGCGGTAAGCCTGCCCTGCTTCTCCAGATCGTGGTCCGGCCAGTCGAGCAATTCGGTCACCGAGTGCTCGGCGAAGAATGCGGGTTCGCAGCGCAGCTTGGTCTGGTCCCACATCGTGGCCTTGGCGCCGTTTTCACAGAATTCGAAAGGCCTCGGCTGGGCCGGCTTTGCCCATGAGCAAGACACGCACATATAGCCGTCGGCCTTGTTCTGCTTGAGCAGCGTGCTCCATATCCCGGACAATAGCAGGCCTTCGCCTCGCGCCTTGCGGACCAGGGATTTGAGCGATCCCCAGCCGCCTGTCGGGTGGTTGTATTTCTTAGTTTCGATGCGATCGGTTACGGCGGGTCTCATGCAAGCCACTCCCTGTAGAAGAGCACTCATACGAACCCGCCGTGAGGCTGAATGTTCCCGGCCGGCTCCGTCCCGTCACGCCGTCCGTCTAACCGGAACCATTTCCGCCATCGCTTGTTCGGCTCGAAGAAAGGAGCCGTACGAAATGGAGCGACGTAACGCGTTAATTGCAATGGTGATTCCGGCCATCATCATCGTCGGCTTTCTCATAGGCTTTTTGTACGGCGATATGGGCTGGCAAACCTCGCCGCTCAAAAGAGCCCCTGAGCAGAACCAGGGTGGCAATGCTCCAGCCGACACCTCGCCTGCCGCCGGCATCAAGAAGAACCCCAGGGAAAATACCGAAATGCCGGGCCAGCAATGAAGGCCGGTCCAGCAATGACGTTAGCCAATGCCACGAACTGAAACGGGTTCCTGTTTTTGCGGCGCCATAACGGCGCAAATGCGCGGCGAGCCGTTCTGGGTTTGCTCCGATCATGATGACGACTGTCGCAAGGCGATAGGAAGCCCGCTAACGGTGTGGGTCGGTTATCGGCCTTCTGAATTCAC
Organism: Mesorhizobium sp. M1329; assembly: GCF_040318035.1. Taxonomy (NCBI): domain Bacteria; kingdom Pseudomonadati; phylum Pseudomonadota; class Alphaproteobacteria; order Hyphomicrobiales; family Phyllobacteriaceae; genus Mesorhizobium; species Mesorhizobium sp. M1329. The sequence goes on along the minus strand of NZ_JAMYLN010000041.1, from coordinate 9,887 downwards.
ATTGCTCACCGGCACACTGAAGACTTTTTCGAAAACCCCCGGCGTGCTCCGGTCCTTTTGCGCGGACTGCGGAACATCGATCGGCTATATCGACCAGGGCCTGCCCAACGAACTCTATCTGGCGATCGGCTTCCTCGACCACCCCGAACGCTTTCCGCCACAGGCCCATGCATACTGGGACATGAGGCTTCCCTGGGTCGACTTTCCAGATGAGCTGCCGAGGGTGGCGACGTATTCGAGGCGGCGCGATCCTGCCTTCGGAAATCCCGCGGACCGTTAGCCTACTGCCCGCCTGCAGGTGGAAAACGTACCGTTCGCGGTTTCGTACGAAAACGACAATTGGCGCGTAGCTGAAAACGCGCAATTATTGGCCAATGGGCCGCCGTTTGGATGACAAGCTCGATTGCAAGGCGTGCGGGACGATCCTGATGGAGATTCCCGACAACGCGAAGGATTCGACGCCGATCTATTGCAGCAATTGCGGCGCCTATCTCGGCGAATGGGGCGATCTGCAGGAGGATTTCTTCCGGCAGGCTTTCGGCGCCCAGGCCTTCGACCTGAACAACGGAAACATCATCAAGAAATAGTCCTGGATTGTGCCGGCCGCCCGCCGGCCAAGCCACGGCCCGTGGACCCGGCTCGTTGCGGCAATCGCCGTTCGTATCGGACCCTCGGGAACCTTTCTCCCGAGCCGCTTGTTTGGGTGGCGGAAGGAGAAACGCCATGAGCACAAAACCTCCCCCTGTGCCGCCGAAGAATCAGAGCCCAAAGGGCGCCGGTGACAAAAAATCGGTAGCGGCCGACCAGGCACCGCAATCTGCCGTTCCGGATCCCGACAAGCAGGGCCAGCAAGGCAATACGAAGGTCAACACTACCCATCAAGGTAACGTCCAAGATCGCTAGGTCATGTCCACGTCGAAGAAAACGCCTGCCAGCATCCGCCAGGGCGGTCCTGGCGCCGCGCACGAAAACGCCAAGAAGCCGCTGAGCGTCGACAAGCCGCCGGCCGCGCCCGACCGTCGCAGCCACAGCAAGGTCTCCGGCGGCGGCGGCGAACGCGACAGCCATCATACCCACGACCCCGAAAAGAAAGGCGACACTCGGCCCGCGCATCAGGACAAGTGAAGTTGGGCAGCGAGGCGGAGATCGGTAGAGCTCGAGCGAAATGTCAGCGGGGACGTCGCGCCAAGGCAATCGGCACGACATTGTCGACATTTACCACCGGGACCACCGGCAAGTCGAACAGCATCGCAAGCCCCCGCGTCGCGGCCATTTCCACGATCAGTTCCTCGATGGATTGATCGGTCAGGCGGGTCTCGATGCTCAGCCGGATCATCGCTGCAAGTTTATGGACTGGCACCGGCACCGACTTCGCCCGATCGTCGAGCAGCTTGCTGATCTCTATCACGACGTCAGCGTCGATATTCCTGGGCAAGTCTCGCATAAGCGCCTCCCCGCCAAACGAAACGAAAAGCCCGCCGCACCTTTCGATACGGCGGGCGATCCAGTAATGCGCACCGGCGAGGGGATCGGGTGGGCGTGCCGGCGCGCGCAGATCGCAAGTAATTTTAGTTAAATCCGCCAGCTTCGATGTGTCACGGGAAAACGTCTGTACGTTTTTTACCGAACCGCGCCGATCGTCAGCTGTCCCGCCGTCGCGCGGCGTGGCAGCACGGATGGCGCGATCCTCTGCCCACCGGACAGCGAGCCAAAACAGTATACACTATAAACTTAAAACATCTTGCCAGCCGATCCAGCCTGTGCTCCACTTCGCATTGGAACATGGCCTGCAGATCGAATTCCATCGATATGTGGCTGCATTTCACGGATCGCTGCGAGAACACCAGCCTCAAACGATATACGAAATCTTCGCATGGGAAGGCGTGGATGACGGAAACGATAGAGCTCAAACGGGTTGGCGATGGCAATCTGCGTGCCCAGGTCTATCAACAAATCCGGCTGACGATACAGCATGGCGATTTGGCGCCTGGCCAGAAGCTCGTCGATGTCGACATTGCCGCCCAGCTCGGTATTTCCAGAATGCCTGTCCGCGACGCCTTGATGCAGTTGGTGCATGAGGGCTACCTCGTCGGCACCACACGCGGTTTCACGCTGCCCACACTTACCGCAACGGATGTTGCCGACATCTTCGAGGTCCGCCGCTTGCTCGAGCCGCGGGCCGCCGCTCACGCCGCACGGACACTCGGCGCCGCTGACCTCAAGACACTGGCAGCCGCGCTTCGGGAAGCGGAGGCTGCGGCCGCCGCCGGCGATGCCGACCGCTTTTTCCAGGCCAATTCGGCATTCAGGAATTGTTGGCTCGGCGCGGTCGAGAACGAGCGCCTTTCGCAAACGATTGCCCGCTTCGCCGACCACGTGCTCGTCGTCCGTTTAAGGACGCTGTCTCACCAGCCGACACAAGCCGTCGTCGTGGCCGGCATGCGCGCCATCTACGAGGCATTCGTCAAGCGCGACGCCGTCGCCGCCTACGACCGCATGACGCACTTCATTCAGAACGCCGAGGAGCGTTTCATGAAGCTGAGCCCACCGGCTCAACATTCCAGCGGTGAAGGTGAGAGCATGTCGCAGCGGGGGAAATCATGATCAGGAAGCAGCACCCGCTGAAAGGGCCGAACAGGTTCAAGCTTGGCGTCTTTTCGATGAACGCCGATGGCGGCCTGGCAATGACCACCGTTCCCGAGCGCTGGCGTGCCCGCTGGGAAGACAACCTCAATTCTGCCTGCATCGCCGACCGCGCCGGCCTCGAGTTTCTGCTACCGATCGCCCGTTGGCGCGGCTTCGGCGGTTTGACGCATGTGCGGGAATGGTCGTTCGAGACTTTCACCTGGGCGGCGGGTCTTGCTGTCGCCACGGAAAACATCGGCCTGTTCATGACGGTGCATGTGCCGCTGGTTCATCCGCTGCAGGCTGCAAAAGCGCTGGCGACGGTCGACCACATCTCCAACGGGCGTGCCGGCTTGAACATCGTCTGCGGCTGGAACCCGGATGAGTTCGCCATGTTCGGGCAGACGGTCGGCGAGCGGACCTATGATCAGGCCGAGGAATGGATCAACATCATCGTGCGTGCCTATCAATCGAGGGAGCCGTTCGACTTCAGCGGCGAGTTCTATGATCTGAAGGGTGTCGTCAGCCGGCCGCCGAGCCTGCAGGCGCCGCGACCGGTGACCATGAACGCCGCCTTCGGCGCGCCGGGGCGCAACTATGCGGCGCGCCACTGCGACTATCTGTTTTCGACTTTTTCCGAAATCGCCGACGGCCGTGCGCATGTGGTCGACATCACCAACCGAGCTGCCGAAGTCGGACGCGAAGTCGGCGTCTATACGGTCTGTCACGTCGTCTGCCGGGAGACCCAGCAGGAAGCCGAGGATTATTACCGGCACTACGCGCTGGAATGCGCGGACGAGGGCGCCGTCGACGAGCATATGCGCAAGAAGAAGGAATTCGCGAACTCGCATGATGCGAAGGCGTTTACCGAATATCGGCAAAGGTTCGCCGGCGGTGCTGGAACCTTCCCGCTCATCGGCACGCCGGAAAAGATCGTCGACGATCTCACCAAGATCATGGAACAGGGTTATTCCGGCGCCGCCCTCACATTCGTCAACTACACCTACGAACTGCCCTTCTTCTGCGACCGCGTGCTGCCGCTGATGCGCCAGGCCGGGCTTCGGGTAAATTGATGCCGGCGGCCGCCATTCCGACGCTATGGGTGGATGGGCACGACGCCATCAATCCGCGCGCCTTCAAGCAGGCGATGCGGGCCGTGGCGGGCTCCGTCGCCATCCTCGCCTCGGAGCATGACGAGATCGGCTTTTGCGGTATCACGGCGACAGCACTCTGCTCGTTCAGTGCCGAGCCGCCGTCCCTGCTGGCCTGTGTCAACCGCAGCAGCACCTTTGCCTCGGCCATTCGCGAAGGCTTGCCCTTTTCGGTCAATCTGCCAGCCGGCGACCAGGAGAACGTTGTGCGTGCCTTTGGCGGCTTGACCAAAGCCAGGGGCGCCGCGCGGTTCTCGTCCGGATCATGGGTGCGCGGCGAAACCGGCGCGCCCTTGCTTGTCGGCGCGCGGGCAATGTTCGAATGCCGGGTCGCCGAAATCATCGTGCGGGCGTCGCACATGATCGTCATCGGCATCGTCTCAGGCGTTGCGCTGGACCGCGCTCACCGATCGCCGGTCTTCTACGCACATGGGCGGTTCCTGACAGTAGGAGACGATGTCAACTAACCGCCGTTCGTGTGCCGGCGCAGCGTGCAATTTCAGATCGGCCCGATGATGGGCCCCGGCGAAGTGAATCTATCAGAGGGAGTACGGCAATGCGCATTTGGAAATCCCTTGTTCTGGCTGCACTGATGTCGGGTGTAGCGGGTATCGCCACGGCCGAAGAGGTCGTCCTCAACGCCGTGCATTTCACGCCGACGCAGAATGGCTACGCCCAGAGCTTCCTGAAGTTCGTTCAGAAGGTGAACGAAAAGGGTAAGGGCGTGGTCCAGATCAATGTGCGCGGCGGGCCGGAGGTCATTCCGCCGATCCAGCAGGGCGCGGCGCTCAGGAGCGGCCTGATCGATGTGATCGATACACCGGCAGGGCAGTTCCTCGAGCTCGTGCCCGAAGGCGAGGTTTTCTCAGCATCGACGAAGACGCCGTGGGAGATTCGCGAGAATGGCGGCTGGGACTTCATCAGCGGGATTTTCGAGAAGAAGGCCAATGCCCATCTGCTGGCGCATGTCGACGCGGGCTCGGGCTTCAACGTCTTCACCATCGACGAACCCAAGCTCAACAGCGAAGGCAGCATCGACTGGAGCAGCCTGAAGATACGTTCGTCGCCGCTCTATCGCGATTTCCTCGAATCCCTGGGCGCGACGGTCATCGTGCAAGCACCGGGAGACGTCTATACCTCGCTCGAGCGCGGCGTCGTCAATGCCAACGCCTATACCGTATTTGGCTATGCGTCCTTCGGCTGGGACAAATTCACAAAATACCGTGTCGACCCGCAATTCTTCAAAACCGATGTGCTGATCTCGATCAACAAGGCCAAATGGGACACGCTGTCGCCCGAGGCGCAGAAGCTGCTTGCCGACACGGCTGTCGAGTACGAGCGCGCGAGCTATGACGCCAACCTTGCCGAGTCCGAAAAGCAGGCACAGGCGATGATCGCCGGCGGGCAGAAGGTGATCAGCTTGACCGGCGCCGGCCGCGACAAATTCCTGGCGGCTGCCACACAGGCGAGCTGGGCGAGAATGGCCAAACGCGATCCCACCAACATCGATCAGTTGAAGAAATTCTTCCAGTAGCCCGAGCTGAGGGCGCTTTGCGCGCCCTCCATCAAAGGGGGGCAAAGGTGGACATGAGGGTCGTCGGGCATGGACAGATTGTTTGCAGCGATTGGGAAGCTGAGCCTTGCGTTGGCGGCGGCGGCAAAAGTGGTGCTTGGCCTCATCATCGTCGCGGTGGTCGCCGATGTATGCGTCCGCAATCTGGGCCTGAGGCCGCTTGCCTGGGCAGTATCGGCGACGGAATACGGCCTGCTTTACGCGGCATTCCTGCCGATGCCATGGCTGGTCCACAGCAAGGGCCATGTCTTCGTCGAGTTCCTGCGCAAGGCGCTGCCGGTGCGGGCACGGGCGGTGCTTGAAAAGCTGGTCTATCTCGCCTGCATCGGCGTCAGCCTCTACCTCGGCAGCGTCGCTCTGTCTTCCCTGACAAGTGCCGTTGCGGGCGGCGAATATGAAACGCGCAGTTTCGACATGCCGAAATGGCTGGTCTTTCTGCCCATCATGCTCGCCTTCTACCTCTCGGCGCTGGAATGGCTCAGATATCTGCTCGGCCGTGACACGCTGTACACCCTCGATCCGCTGGAAATGGAAGGGCTCTGACCGGTGGCCTGGCTGTTTCCATTCGCCGTGCTTGTTGGCACCATCCTGGTGTTGATGGGGCTTGGGCTGCCGGTCGCCTTCGCATTCTTCGTCACCAATGTGATCGGGCTATACTTGTTCTTCGGCGGTTCGATCGGCGTGACGCAGATGGTCGCCAACTTCTCCGACGCCGTCTCGACCTATGCGCTTGCTCCGCTGCCGATGTTTCTCGTCATGGGCAGCCTGTTCTTCCGCTCCGGCCTGGGCGAGAAAGTCATCTACGCGCTCGACCTGTGCGTCGGCAATCTGCGCGGACGCCTTGCCTATGTCGTCCTCGCCGCCGGCACGATCTTTTCCGCGCTGTCGGGCTCGAGCCTCGCCAATACCGGCATGATGGGCTCGCTGATGGTGCCGGAGATGCTGAAGCGGGGTTACAAGCCGCACATGGCCTACGGGCCGGTGCTTGGCGCCGGAAGCCTTGCCGTCATCATCCCGCCATCCTCGCTGGCCGTATTGCTCGGCTCGCTGGCCCAGATCGACGTCGGCGCGCTGCTCATAGCGGGGGCTTTGCCCGGGCTGCTGCTCGTTGTCATGTACGCGGCGCTGATCTTCGCGCAGACGAAGATCGATCCGGACGCCGCTCCGCACTATCCGGTACCCGCCGTTCCCGCGGCCGAGAAGGTGAGGGCGGTCGCCGTCAACATCATTCCGATGAGCGTCATCGTGTTCATGGTGGTCGGCACGATCATCCTTGGGATAGCGACGCCGACGGAATCGGCGGGACTCGGCTGTGCCGCCGTCTTCGCATTGTTGTTCGTCTACCGACGGTTCAGCTGGTCGGTTGTCTGGAAGTCGCTGGACGACGCGATGAAGGTCACCGGCATGACCTTCCTGATCATCTCGGCCTCGACGACGTTCTCGCAGATATTCGCCTTCTCCGGCGCCTCCAACGGCTTTATCCAGTTCATCGTCGGCTACGATCTTGGACCGTATCCCATGCTGCTCATGATGGTGCTCGTCATCCTGCTGCTCGGCATGTTCATGGATCAGGTCTCGATGATGCTGATCACGCTGCCGATCTTTCTGCCGATCGCCCAGCAATTCGGCTACGAGCCCGTATGGTTCGGGCTGATCCTGCTGCTCGCCTACGAGGTCGGCTTCACCACGCCGCCGTTTGGTCTGCTGCTGTTCATCATGATCGGCGTTGCGCCGAAAGGCACATCGCTCAAGACGGTTGCCATGTCAGCGGCGCCTTACATCGCGCTGACGCTTTTGCTGATCCTGCTGATTGTCCTCTTTCCGCAGATCGCTCTCTTTCTTCCGAATTTGATCTAGTCGAACCAGCAGGTGTCCACATGCGCTTTGCCTATCTTGCTTTCTTCCATGAGGACCGCGAGGCAAATTTGGCCATCGCCGGTGAAGACGTTGACGCTGTGCGGCGTGTGATCGCGTCAACGCCGGGCCTTGTGCTTGCAAACATCTATCTGCCCGAGGTGGCGACGGACATGTTCAACAACGATGGTCCACCGCCGGTCTTTGGCTTCCAGCTCTATTTCGACGAACTGGCGCACATGGAGGCGGCGCTAGCGCCGTCCGGCCATCTGCAGGCGCTTGCCGCACCCAGTATGCTGTCGAGCATCGCCGCTTCGAGGCCGACGCAACAGGCAATGTGCGTGCGTCCGTTTCCCGTCGACGACGCTGGCGTCAAGACGTCCGGGCTGCCCTGCAGCTATCTTGTCCACTATCCCGGGCCGGCCGAAGACATGAATGTCTGGCTCCACCACTATGTGACGCATCATCCGCAATTGATGCGGGGCTTCCCCGGCATTCGCCACATCGAGGTTCTGTCGCGACTGGATTGGTGCGGATCGCTGCCCTGGCCGCGGATCGACCATATGCAGCGCAATCGTGTCATGTTCGACAGTCCCGCGGCATTGACGCACGCGCTGCAATCGCCGGCGAGGCTGGAGATGCGCGCCGACTACAAGACATTCCCGCCGTTTTCAGGCGGCAGCCGGCATTTCCCGATGTCGACGGAAGCCGTGCATCCTTCGTCAAGGGCCACATAGCGCAAACAGGTTTTGCCGACGCCGAAAATTTCTGGAGATTTCATGTACGACTTTCGCAAGAAATGTGTTTCTCTCGATCGCCTCATCGGCACCTTCTGCGCCATCCCGCACCCTGTGGCGGTCGAAGTGGCGGCCGCGAGCGGGGTCGATTTCCTGTGCATCGACTGGGAGCATTCGCAGATCGGCCGCGAACGGCTCGAGGATCTGGTCCGCGCCGCCGATGTCCACAAGGTTCCCGCGATGGTGCGCGTTCCCGGCCACACGCCGGAGTGGATGGCGGCCGCGCTCGACGCCGGCGCGTCGGGCGTCCTGGTACCGCGCGTCTCCACGGCCGAGCAAGCCCGCATGGCGGTCATGGCCTGCCGTTACCCGCCGGTCGGCGCCCGCGGTGTCGGCCCCGGCCGCGCCGCCGGTTATGGCTACAGGATTCCGGACTACCTCAAATCGGCCAACGACGTCCTGACGGTCGCCATCCAGGTCGAGACGGCAGAGGGCCTGGCCAACGTCGACGACATCGTCCAGGTCGACGGCGTCGACGTGGTCTTCATTGGCCCCGGCGACCTGTCGGTCTCGATCGACGCCATGGGGCCGGCCGGCCAGGACAAGCTCAATGCCGCGATTATCAGGATCGCGGCCGCGGCGCGCGCGGCCGGCAAGGCCGTCGGCATCTTTCGCCCTTCGGCGGATGATGTCGGCAAATGGTCGCGGCACGGCATCAGCTTCTACATGCTGGCCAGCGACACGATGTTTCTCGGCGCCGGCCTTGCCGCCGGCGTCGCCTCGGCGCGCAGCGCCTCATAGCAAGAGTTTGCCATGAAGATCATCAAGACCGACGGCGTATTGTCAGTCGAGGAAGAGCAGCTGCGCTACCTTGACGGCTTGAACGTCGAGTTTGTCGAAAGGACGCTGCTCACGGAAGATGCCCTGATCGAACACTGCCGCAACGCCGACGCATTGATGGTATTGCGAGAGCCGATCACGGCTCGCGTTTTGGCGGAACTGAAGAACCTCAAGGTCATCGGGCGGTTCGGCGTAGGGCTCGACTCGATCGACGTCGAGGCCGCCAGCCGTGCCGGTGTTCAGGTAACCTATGTGCCGGACGCCAACCTGGTTGAAGTCAGCACCCACGCCATGGCCCTGATCCTGGCCTTGACGCGCAAGCTGAAGCAGTTCGACAGCGCAGTGCGCGCCGGCCGCTGGGCTGCAATGACCGATGGCGCCGGCATGACGCGGCCCGACAGGCAGATCCTCGGCCTGATCGGCTTCGGCCAGATCGGACGCCTAACTGCCGAGCGGGCGCGGGTCTTCGGCTACCATGTCATCGCCTACGACCCGCATCTGCCGGCCGAGCGCATTACCGCCGGCGGTGCCGAACCGGTCGGCTTCGACGAGCTGCTAGCCAGGGCCGACATCGTCTCGCTGCACGTTCCCGCGACACCGGAAACCAGAAACATCATGTCGGCACAAGCCCTGTCGCGGATGAAGGAAGGGGCGATACTCATCAACGTGTCGCGCGGCGGCCTGGTCGACGAGGTCGCCTTGGCGGATTTGATCCGGCGCGGCCATCTGGCAGGCGCCGGCATCGACACGTTCGATCGGGAGCCGCCTTCGCCCGACAATCCGCTGCTGGCGCTGGACGCCGTCCTGGTCAGTCCACACGCGGCGCACTACTCGACCCAGTCTTACGCCGAGGTTCGCAACAAGGTGTTTGCCGATGTCGCATCGGTCCTGCGCGGCGGCAAGCCGGTCTATCCGGTCAACCGGGTATGACCAATTCCCGATGTCGGCGCCGCCCAAACGCCTGCTGGAACTTCCACCTCAACATTCCGGAGTAGGCGCCGTCGGCGAAGCTGCCGATCTCCCCCCCTTGCGGGCAGGGCTATCGCATATGAGTGATGGCATTGATGAGATAGTCGTCGTTCCAGGCGCATTTCTTGATGCGATGGC
>NZ_JAMYLN010000040.1:0-54517 GCF_040318035.1 Mesorhizobium sp. M1329 | reverse complement strand
AAGGCAGGAAATGGCAGTCGCTCCTTCGCTCAACTGCCTCTCCAAAGAATCCTTTCTCAGCCTAAACTCAACCCCAAAATCGCCATATGCGATTCCCCTGGTCACTATACGGGGAGAAATGCCCGGCAGGACAATGCGGGGCGGCGCAAGCGACCAAAGATTACGCTGCCGGACAATACCACCGATGGCAATATGGTATCAGAATAAGTTCTGTCCATGAACGTTACTAGGACGGGTTCAATTGTCGAGGTTGGCGCTGCCCCTCATCCGCCTGCCGGCACCTTCTCCCCGTATAGTGACGGGGAGAAGGGTACCCCTGCCTCAGTACTTCTCGGGCACATACAGTTCGCGCGGCAGTACCTGGCGCTCGTATTCGGGATTGAAGACGCGCTCCGGCAGTGTGATCTCCTCGTGCGGCACCTCCTCCAGCCAGTCCCTGGCCGGGGAATTCTGTTTTATCTCGGTCATTTGCGCTGCTCCGCTTACAGGCCTTGCCGGCCGCTGTCAGGCGCTCTGCCGCCCGGCCCGGCGGCCGGAAATCGAAGCGCTGGACCGACGTTAGTATAGGCCGGCAATGACGGTTTTATTGCAGCCACTACTGCGCTGGCTGTGCGTTCAATCCGGAAGATGTGATCGAGCTTGCCCTGCGGAACGGGCGACAAGCAGAACGAATTATCCTACAAATACCCGGTTCATTGAGGGCTGTCGTTTGCAACGCCCTTTCCCGATAAATCGTGAGGATAAGACATGGAATACCGCACTCTCGGCCGTTCCGGGCTGAAGGTTTCGACGCTGACCATGGGCACCATGACGTTCGGTGGCGGCGGCGCGTTCTCGGCGGTCGGCAAGACCGACCTCGACGAGGCGCGCCGGATGATCGACCTTTGCATCGATGCCGGCATCAACGTCATCGACACCGCCAACGTTTATTCGAACGGGGTGTCGGAGGAGATCATCGGCGAGGCGCTCGGCGGCAAGCGCAAGGGCGACGTGCTGATCGCCTCCAAGGCGCGCATGCGGATCGGCAAAGGCCCCAACGATGAAGGGTTGTCGCGCTACCATCTGATCCGCGAATGCGAGAGGAGCCTGAAGCGCCTCAGGACCGATGTCATCGACATCTATTTCCTGCACGAGTGGGATGGCCTGACACCGCTAGAGGAAACCACCGCCGCGCTCGACACGTTGGTCGCGCAGGGCAAGGTCCGTTATGTCGGCTGCTCCAATTATTCCGGCTGGCAAGTCATGAAGGGGCTTGGGATCAGCGACCGTCATCACCAGCCTCGCTTCGTCACCCAGCAGATCCATTACACGCTGGAAGCGCGCGAGGCCGAGTATGAATTGTTGCCGATCTCGGTCGACCAGGGGCTCGGCGTGCTGGTCTGGAGCCCGCTTGCCGGCGGGTTGCTGTCCGGCAAATACCACCGTGACCAGCCGACCGCCCGCCAGCTCAGCGGCTGGTCGGAACCGCCGATCCGCGACGAGGACCGGCTGTGGCGGATCGTCGACGTGCTGATCGATATCGGCAACAACCACGGCGTGTCGGCGGCGCAGGTGGCGCTTGCCTGGCTGCTCGGCCGGCCCGCTGTCAGTTCGCTGGTGATCGGCGGACGAACCGAAGCGCATTTCAAAGACAATATCGCCGCTGCAAGCCTGGTGCTTGCTGATGAGGAGCGCACACGGCTCGACGTGGTCAGCAGGCCGCCCGTGCTCTATCCCTACTGGCACCAGCAATTCACGGCAAAGGACCGGTTCGGGCCGGCGGATCTCGTCCTCGACCGGGACGGCGCCTGAAAAGCCGGGCTCTCCGGACAGCGCCGGGATATGGAGCCGATCGTGCCTTGCGGTGTTGTGTTTGCGGTCCAATGCTCCTAGGCAAAGGCCAAGCACAACGAAAGGAAACGATATGGCACGAGCACCGAACTACGGTCAGGAACGCAAGGAACGCGACCGGCAGAAGGCTGCCAAGAAGGCGGAAAAGCAGGCTGCCAAGGTCGCAGCCAAGGAGCGATCGAAGCCCGAGGGCGAGAGCGAGTCCCAAACCAAAACCGAAACGGCAGAGTGACGATATCCGGCCTGTCAGGCGGGCCGGGCCTAGGTCAAGTCCCGCTATGCCTCAGGCGGGCGCCTTGTCGCTGACGAAGACGTTCACTTCACGAGCGGCGGCAATGAAGGCCCGTCTTGCGTTCATGGCCGGCTTGTCGCCGGCCAGCGCATCATGACAGGCTTGCAACGCTTCGCGGTGCTTGGGGCTGCGCTTGCCGGGCCAATTGTTGAGGAGGTAGTCGGAAGCCTCGCGGGCCGTACGCAAGAGCTGATTGCTTCCCGCCGCGCCCTTGACGGTCACGGGTGTGTCAAATCGGTTGTTTTCCATCGCCGCTCTTACGCCATCGGCATTTGCGAAGCGAGACCGAAAGTAGCATTCTTCGCTCATCTGCCCTTTTCGTGATCAATGGCAGCCGATCCTCACTCAAGCGACGACGGCAAACCCCCTGGCGCGGAGGCCACGCCGGTCGTTGCGCAGCGAGGTCACCAGCCGGTCGCGGCTGCCGATGATATGGGCTGAAAGCAGGCGGGCGGCGCTATTGGCATCGCCGACCCGCACCGCCGACAGAATGGCATGGTGTTGGGCCCAGGCACGGTCGAGCGCTGCCTCGTCGCGAACCTCGAGCCAACGGGCGCGCGACAGGCGTGTCATCGCGTCGCGAACCGCTCTGAACAGGAACTCGTTGCCGGATAGACGCGCCAGCTCGATATGAAAATCCATGCCGACGCGATGCCATTCCTCGCGCGGCGTCTTGTCGTCGCAAGAATCGAGCATCGCCTCGATGATTTCGACGGCACTTCTGTCCTGCAAGGCGCAAGTTAGTCTGAGTGCCGCGACCTCGACCGCCTCGCGATAGACAGCGATCTGCTCGAGCTCAGCAAGATTGATGGGCGAGACCGTCCAGCTGCGGCTGTCGCGGCAGATCAAGCCTTCGGTCTCGAGCCGCAGCAATGCAGCCCTGACCGGCGTGCGCGAGGCGCCGAAGCGGCTTTCGACCCAGCGCTCCGTCAGCCGCTCGCCCGGACCGATCTCGAGCCCGAGGATCATCTCGCGAAGCTGCTTTTCGACGTTCTGCATCTGCGACATTGGCGTTCCGTTCAGGTCATTTGTTCCGGCAATCGGGTCACTGGCCAGCGTTGGCCGATCACGCCGGCCCTTGTCGATCATGTTTGAGAGGCCCGCATTGACAGCGACGGGGCTTGCGTTCATGACAGATACCAGCTTGGTATCCCAAATCGGTATCCACAGCAAGTTTTCATGCTAGCTGGCCGGACAGGACATAACATGCCGCAAGACGCCACCCTCGCCATGCAAGGCACGCACAACGTCCACTGGCGTCGCAATCTCGCCGTGTGTTTTGCCGGCTCGTTCAGCACGCTTGTAGCGATGACGCTGCTGTTGCCCTTCCTGCCGCTTTACGTCGAGCAGTTGGGCGCAGAGGGCCACGCGGCGATCGTGCAGTGGTCGGGCATCGCCTACGGCGCCACCTTCCTTGCTGCCGCGCTGGTCGCGCCCCTATGGGGGCGGCTAGGCGACCGCTACGGCCGCAAACTAATGCTGGTGCGCGCCAGTTTCGGCATGGCGCTGTGCATGTCGCTGACCGGCATGGTGCAGACCGTCTGGCAATTGGTGCTCTTGCGCCTGCTGATCGGCTTTGCCGGCGGCTATTCTTCGGGCTCGACCATCCTGGTTGCCATGCAGACGCCGAAGGATCGCTCCGGCTGGGCGCTGGGCGTGCTGTCGGCCGGCATAACCGCCGGTGCCCTGGTCGGTCCGCTGCTCGGCGGCGCGCTGCCGCCGCTGATCGGCATCCGCGCCACATTCCTGCTTGCCGGCGGCGTCATTTTCCTGGCGTTTCTGGCAACCACCTTGCTGATCAAGGAGGCCCCTCGCCCGGTTGCCGCCAAGGCCGCGTCACAAGAAAAAGTGAAAGGCGGCTGGTCGCAGATTCCCGACAAGCGCCCCGTCGTCGCCATGCTGGCGACCGGCATGCTGTTGAGTTTCGCCACCATGTCGATCGAGCCGATCATCACCGTCTATGTCCAGCAGCTCATCGAAGATCAGAGCCAGGTCACGCTGGTCTCCGGCATCGTCATGTCCGCGGCAGCGCTCGGCGCCATCCTATCGGCGTCGCAGCTCGGCAGGCTCGCCGACCGTATCGGCCACTGGAACGTCATCGTTGCCGCACTCGCCGTCTCGGCGTTGCTGCTGGTCCCGCAGGCCTTCGTTACGCAGGGCTGGCAACTCGTCGGCCTGCGTTTCCTGATGGGCCTGGCGCTTGGCGGTCTTTTGCCCTGCATCACCAGCGTCATCCGCCACAATGTGCCCGACGGCGTCGGCGGCAATGTGCTGGGCTTGTCGATCTCGGCGCAATATGTCGGGCAGGTCGCCGGACCATTGCTGGGCGGCTTTGTCGGCGGCCATTTCGGTATGCGCTCGGTGTTTCTCGGCACATCCGTTCTGATGGCGGGCGGAGCGGCCTATAACTGGCTGGTACAGTCGCGCCGCGAACGCGACATGCTAGCGGAAGCCGGTAAATCCTGACACGGTTAGCGGCACTATCTCAGGCGGTCGCCAGGAATCACGGAGACGTGGAAATGAGCACGGATGAACACGCGGCAGGCGGCCGCATTCTGGTTCTTGCGGGCGGCCTGTGCGGCGCAACCGGCGTGGCGTTTTCGGCGGCGGCGGCGCATCTCGGCGGCGCTTTCGTCGGTACGGCCGCGTCCTTCCTGCTCATGCATGCGCCGGTCTTCCTTGCCGTCGGGCTGCTCGGTGGCAATAGCATGCTGCGAACCGGAAGCCTCATCCTCCTCGTCGGGCTTCTGCTGTTCTCGGGTGATCTTCTGGCCCGCGACTTCCTTGGCTCGCGGCTGTTCCCGATGTCGGCGCCGATCGGCGGCACGTTGCTCATCGGCGGCTGGCTGGTGATGGCCGCCTCGGCGCTGGTACGCCCGCGCCCTTGACGCGGCAGCCAGGTTCCCCGGCTCTGTCAGTCTTGGCGACGTTCGGGCCGGACTTGGCCGTCGCGCTTGGTCGTCTTGACTACACGCCGTCGCTCCGGCCGTTCGGTGGCCGGAGAGATGCCCCAATAATTGCGATAGATGTCTTCGAACAGATGCTTGATCGGGTGCATGGCTTATCTCCTCTAGTTTTTTGAATCGATCCAATCAGCGGGCACAAAAAATAGGCCGCCGATCAGCTCCACTTGCGTCCTACGAGGAAACGCAGGTCGCGAATCCACGGACCGGTCCTGTCGCGCCCCTTACGGGCCTCCGCGCTCGAGCGGATGCTCCAGTCGTTCCGGTAAATGTCCTCGAACAGATAATTGACGGGGTGCATGGCACTCTCCTTTTTGTATCGATCCAATCTACGGGTGAACAACGCTCTTGGATCGATTCAAATGATACGCGTCGCACCATAAATGTCAAGCAAAAATTTGAATCGATCCAACGAAAGTGCTACGCAATCGGTGTACTGTCGGACAGGAGTCCTGGAGACAAACAAATGGCATCACTCACCGAAGGCGGCAGGAGACCCATCCGGCTAGCGGACATCGCCAAGGCCGCGGGCGTATCGCACGGCACTGCCTCCAATGTCTTCAGCCGTCCCGAAATCGTGCGCGAGGAAGTTCGCGAGCGGGTCAAGGCGGCGGCCGAGGCGCTGGGCTACGCCGGCCCGGATCCCAAGGGCCGGCTGCTGCGCGCTGGCAAGGTCAATGCAATCGGCGTCGCCACAACCGAGCCGCTGTCCTATTTCTTCGACGACCCCTTTGCCCGCGTGATGATGGCCGGCATTTCGGAAGCCTGCGACGCAACCGGCGCGGGGATAGCCCTCGTGTCGGCTGGCAATGAGGAAAAACTTGCCTGGAATATCCAGAGCGCCCTGGTGGACGGCTTCATCCTGTTCTGCATCGAGGGCGGTCCGCGCCTCGTCGAGCTGACGCGCGAACGAAAGCTCCCGTTCGTCGCGCTCGAGCTCGGCTCGCAGGACGACACGGTCTCGGCGATCAGTATCGACAATGTTGCCGGCGGCCGGCTCGCGGCGCGCCATCTGGCGGAACTTGGACATCGCCGCTTCGCCGTGTTGTCGCTGGCATTCGCCGACGACAGCACCGGTCTTGTCTCGCCCGAGCAGGTCCGGACGGCGTCCTATACCGGGACCCGTGACCGCCTCCTCGGCTATTTCGAAGAGCTTTCCCGGTTTGGTGTCGACACCGCCAAGGTGCCGGTCTACGAGACCGAAAACGACAAGGCGAGCACAAAGGCTGGTCTCGAAACCATCTTCGCCTCGGCGGAGCCGCCGACCGCCATCCTGGCGATGTCGGACCGGATCGCGATGGTGGCATTGGAATGGCTCAGCGCACGGGGCATCGCGGTTCCCCGCGATGTTTCCGTCGTCGGCTTCGACGGCGTGCCTGAAGCCGCAATTTGCGAGCCTCCGCTCACCACCATCGCCCAGCCGATCGCCGAGATCGGCCGCCGGGCAGCGCGAAGAATCCTCGACTTCGACGGCACGGTGCGGCGAGAAACGCTCGATGTCGAACTTGTCGTCAGGGCATCGTCCGGACCGCCGCCAAGTACAGGCTGACTGGGGCAGATCGGCTCCAAATCTCATCTATTGGCCGCCATGGGACCGATGCCAAAGGATGGACGGACAGGCGGCGCCTCGTTGCGGACCGGCTTGCCCTTGCCGGACCAGCCGATGGCGGACAGCCACTCCAGATAGAAGGCGAGCGCGAACTGCATGGCGATGCCGGCGGCGAGCAGGAGACTGTCATAGGCAATGCCGCCCGGGTTGATCAGCTTCATCACCTGCGCCGCCATGGCAATCACCGTGCCGGCAATGAAAACCGGCAGCGAGCGTTTGCCCAATATGGCGAGCGGATTGTCACGACCGGTGCGGAACAGGTTCGAGACGAAAGGCAAGGCGACGACCAGATAGCTCATCGCCAGGATGTGCAGCAGCCGCGGCAACGACAGGAACGTCTTGTCGAAACCGGTCAGCACCACCGGCAGGTCGAGCCATGACACATGCCCCCACAACGGGCTGTGCACCCAGACGAGCGCCGTCAGCACGTAGGCGGCCGCCGCGCCGACCAGCCAGCGATTGACCGGGATGGTGCCGCCGCGCCGCACATGCAACACGCTGGCCATGCCGATATTGAACAGCAATTGCCATGACAACGGATTGAGGAACCAGAACCCAGGCTCCGGATAGTTCGGCGGCGCGATCTGGTAGATTCCGGCAACCAGCCAAAGGGCTGCGGACACGGCAAGCGCAGCCAGTGGCCGATAACTGATGAACAGCAGGAAGGCCGGCGCCATCAACAGCAGCACCGCATAGACCGGCAGTATGTTGTTGTAACCGAGCTGATGGCCGAGCGTGACGATACCGACCAGGACTTGCGGCGGGTTCCTGACGAGCGGCTCAATGTTGATCAGCGTCAGAAGGTCCGGCCGTTTCGCAAACACCGCCGCTGCGCAGAAGATGGCCATGACCACCATCGTCGTGACGATGTGAGTGACATAGAGCACGCCGGCGCGGCGCCACATCTTCAGCGTTGCGACCAGCCGGTTTCCCGGCTGGAATTTGGTACCGTAGGCAAGAGCGACGGACATGCCGGAGATCAGCACGAAGGCCTCGGCCGCATCCGAAAACCCGAAATTCTTATAGGTCAGGGTTTCAAAAACGGTGCCCGGCACGTGGTCGATGAAGATGGTCAGGAGGGCGAGAGCCCGGAACACGTCAATACGCGTATCGCGTTCCGGCGAAACTGGCATGGTCATCGATAAAAGGCCTTAAAGCTGGTTGTTTATGCCTGGCATGCGACCCCTCGGGCGACCACCCGGCGCACACTGCTTCGATCCCTCCCGCGGGGATTATATCGGCAAAGAAACGGACTGAAATGCGCCCGGTTCAATCAACTTTCGCGGAGCTTGAAAATATTTCGTTTTGAAGCCGGCAAATTAACGAAAGTAACGCGAAATCAAAAGGATGTGACGATGGCCGAGGAGAGCCTCGAAGACGGTATTTTGCAGGAAAATTCAGGCTTTTTCTACCGGCTACATCGACCCGCCAATCTACCCGGTGACTGGCTGTTCCTGCTGCATGGATCGGGTGTAGACGAGACGACCTTGCTGCCGCTTGGTCGGCAAATCGCGCCGCATGCGGCGCTGGTTGCGGTCCGTGGCCGCATCCCTCAGGAGGACGGGTTCCGCTGGTTCACGCGAATCACCCCGACGCGTTTCGAACAGGCCAGCATCCATGCTGAGGCGGACGCATTCGCGGGCTTCGTCGACGGCATCGCGAAGCGCCGCCGCTTCGATCTCAGCCGCGCGACCTTTGTCGGTTATTCGAACGGCGCCAACCTGATCTCGAGCGTCATGCTGCTGCGTCCGGGCCTGATCGAGCGCGCCGCATTGCTGCGTCCGATGCCGGTGCTCGACGAGGTGCCGCCGGCAGACCTGTCGAAGGCGCGAGCGTTGATCATCGCCGGCGCCGCAGACCTGACCTACGCGGCATTCGCGCCGGCGCTGGCTGCTCTACTGAGCTCGCATGGCGCCGAGGTCGAGACCCACACCACTGCCTCCGGCCATGAAATCGGCGATCCGGACGCCGAGATCGTCAGGCAATGGCTGGCGGATCCTGCAGTCGCCGTTGCAGCGTCAGATCGATGAGCCTCGAGGCTACGCTCGCCCCATGCGGTTCCAGGCGTCCAGCCCGGCGATCTTGTAGGCCTCGGCCAGCGTCGGATAGTTGAAGGTGTTGTTGACGAAGAAGTCGACAGTGCCGCCGAGATTGATCACCGCCTGGCCAATGTGTATGAGTTCGGTCGCGCCCTCGCCGACAATGTGGGCACCGAGCAGACGGCGTGTTTCGATCGAGAACAGAAGCTTCAGGAAGCCGGTGTTGACGCCCATGATGTGGCCGCGCGATGTCTCGCGAAACCGCGCCACGCCGACCTCGTAGGCAGCACCGCTCTCGCGCACCTGCTCCTCCGACTGGCCGACAGTGGAGATTTCCGGCACGGCGTAGATGCCGTAGGGAAAGGTTTCGGGCGGCGGCGGCAAGGGCACGCCGAACGCATGGCAGGCGGCCACCCTGCCCTGCTCCATCGAGGTCGAGGCCAGGCTCGGAAAGCCGATGACATCGCCGGCGGCATAGATGTTGGGCGCGCTGGTCTGGAACGTTTGCGGATCGACCTTGATGCGGCCCCTGGGATCGGCCTCGATGCCGACCGCTTCCAACCCCAGGCTGCCGACATTGCCGGTACGCCCTGCAGCGTAAAGCACGATCTCGGACCGTATGGTGCGGCCGTCGGCCAGCGTCACCTCGGCGTGGTCGGGTTTCGAGGCGATCTCCTTGACGGCGCTGCCTAATCTGATCGTCATGCCGCGGTCGCGCATCTGATGGATAAAGTCGTCGACGATCTCGCGGTCGACGAAATCCAACATTGTGTTACGCGGCTCGACCAGCGTCACCGGCACGTCGAGCGCCGAAAAGATCGTCGCATATTCGACCCCGATAACGCCGGCGCCGATCACCGTCAGCGTGCGCGGCAGGCGGTCGAGTTCCAGCATCTCGTCGCTGTCGAAGATCCGTGTCTTGTCGAACGGCACGTCGCGCGGCCGGTGCGGCCGGGTGCCGACCGCGATCAGCGCATGGGCGAAGCCAACCTCGCTGTAGTCGCCGGTGTCGGTGGTCAGGCTGACCTTGTTGGGGCCGAGGAATTTTACCGCGGCGCGCGCACTCTTGACCGTGTTCCGCATGAACTGGTGCTGCAGCACCTCGACCTCATGGTCGAGCGTCTTGTGCAGGCGCTCGACCAGATCGCCGACCGAAATGTCCTGCTTGACGCGGTAGCCGCGTCCATAAAAGCCGCGCTCACGCCAGCCGGAGAGGTTGAGCACCGTCTCGCGCAACGTCTTCGACGGTATGGTGCCGGTATGCACCGACACGCCGCCGAGACGCCGGCCCCTGTCGACCACCAGCACCGACTTGCCGAGCTTGGCCGACTGCACCGCGGCGCGGCGCCCGGATGGGCCGCTGCCGATGACCAGCATATCGTAGTCCATGTCGCCCCGTCCCCTCGGCTCGGCGCCCTTTGTTGCGCCGCAGCAAGCTAACGCTATCCGCGCCATGAATTCAACAAGTCAGACGGCACCAGACGCTCCGTCGCCATCTACACGGCGGCGAAAGGCTCGATCTTGATTCCGCCGGGAACCTTCACCATTTCACCAAGAAGCGGCCCGTGCCTTAACCCGGGTTCGATTACGAGGAAATGACATGAACGCTCGCGTTCTCGATGGCGAAATCATCACCAGCAGGCTCGAAGATGTCCGCGCCTATGAGGGCGTGCGCACGCGGCGCATTCTCGCCTTCGTCATCGACTATTTCATCGTCGCGCTGCTCACCATTCCATTCGCGATCCTGGTATTCTTGTTCGGGCTGTTGACGCTCGGCCTCGGCTGGATGCTGTTTTCCATTCTCGTGCCGGCCGTCGCCATCCTCTACATCTGGAACACGCTCGGCAGTAAAGACCAGGCCACCACCGGCATGAAGATGATGGGCATCCGGCTCGACCGACTTGACGGCAGCCCCATCGACGGGCTGACCGCCGTCGTGCATTCGGTGCTGTTTTGGGCCGGCAATGTCATCCTTTCACCGCTGGTCCTGCTGGTGAGCCTGTTTTCCGACCGCAAGCGCACGCTGCACGACCTGCTGCTCGGCACCGTCGTCAGCCGCAGCGGCCTCTGAGCAGACTTTTGAAGCGCGGCCGCAGCCTTTGCGCACAAATGTGAAGACGTCCAATCAACCAGGCTTTCACAATCCTGTTGAATTTTTCGGCGTCCGCGCCAAAGGTAGAGCGATTCGCAGGAGTGTTTCCAAGGCTCGATGACGCAGCACCCGACCCAGTCGCCGCAGTTTTTTCTGACCGCGCCCTCGCCATGTCCCTATCTCGAGGGCCAGTTCGAGCGCAAGGTGTTCACACACTTGGTCGGCGACAAGGCCCCCGAGATGAACGATCTGCTGACGCAGGGCGGTTTCAGGCGGTCGCAGAACATCGCCTACAGGCCGGCCTGCGAGACCTGCCGCGCCTGTGTGTCGGTGCGCATCCTGGCGCAGGAATTCACCGCCAGCCGCAACATGAAACGGGTCATACAGCATAATTCGGATCTGGTCGGCGCCATGCACGACGCCGAACCCTCCACCGAACAGTATTCGCTGTTCCGCAGCTATCTCGACGCCCGCCATCGCCGTGGCGGCATGTCCGATATGACCGTGCTCGACTACGCCATGATGGTCGAGGATACCCATGTCGACACCAAGGTCATCGAATACCGTCGCCGCGGACCCGACAGCTTCATCACCGGCAAGGGCCAGGGCGAACTGATCGCCGTGGCCCTCACCGACAAGATGGCCGAT
The DNA here is from genome assembly GCF_040318035.1 of Mesorhizobium sp. M1329. Classification (NCBI taxonomy): domain Bacteria; kingdom Pseudomonadati; phylum Pseudomonadota; class Alphaproteobacteria; order Hyphomicrobiales; family Phyllobacteriaceae; genus Mesorhizobium; species Mesorhizobium sp. M1329. Next base: position 43,044 of record NZ_JAMYLN010000040.1, on the reverse strand, counting down.
GGCCTGTCGATGGTCTATTCCTACTTCAACCCGGACTTCGAGGACCGTTCGCTCGGTACCTTCATGATCCTCGACCACATCGCCCGCGCCAGGGCGATGGGCCTGCCCCATGTCTACCTGGGCTACTGGGTCAACGGCTCGCGCAAGATGAATTATAAGATGCGCTTCCAGCCGCAGGAGCATCTCGGCCCGAAAGGCTGGGAACGCTACAATCACGAAGCGGTTTCGCGCTGATTCCTGCCTTCGGTATTCACCCTTAAATTGTTTCGAGGAGGATGCCCGCTGGGCTTCCGGCCGATCGGCTGGAACACCGGGCGGGTCAATTTTGCGCCTCCAAGCCTACGCGAGAATTGCCGCATGTCTTCCCACAATGACCACCAGAGAGGCCTTCTGATCACCGCCATCGGCGGGCTTAGGCTGACCGTCGACATTCCGCTGATCCGGCTCGCCGACGGCGAGGCATGGACGATCCTGCTGTTGCGCACCGGCACAACCTTCGTCGCCACACTCATCATCTGGGCCGTCTGGCGCTCGCTGAGCGCAAAGGCACCGCAGCTTATCCCGGGCTGGTCAGGGCTCATCGTTGCCGGCCTCTACGGGCTCGGCTCGATCGCCTTCATCACCGGCGTCTACAGCACCTCGACAGCTAACCTCGTTTTCATCCTGGCCTTCACAACCATGTTCGCGGCCCTTTTGTCATGGCTGTTCCTGAAGGAGAGGCCACGGCCGCTGACGCTTGCAGCGCTGGCGTTAATGATCGTCGGCGTGACGATCATTGTCGGCGATTCCGTCGGAACCGGACATCTCTTCGGCGACCTGATGGCGCTATGCTCGGCTTTCATGATCGCAGCGGCCATCACCATCTCGCGTGCCAGCGGCAAGGATATGGGTTTCACGGCGCTGATCGGAGTGGTCCTGCCGCTGGCCGTCGCCAGCCTGATGGTTTCCAAGGTGGGTTTTCATGTCAACGCGCCGTGGTGGATCGTCTTCAACGGTGCCGTCATCATGCCGATCTCGTTCTTCTGCCTCGCCAACGGCCCGAAATACATCTCCGGGCCGGAGGTGGCGATGTTCTACCTGCTTGAAACCGTGCTGGCACCGGTCTGGGTGTGGATGATCTTCGCCGAAACGCCGTCGCGCAACAGCCTGATCGGCGGCGCGATCCTAATCATGACCTTAATCGGCCATTCGCTCTGGCAGTTGCACGAGGGGCGCAAACGCCGCGCCACGTTCGCCGTCAGTCACCCGGCCTGATTCTTTTTCGCGGTGGCGCGTTCGGCGACAATTTCGATCTGCGGCGGCGCGTCATCGAGCGCCGCCGGTTCGGCGGCAACGAGCTCATCGGTCAGTTCCACCTCGCGCAGCCATTCGCGCCAGATTGCGACGAGCAGGGCCATCAGCACCGGGCCGATGAACAGGCCGAGAAAGCCCATTGTCTTGACGCCGCCGATCAGGCCGAAAAAAGTCGGCAGGAAGGGCAGCTTTATCGGCCCGCCGACCAGCTTCGGGCGCAATGTCTTGTCGACGATGAAGAGTTCGACCGCACCCCAGACGAACAGCGCCAGCCCCGCCATCGGCGAGCCGCTGGCGGCGAGATAGATCGAGACCAGCGTGAAGGACAGCGGTGCGCCGCCGGGGATCAGCGCCATGATGCCGGTCAGCGCGCCGAGCGTCACCGGCGACGGCACGCCGGCCAACCAGTAAGCGATACCCAGTACCAGCCCTTCGCCGATGGCGATAACGGTCATGCCGGTCACCGTCGAGGAGATCGTCGCCGGCACCACGCGTGAGATCCGCTCCCATCTGGCCGGCAGGATGCGTTCGCCGAGGCGATCGACCTGTCCGGCGAAATGCTCGCCGTCGCGATAGGCGAAGAACAGCGCGATCATCATGAACAGCAGCGTCAGCAAAAGGCCGAAGGCGCTGCCGCCGGCGGCAAGCACGCCGCGATAGATGCTGCCGATATTGGCGCCACTGATCAGCTGGATCAGTTCGCCGATGCCGCCGGGGTGGCCAACGTTGACCGTCCATTGTTCATTGAGCCATTCGCCCACCACGGGCATGGTGGCGATCCAGTGCGGCGTCGGCGCACCGTAGCGGTTGGTCTCGATCGCCCAGTTGACCCATTCGCGCACCTCATTGATGGCGTAGGTGCCGGCAAGCGCGATCGGCACCACCAGGAAGGTCAGGATGAACAAGATCGCAAGCGTCGCCGCAATCGTGCGGTTGCCGCCGACGCCGGCGAGCAGCCGCCGATAGAGCGGCCAGCTGGCGAAAGCGATCACCAGGGCGGCAAGGACCGGAAACAGGAAGCCGTGGAAGAAATAAACGCCGGCGGCAACGATCAGCACCAGGAGCCAGCGCGCCGCCGAGAGCGGTGGAATGACAGCGGCCCTGAGCGGCGTCGACAGGCCAAACAGGCGCTGCTGCCGCTCCGGCTTCTGTATCCTGACTTCCTTCAAGCGCCCAACTCTCCCTGGCCCATCGCATGGCTTATGCACTGATATAGTGCAGCAATCGTGACGACATTCCAAATGTTTGGGTGCAGCTGCTAATCTCCCCCCTTGAGGGGGAGATGGCCGGCAGGCCAGAGGGGGTCGCCGCGCGTGAGACGCCAGCCTCCTCTGTCTGCGATAAGGGTCGCGTCTGGATGTTCCGATCCCCTCTGTCGCCTTCGGCGACATCTCCCCCTCAAGGGGGGAGATTACCGCTTCACCCGAACTTGCCAGTCCTCGGGAATCCCTTCGGCACCATGCGGCCGGCCGAGGCGCGGGCGCCGATCCATTCGGCAAGCTCGTCACGCGATTTGATGAAGGTGCGGTCTGCCGAATCCTGCCAGGACAGGCCGCTTGCGAGCGTGAAGGTCTTGAGGTCGAGAACACCGCCATCCTTGTACTTCTGCAGGCGCACGCCCTTGCCGCGCCCCATCTCCGGGATCTCGGCCAGCGGGAACACCAGCATCTTGCGGTTCTCGCCGACAATGGCGAGATGGTCGCCCGCGACGCTCACGCAGCGCTGGGCCTCGTCGGGCGCCTTGACGTTCATCACCTGCTTGCCCTTGCGGGTGTTGGCGACAACTTCCTCTTCCGGCACGATGAAACCGTTGCCGTCATGCGACACCAGCAGCAGCTTGCGCTTGGGATCATGGACGAAGGCGGTGACGATATCCTGGTCGTTGTCCATGTCGACGATGATGCGGATCGGCTCGCCATGGCCACGCCCGCCCGGCAGACGGTCGGCGCCGATTGTGTAGAACTTGCCGCCGGTGGTGAAGACCAGCACCTTGTCGGTCGTCTGGGCGTGGAAGGCGAGCTTGAGGCTGTCGCCTTCCTTGAAGGTCAGGGCCGAATGGTCGGTCAGATGACCTTTCATGGCCCTCAGCCAGCCCTTTTCTGACACGACGACGGTGACCGGCTCGCGCTCGATCATGGCATGGGCGATATCGGTCAGGTCATGTTCGGGTGCATCTGCGAACTCTGTGCGTCGCTTGCCGATCTCGGTGTCAGGCCCGTATTTCTGGCGAACGTTGGCGACTTCCCACTTGATCGTCGCCCACTGCTTGGCGTCGGACGCAAGCAGTGCCTCGATCTGCTTCTTCTCGCCGGTCAGGCCATTGAATTCCTCGCGGATTTCGAATTCCTCGAGCTTGCGCAGCGCCCTCAGCCGCATGTTGAGGATGGCTTCAGCCTGGGTGTCGGTGAGTGACCAGCGGGCCATCATCACCTGCTTGGGCTCGTCCTCCTCGCGGATGATCCTGATCACCTCGTCGATGTTGAGGTAGGCGATCAAATAGCCGGCGAGGATCTCAAGCCGCCTTTCGATCTCGCCGAGGCGGTGCTTGGAGCGGCGGATCAGGACGTCGCGGCGGTGCTCCAGCCATTCCTTGAGCACACCTTTCAGCGACAGCACGTTCGGCACCTTGCCGCGCGACAACACGTTCATGTTGAGCGGAAAGCGGCTTTCGAGCTCGGTCAGCTTGAACAGCGATTCCATCATGATGCCGGGATCGACCGAGCGGCTCTTCGGCACCAGCACGACGCGGATGTCCTCGGCGCTCTCGTCGCGGATATCCTCGAGCAGCGGCAGCTTGCGCGCCATCAAGAGCTCGGCGATCTTTTCGATCAGCCTGGCCTTCTGGACGCCGTAAGGGATTTCGGTGACGACAATGTTCCAGGTGCCCCTGCCTTGGTCCTCCTGGTTCCATTTCGCCCTGACGCGAAAGCCGCCGCGGCCGGTTTCATAAGCTTCGAGGATCGAGGCACGACTATCGACGATAATGCCGCCGGTTGGGAAATCCGGACCTTGTACGAAATCCATCAGCTTGGTGACGGGCGCATCCGGATGATCGATCAGGTGAAGCGCGGCGTCGCAGAGTTCGGCCGCATTGTGCGGCGGAATCGAGGTCGCCATGCCGACGGCGATGCCGGACGAGCCGTTGGCGAGCAGGTTCGGGAAGGCGCCGGGCAGCACCGCCGGCTCCTCGTCTTCCTCGTTGTAGGTCGGGCGGAAATCGACCGCGTCCTCGGTGATGCCTTCCAAAAGCAGCGTCGACACTTCGGTCATGCGCGCTTCGGTGTAGCGCATGGCGGCGGCATTATCGCCGTCGATATTGCCGAAATTGCCCTGCCCGTCGACCAGCGGGTAGCGCATCGAAAAATCCTGCGCCAGCCGCACCAACGCGTCGTAGATCGACTGGTCGCCATGTGGATGGAACTTGCCCATCACCTCGCCGACGATGCGGGCGCATTTGGCAAAACCCTGGTCGGGGTTAAGCCGCAACAGGCGCATGGCATGCATGATGCGACGATGCACCGGCTTCAACCCGTCGCGCACATCCGGCAGCGCCCGGTGCATGATGGTCGACAGCGCGTAGGCGAGATAGCGCTCTTCCAGCGCCTTCTTCAGATCGACCGGCTCGATATTGTCGCCGCCGCCAGTTTCAGGCGGCAAAAGCCTTTTTCCCATGGGCTGGCACTAGCCGAGCGGGTGATTCGCGGCAAGAGGCACCGGTATGCGTGCTCCTAAAGCGCATAGCGTTCTACCGGCCCCATGCGACGCTTTAGGTCCTGTTTTGATGCATGTCGTTATCGCAAAACCGCTGCACATTTTTGCGCGACATCCATTATGCAACAGGAATTGGAAGCGTCGCGACGCCGGCCAACATCAATCCGTTACATCCTGCTTCTATCGCAAGCCTGATGGATCGGGTTTGCCTTTGGCCGCGATTTTCGACCATTGTGCCGAGGCCCGCCTTTTTCCGGTCCAGTTCGTCACCGAATGGTGACGACGCGACGATTTGAAAAGAATTTCAGGACACTCTCAGGGGAGCTCTCGATGACGATCAGACACTCGACACTTATTAAAAGACTGGCTTTTTCGACCTTTTTGCTGACGCTGCCGCTGAATGCGGCGTTCGCGCAGGATACCGCGGTCGCCGACCGGCTGAAGGCTGCCCTCGCCGCCCAGGGCGTCGACCTCTCCTGGACCGGAGTAACCGGCGACACTTCCAGCATGGTTCTGCAAGGCGTAGCGGTCAAACCGGCGGCCGAAAAGGAGGCGCTCAAGATCGGCGACGTCAAGCTCGAAGGGGTGACCGAAGCCAATGGCGGCTATCAAATCGCGACCGTATCGACGTCGCCGTTCGAACACAGCGAAGACGGCGTCACGCTCAATCTCAGCCCCTTCGTCATCCACGACATGACGGTTCCGGCCGAAGGCGCAACCGGTCCGCTGGGCTCGCTGATGATGTACAAATCGGCGGAGCTAGAAAACATGACCGTCAAGGTCGCCGACAAGACAGCGTTCTCGATGGACGGGCTTGCCATCGCAATCACGCCGCCGGCCGACGGCAAGGCCATGGAGTTTTCCGGCACTACGGAAAAATTCACTGCCGACCTGACCCTGGTCGAAGATCCGAAGTCCAAGGAAGTCATCAACGCGCTCGGCTACCAGAACATATCAGGCAATCTTGAGATGGAAGGCACCTGGCAGCCTACCGACGGCAGGATGGACTTGTCGAAATACGAAATATCGGTCGACAATGCCGGCACTCTCGGCATGACCTTCGATCTCGGCGGCTACACGCTGGACGTCATCAAATCAATGCAGGAGATGCAGAAGAAGATGGCAGCGCAGCCCGAAGGCGCCGACAATTCCGCGCAAGGCATGGCCATGCTCGGGCTGCTGCAGCAGCTTTCGTTCAACAGCGCCTCGATCCGCTTCGACGACGATTCGCTGACCAAAAAGGTGCTCGATTATGCCGGCAAGCAGCAAGGCATGTCCGGCAAGGACATCGCCAACCAGGCCAAGGCGATCGTACCCTTCGGCATGGCGCAGCTCAACAATCCGGAACTGACGGCGCAGGTTTCGGCCGCGGTCAACAAGTTCCTCGACGATCCGCAAAGCATCGAGGTCTCGGCCGAGCCGCCGGCAGCGGTGCCGTTCGCGCTGATCATGGCGGGCGCCATGTCCAACCCGCTCGACCTGCCGAAAACGCTCGGCGTGACGGTTACGGCGAACGAAGACTGACCGAGATCCCAAAGCAAAAGCCCGGCAGCGATGCCGGGCTTTTTCATGACTCAACAGAACCGGTTCGGAGCGTTTCCTAAAGCTCTTTCTTCGTCGCCACGACGCGCAGCGACAATTCGCGAAGCTGCTGCGGGCTGGCTTCCGACGGCGCGTTCATCAACAGATCGTAGGCCTGCTGGTTCATCGGAAACATTGTCACTTCGCGCAGGTTCCTTGCGCCGACCAGAAGCATGACGACGCGGTCGATGCCGGCCGCCATGCCGCCATGCGGCGGCGCGCCATACTGGAAGGCACGGTAAAGGCCGCCGAAGCGTTCCTCGACCGTTGCGCGGTCCAGCCCGACGGTTTCGAAGGCCTTGACCATGGTTTCCGGCAGATGGTTGCGGATGCCGCCCGAGGCGATCTCGAAACCGTTGCAGACCATGTCGTACTGGAACGCCTTGATGCCGAGCAGATCCTCGCCGTTAAGCGCATCGATGCCACCTTGCGGCATCGAGAACGGATTGTGCGCGAAGTCGATCTTCTCCTCCTCCTCGTTCCATTCGAAGAACGGGAAGTCGACGATCCAGCACAATTCGAAGCGATCACGGTCGACAAGATTGAGCTCCTCGCCGGCGCGGGTGCGCGCCGCTCCAGCGAAGGAGACGAATTTCTTCGGATCGCCGGCGACGAAGAAGGCGGCATCGCCATCGGCAAGGCCGAGTTGTTGGCGGATCGCCTCGGTGCGCTCCTCGCCGATGTTCTTGGCCAGCGGCCCGGCGCCTTCAAGCTTCTCGCCCTCCTTGCGCCAGAAGATATAGCCCAGCCCTGGCTGGCCCTCGCCTTGCGCCCATGAGTTCATGCGGTCGCAGAAGGCGCGCGAACCGCCGGTCTTGGCCGGAATAGCCCAGACCTCGGCCTTCGGATCGTTGGCAAGGATGTTGGCGAATACCTTGAAGCCGGAATCGCGAAAATGATCGGAGACGGCCTGCATCTCGATCGGGTTGCGCAGGTCCGGCTTGTCAGTGCCGTATTTGCGCATGGCGACATCATAGGCGATGCGCGGAAACTTCTGCGTCACCGGCTTGCCGGCGGCAAAGGTCTCGAACACCCCCCGCATCACCGGCTCCATGGTGGTGAACACATCCTCCTGCTCGACGAAGCTCATCTCCACGTCGAGCTGGTAGAATTCACCCGGCAGACGGTCGGCGCGCGGGTCCTCGTCGCGGAAGCACGGCGCAATCTGGAAGTAGCGGTCGAATCCGGACACCATGATCAGCTGCTTATACTGCTGCGGTGCCTGCGGCAGCGCGTAGAAAGTGCCGGGGTGGATGCGCGACGGCACCAGAAAGTCGCGCGCCCCTTCCGGCGACGAGGCGGTCAGGATCGGCGTCGAGAATTCGGTGAACCCGACCTCGCCCATCAGCTTTCGCATCTCGGCGATGATTTTCGTGCGCGCGACGATATTCTTGTGCAGCGTGTCGCGGCGCAGATCGAGGAAGCGGTATTTGAGGCGGATGTCCTCCGGGTAATCCGGCTCGCCGAAGACAGGCAGCGGCAATTCCTTGGCCGCCGACAGCACCTCGATCTCGCGCGCGAAAATCTCGATCTCGCCGGTCGGCAAATTGGGGTTCACGGTGTCGGCGAGGCGCGCCTTGACCTCGCCGTCGACGCGGACGACCCATTCGCCGCGCAGCGTCTCGGCAATCTTGAAGGCGGGCGAATCCGGATCGGCGACGATCTGCGTCAGGCCGTAATGGTCGCGCAAATCGATGAACAGCAGGCCGCCATGGTCGCGCACGCGATGCACCCAACCCGACAGGCGCACGGTCGAGCCGACGTCCGCCTTCCTCAATTGGGCACAGGTATGGCTGCGGTAACGATGCATTGTCATTCTTAAAGTCCGGATGTTGGGTTGCGGCCAAGGCATGATGGCCCAGCCTGAAAATTTGCGCGAAAAGCACATGAGAGGGTGCATTTGTCAAGGCAAGCGGCGGCCGGGTCGAGTTAGCGTTCTTCCCGTCCCTGTCCCACCGGCATCAATTTATGCCAGAGGCGTTAACCTGAGTTCGCTGCTCCGTGCCGGCAGTTCAACTATGCACTCACCCCTTCACCCCGCCCGCCGTGAGACCGGAGATGATCTTGCGCTGGAAGATCAGGACAAGGACGACAAGCGGCACGGTGACGATCACCGATGCGGCCATGATGTTGCCCCACGGGATCTCGAACTGCGAGTTGCCGGAGAGCAGCGCGATCGCCACAGGCACGGTTCGCTGCTCGTTGCTGGAGGTAAACGTCAGGGCAAACAGGAACTCGTTCCACGCACCGATGAAGGCGAGAAGCCCGGTGGTCGCCAGCGCCGGCCACATCAGCGGCAGGAAGACGCGGCTGATGATGATCCAGGGCGTGGCGCCATCGAGGATTGCCGCTTCCTCCAGCTCGATCGGCAGGTCGCGAACGAAGGCGGTGAGCACCCAGACGGTGAACGGCAAGGTGAAGATCATGTAGGACAAGATCAGCGCGAACGGCGAATTGTAGAGGCCGAAGGTGCGGATCAACTCGAAAAGACCGGCAAGCACCGCCAATTGCGGGAACATCGAGACGGACAGGATAATGAGGAGCAGAGCCGAGCGGCCGCGGAAGCGGATGCGCGCCAGCGCATAGGCGGCGGTGACGCCCAGGAACAGCGAAATGACGACAACAGCGCTCGAGATGAACAGCGAGTTCACGAGGTTGCGCAGGAAGGTCCCCTCGGTGAACACGGTCCTGTAGTTGCTGAAGGTAATCGTCGTCGGCCAATAGTCGATCTGGAAGAGCGCCGTCCCCGATTTCAGGCTGGTGATGATGGCATAGTAGAACGGGAACACCGCGACCACGACGATGACGGCGACGAGGAGGTAGAAGGCCGTGCGCTTGACGATCCACATGGTCAGCAGCTCCACATGATCAATAGTCCTTGTCCAGTCTTATCCGGCCGAGCCACAGAACGAGCATGGTCAGCAAAGCGAGGATGAGGAAGAGCAGCGTCGAGGCAGCGGAACCGTAGGCAAACTTGTCGAACTCAAACAGGCTCTCGCGGGCAAACACCGACATCGACTTCGTGTGTAAGTTGTTTGGCGTAAGCACGTAGATCAGATCGAAGATGCGCAGGGCATCGAGACCGCGAAAGATCATGGCCACCATCAACGCCGGCCGGATGAGCGGCAAGGTGATCTTCCAGAAAATTCTCCACGCTCCGACGCCGTCGAGCTTGGCGACTTCGTAGATTTCTTGTGGAAGCATCTGGAGGCCGGCGAGAATGAGAAGCGCCATGAACGGGGTCGCTTTCCAGATGTCGACAACGAAAACGGCGACCATCGCCGTGTCGGCGCTGGCCGTCCAGGCGATTTTTGTGCTGATCAGGCCGAGCTTGAGCAGGACGTCGTTGATGATGCCGAACTGGTCGTTGAGCATCCACTGCCACATTTTCGCCGAGACGATCGTCGGGATCGCCCAAGGGATGAGGATCGCGGCGCGCACGATGCCGCGGCCGCGAAACTTAGCGTTGAGCACCAGCGCGACGATCATGCCGAGCACCGTCTCGCAGGTCACCGAAATCACCGCGAAGCGCACCGTGTTCCAGACAGCGCGCCACCAGACCGGATCGGCGAGCAGCCCGTCATAGACGACGCGGCCGCTCGGCATTTGCAGAACGGAGAAATAGTTGGCGAAGCCAACCCAGCGGCGGGCTTCCAGATCGGCGAGCGAGGCATCGGTGAAGCCGAAATAGATCGTGCGCATCAACGGCCAGCCGGCAACGGCGGCGAGCACGATGAGCATCGGGGCAAGCAGCAGCCATGCCGAGCGCGTACGCTGACGCGCTAGCAGCGAGCCTGAGCGCGGCGAGGTCACCAGGCGGTGCCCTTGAGCCTGGTCAAGGAGAACTCCAGATCGGCAAGGTTGTCGGCGGCTGCGCCCTCGCCGGAAATGGTGTTGTGGACGGCGGTCCAGAACTCGCTCGATGCCTCATTGTACCGGCTCTTGGCCTGGGCCGAGGGACGCGGCACCGCGTTGATGACGACTTCCTTCCAGCGCGGAATCACCGGCTGCGCGCTGGCGATGTCGGCATCGTCATAGAGTGCCTCGATGGTCGGCAGATATGCCCCCTTCAAGGCGCGGTACTTCTGCATCTGAGGCGAGGCGATCCATTTGACCAGCTCGATCGCTGCATCCGGGTTCTTCGAATATTTGGAAACCGCGAGATTCCAGCCGCCAAGCGTTGCTGCCGGGCGCGCGCCCTCACCCGACCCCGGCGGCAGCGTGGTCACCTCGAACTTGCCTTTGATGGGGGAGCTTTCGCTGTTGCCAAGCGCGTAGGCGTAGGGCCAGTTGCGCATGAAGACGGCGTTGCCGGTCTGCCAGACACCGCGCGACTCTTCTTCCTGGTAGGCCAGAACGCCGGGCGGCGAGATGGTTCCCACCCAGTTCCTCGCCATTTCCAGCGCCGCAACTGCTTGCGGATTGTTGATGGAGATCCTGCCGTCCGGTTCGATAATCTGGCCGCCGCCGTTCGACTTCACCCATTCGAGTGCATCGCAAGTCAGCCCCTCATAGGCGTTGCCTTGGAAAACGAAGCCCCACATGTCCTTGTTGCCGGCCTCGCGCTCCTTGTCCATGACAAGCTTGGCGGTGTCGGCAAGCTCGGCCCAGCTGGCCGGGACCCTGGCGCCGTATTTGTCGAGGAGATCCTTGCGATAGTAGAGCGCCGGAGCGTCGGTGAATATCGGCAAGGCCACGAGCTTGCCGTCCACGGTCTGCGATTTGATGATCGATGGGAAATGGGCGCCAACGACATCCTTGGTCGCTTCGGTCAGGTCGATGAACTGCCTTGCAAGCTGGGGGGCCCAGATGATGTCCGTTTGATAGACATCGACGTCGCTGCTTCCGGCGGCGAGCCAGAGCCGGTATTGGCCAAACTGGTCCGTCGCCGAGGGCGGCAGCGGAACGACGCTAACCTTGTTGCCGGTCTTCTTCTCGTATTGATCGAGGATCTCGCGAAGGATTCTCTGGCCGTTGCCGGTGTCGCCGGACACCATGGCGAGGTCGACAGCCCGCGCCGGCCCAGCCGTCAGAACTGCGGCCACCGCAAATGCAGCAAATGCGGGATGAAATTTCATGATGGCGGACCTCCCTTTGGAGCTTCAGGCCGGGCAGCAGAAACGGACGCGTCAATGCCCGACACCGTCTCCGCACACCGGCAGCTCACAAGACGCGTATTCGCCCACCAGCACTGAACTACAAAGATACGCCTTGGTTCCCAACGCGGAGCGTCCGGAGCCACGCGGTTGCCCTCGGCTGGCCCAACGCCACCGGGAATTGCCGCTGGCATTGGCGAAGGCGATGGTTCAAGAAGGGATCAACGACAGGCTTTCCTTCATGTCTTCCATCCGCCCGCTGATCCCCCTCCTGATCGCCGCCGGCATCCTGCTCGGCGGCAACGGCCTGCAGAGCACGTTGATTGCGCTGCGTGGTGCGCAGGAAGGTTTTCCCGCTTCCTCGATCGGCCTGATGGGCACGTTCTATTTCGCCGGCTTCCTGCTCGGCTGCCTTGCCGTGACCCGCATCATGAAGTCCGTTGGCCATGTGCGCGCCTTTTCGGCACTGGCGGCGATCGCCTCGGCGGGAACGCTGCTGCTGGTGCTGGTCATCGATCCGGTGATGTGGTGCGCCGTGCGCTTTGCCGGCGGGTTCTGCTTTGCCGGCCTGTTCACCATCATGGAAGCCTGGCTGAATTCCGGTGTCACCAACACCGACCGGGCGCGGGTGCTTGCCATCTATCGGATGGTCGACATCGGCTCGGTGACGGGCGCCCAGTTCCTGATCCCGATCTTTGGCGCCGGCGGCTTTGCCATCTTCGCCATCATGTCGATGATGATCACCGTTTCGCTGGTGCCGGTTTCGCTCGGCGACCGCTCCAATCCTACGCCGCCGGAAGACGTCAAGCTCGATTTGGCGCGCGTCTGGCGGATCTCGCCGCTCGGCTGCTTCGGCTGTATCGCCGTCGGCGTCACCAACAGCGCCTTCCGCACCCTGTCGCCGGTCTATGCCGAGCAGATCGGCATGTCGGTCGCCGACGTCGTCACCTTCGTCAGCGTCGGCATTTTCGGCGGCGCCATCATCCAGTACCCGCTTGGCTATCTCTCCGACCGCTGGGACCGGCGCTCGGTGCTGCTGATGACGACGTGCTGTGCGATGGTGGCGGCACTGGCGCTGGCGTTCGTGGCCGGCGGCAGTCCGTTCCTCAACTTCCTGCTCGTCTTCATCTTCGGCTGCTTCGCCATGCCGCTCTATTCGCTTTCGGCGGCGCATTCCAACGACCGCGCCGACAAGGGCGAGTTCGTGCTGATCAATGCAGCCTTGATGCTGTTTTATTCCTTCGGCGCCATCGGCGGCCCGTTCGCCGCCTCGACGGTGATGCAATTTTTCGGGCCGAGCGCGCTGTTCGTGTTCAGCGCCACCGTCTATGCGATCTTCGTGGCCGTCATCCTTTACCGGATGCAGGCGCGCTCCGCCGTGCCGGCCACCCATCGCAGCCGTTTTACGGCGCTGTTGCGCACGTCGACGGTTTTTGCCCGGTTGGCGAAGCGGAATGCCGATCCCGATGAACCTGCAAAGCCTGGATAGAGGTGCTTGCGCTTGACGAAAGCGCGCGCGGCTGAAATTGAAAGAGACCCTATCCCTTGCCAAAAGCGATTTGATGCACGTCATCACCACCCAGAAAGAACTCGAGACCGCTATTACCGCTTTCGAAAGGGCGGAATTCGTCACCGTCGATACCGAATTCATTCGCGAAACGACCTTCTGGCCGATCCTGTGCCTGATCCAGATGGCAGCGCCCGGGGTGACGGCGCTGATTGATCCGCTGTCGGCCGACATCGACCTGAAACCGTTCTTCAGGCTGATGGCCAACGAGGCGATCGTCAAAGTCTTCCATGCGGCGCGTCAGGACATCGAAATCATTGTGCATCTCGGCGATCTGGTGCCGCATCCGGTGTTCGACACCCAGGTCGCGGCGATGGTCTGCGGCTTCGGCGACAGCGTTTCCTACGACCAGCTGGTGCAGCGCATCACCGGCGCGCGGCTCGACAAGTCCTCGCGCTTCACCGACTGGCGCCACCGTCCGCTGTCCGAAAAGCAGCTCGACTACGCGCTCGCCGACGTCACCCACCTGATCGAGGTCTACAAGCATCTCAGCGCCGAGCTGGTGCGGGAAAACCGCGCCCACTGGCTGAACGAGGAGATGGACGTGCTGACCTCGCGCGAGACCTACGATCCGCATCCCGAGGATGCCTGGAAGCGGCTCAAGATGCGGCTGCGCAAGCCGCAGGAACTGGCGATCGTGCAGGCGGTGGCCGCCTGGCGCGAACGCGAAGCGCGCGAGCGCGACGTGCCGCGCGGCCGGGTGCTCAAGGACGATGCGATCTACGAAGTGGCGCAGCAGGCGCCGCGCGACGCTGCGGCGCTGAGCAAGCTGCGTACCACGCCGAAGGGCTGGGAGCGCTCGTCGACGGCGACGGCACTGCTTGGCGCGGTAAACGCTGCCCTTGCCCTGCCCAGGGAAGAGATGCCGAAGCTGCCGAAGAGCTTCCAGCCGCCGGAGGGGTCAAGCGCCGCGGCGGAGTTGCTGAAGGTGCTGCTGCGGATCGTTGCAGAAAAGGAGGGCGTCGCATCGAAGGTACTCGCCTCCAGTGACGACATCGACCGCATCGCTGCCGAGGGCGAGGAAGCCGACGTGCCGGCATTGCAGGGCTGGCGGCGTGCCGTCTTCGGCGAGGCCGCGCTCAAGCTGGTGCGCGGCGAACTCGCCATCAGGTTCGACAAGCGCAAAATCGCTGTGTTCGATTTGTAGCCTTGAGCTTGCTCAGACCAAGCCGAGCAGATGCAGCGCCAGCCATATCCAGCCAAGTGCAAGAACTACCGCGCCCAGGTAGAATGCCCTGCTACGCAAGATTAGCCGATTGCTGGTCAAGTGGATCGATGAGTGAAGATAGCGGGAGACTACAAAGATCCACATCAGTGCCAAGGTCAGATAATTGACGCTATTGGTCACGTGCAGCGTCAAGCATAAGACGTAGAAAAGCACCGGCAGTTCGAACTGGTTGCTCAGATTGTTGGCGACGGTGATACTGGACCCAGGCTCCGTCGAGCGCGTCTTGAACTGGCCGGTCTTGGCTTCGCCCGATCTGACCGCGCCATGGCGGCGCCGGCCCATTACGACATAGACGATATAGACCAGCAGCACCTGCGCCAGCATCGGCCAGAAGATCGCGGTCTGGTTCAAGACGCCCCCTGTCGTTGTCACCCACCCTTCAAGGCCGTTTCTGAGCCATCAGAGTGAAAGCCGCAATGACGGTCACCGGTATCGCCAGCAGGGCGAATTTGGTGACGATCAGCGCCGAGGCGAAGGATAGCGAATCCGGATTGGCCGACAGAAAATCGGACAAAAGACGAGCCACGGCAATGTTCTGGGCATAGTCGGTAAGCAGGTAGGGCAGCACCAGCACAACCGCGAATATCGACTGGGTTTGCGCAGGCAGTGCACGGAAATTCTTCAGCCGCCGGCCCGTGGCCAGGATCAGGCTTACCATCGTCAGCGACAGCAGCGCCGGAAACAGCAGGTCGAAGGTCAGGTAATGCCAGACGAGAATAATCTCGCTGCCGCGCCGGCCGAGGGCCGTTAGCCAGGCCATGCCCTCATCCGGAGTGAAACCGGCATAGCGCATGTCGAGCGACGGCAGACCGCCGCTCAATTGGCGAAAATAGAGGAACTCCATCGCCGTCATGATGATGAAAACCGCCACGGCGGCGACACAGAGTGCGGCCGCGTGGCGCGACAGCCGCAGGATCATTGCCGCCAGATTGCGCCAGGACGCATGACGGTCAGGCTCCGCCAGGATAATTCGGGCTTTCGCGGGTAATCGTGACGTCATGGGCGTGGCTTTCACGAAGTCCGGCATTGGATATCCGCACAAAAGTGGCGCGCTCGCGGAAATCGGCAAGGTCGCGGCCACCGACATAACCCATAGCGGCTTTCAGGCCGCCTGCAAGCTGGTGCAGCACGCCAGACACAGGTCCTTTGTATGGGACCTGCCCTTCGATGCCTTCCGGGACCAGTTTCAGCGTGTCGCGCACCTCGGCCTGGAAATAACGATCGGCGGAGCCGCGCGCCATCGCGCCGACCGAGCCCATGCCGCGATAGGCTTTGAAGGAGCGGCCCTGGTGCAGATAGACCTCGCCCGGGCTCTCGTCGGTGCCGGCCAGCAGCGAGCCGATCATCGCCGCGCTGGCGCCGGCGGCCAGCGCCTTGGCGAGATCACCCGAATATTTGATGCCGCCATCGGCAATGACCGAGACGCCCGATTTATGCGCTGTCTCGACCGCTGACATGATCGCCGAGAGCTGCGGCACGCCGACGCCGGCGACGATGCGGGTGGTGCAGATGGAACCCGGTCCGATGCCGACCTTGACCGCGTCGGCGCCGGCATCGATCAGCGCCAAGGTGCCTTCCGCGGTCGCGACGTTGCCGGCCAGGATGCGAACCGAGTTGGACAGCTTCTTGGCCCGCGTCACCGCATCCAGGACGCGCTGCGAATGACCGTGCGCGGTGTCGATCACCAGAAGGTCGACGCCGGCGTCGATGAGGCGCTCGGCCCGCTCGAAACCGTCATCGCCGACACTGGTGGCGGCGGCGGCGCGCAGGCGTCCCTGCGCATCCTTGGTGGCGTGCGGGTTGAGCTGCGACTTCTCGATGTCCTTGACCGTGATCAGCCCGACGCAATTGCCGTCCCGGTCGACCACAACCAGCTTCTCGATGCGGTGCTGATGGAGCAGCCGCTTGGCCTCGTCCTGATCGACGTTCTCCTTGACCGTGATCAGGTTCTCGCGGGTCATCAGTTCATAGACCTTTTGCGCCGGGTCGGAGGCGAAGCGGACGTCGCGGTTGGTCAGGATGCCGACGAGCCGGCCGACCGTGTGACCGCCGCTGCCGCCGTTCTCGACCACCGGAATGCCCGAGATGCTGTAGGTGCGCATCAGACCCAGCGCATCGGCAAGCGTTGCCTCGGGACCGATGGTGACAGGGTTGACCACCATGCCGGATTCGAATTTCTTCACCTGCCGCACCTGCTCGGCCTGTTCGGCCGGCGAGAAATTGCGGTGGATGACACCGATGCCGCCGGCCTGGGCCATGGCGATCGCAAGCCGCGCCTCGGTAACCGTGTCCATGGCGGCCGACAGGATCGGCACGTTGAGGTCGATGTCGCCGGCGATGCGGGTGCGGATGTCGGTCTCGCCGGGCATAACCTCGGAATGACCCGGCTGCAGCAGCACGTCGTCAAAGGTGAGCGCCAATGCGCCGGTGGACGTCTCGATGATTTTTGCCATGGCCAGCCCTCGGAATGCAGGAAAGGCGCTCGCCCTGATGGACAGCGCCGACTCGTCTTCTTCCCTTTCAGGATTGGCGCTGGCTCGTAACACGTCCCGTCGCCGTTGAAAAGCCGATGGTTGTGTAGTGGCAAAGCTGTATTTGCCGCAGGTGCGGCAAGACTTGCGGTTCGCACAAACGTGACAGCAAATTAATGCGACATCCGGGCCAAGCCATGATAACCGCCCTAGCTGTCGGTTTGGCCCCCGAGGCCGGCAAGCAATCGCGACGCACATTTCAAGGCCGGATCCATCGTGAACCGCACCATTCCGCTTATCCTGGCGGTCGCTCTATTCATGGAAAACATGGATTCGACCGTCATTGCGACATCCATGCCGGCGATCGCCATCGACATCCACACCACCCCGATCGCGCTCAAGCTGGCCTTGACCGCCTATCTGGTATCGCTGGCGATCTTCATTCCGATCAGCGGCTGGATGGCCGACCGCTTTGGGGCCAAGAATGTCTTCCGTGCCGCTATCGCCGTGTTCATCGTCGGTTCAGTCGCGTGCGCCATTTCCAATTCGCTGCCGGCTTTCGTGGTCTCACGCTTCCTGCAAGGCATTGGCGGCGCCATGATGACGCCGGTCGGGCGTCTGGTGCTGGTACGCGCGACGCCGAAAAGCGAACTCGTCGCCGCCATGTCGTGGCTGACCGTCCCGGCTCTGGTCGGCCCCCTGGTCGGCCCGCCGGTCGGCGGCTTCATCACGACCTATTTCTCCTGGCATTGGATTTTTCTGATCAATGTGCCGATCGGCCTGATCGGCATCTGGCTGGCCACGCGTTTCCTGCCGAAGACCGACCCTGCCGAGACACCGCCGCTCGATTTCATCGGCTTCGTGCTGAGCGGGCTGGCGGCATCCGGAATTGTGTTCGGCCTGTCGGTGGTCAGCCTGCCGGCTCTGCCGCCCGCTGCCGGCTTTATCACCGTTGCCGTCGGGCTGGCATCGGCGGTGCTTTACCTGCTGCACGGACGCCACGCCAAGAATCCGCTGCTGGCGCTCGAGCTGTTTCGCAATCGGGTGTTCCGCTCGTCGGTGCTCGGCGGCGGACTGTTCCGCATTGGCATCGGTGCCGTACCATTCCTGTTGCCGCTGATGTTCCAGATCGGTTTCGGGCTGACGCCGTTCCAGTCCGGCATGATCACCTTCGTCTCGGCAATCGGCGCCATGGGCATGAAATTCGTCACCGCGCTGATCTTCAGGGTCGCCGGCTTCCGCCGTGTGCTGATTTCAGGCTCGCTCATCGCCGCCGCGTCCATCGCCATCAACGGCCTGTTCACACCCGACACGCCCTATGGGCTGATCCTCGCCATGCTGCTCGCCGGTGGCTTCATCCGCTCGATGTTCTTCACCGGCACCAATGCGCTTGCCTACGCCGAGATTTCGGCCGCCGACACCAGCAAGGCGACGCCGATCACGGCGGTGTTCCAGCAGTTGGCGATCGCACTCGGCGTGGCGCTGGCCGGCGGCATCCTGGAAGTGTCGACCAAGATCCATGGCGGCCCGCTGACGCTGAGCGACTTCCACACCGCCTTCTTCATCGTAGCGGCGGTGTCGGCGGCGGCCTCGCTGTCGTTCATGCGGCTGGCGCCGGACGCCGGCAATGCCGTGTCGGGACATGGCCGACTGACGCCGCCGAAGACCCTGGAGCCGGTGAGCCCGCCGGGGCGTTGACCTTTGCTCGTGCTTAGGGACGCCGGAGGGACAGCGCCCCCCTCTGTCCTGCCGGACATCTCCCCCACGAGGGGGGAGATCGTGACATCGGCCTTCGCCAATGTTCAACGTTGCAGGATTAGACGGCGCGCCGAAGCTGCCAATCTCCCCCCTCGTGGGGGAGATGTCCGGCAGGACAGAGGGGGGCGCGAAGGATCGCTACAGAGCGATTTTCACGCCGCGCCGTTTCCGCCCTTAAAATCCTTCGCCAACAAATAAAGCTCTACCGACTCGTCGCGCGAGGCCGGCGGCTTGACGTGATGGACCGAGCGGAAATTCCGCTTCAGCCTCGCCAGCAATTCGTTCTCGGCGCCGCCCTGAAACGTCTTGGCGAGAAAATGCCCGCCCGGCTTCAGTACCGACAGCGCGAAATCGGCCGCCACCTCGCACAGATGCATGGTGCGGATGTGGTCGGTCCGCTTGTGGCCGGTGGTGGGTGCGGCCATGTCGGAGAGCACGATGTCCGGCTGGCCGCCCAGCGTCTCGGCCAGCATCTGCGGCGCCTGCGGATCGAGGAAATCCATCAGCAACACCGGCGCGCCCGGCACGGCGTCCATCTCGAGATAGTCGATGCCGACGACGTTCGGGTGTTCCGCGGTAGATTTCGTACGTGCTGCGGCGACCTGGCACCAGCCGCCGGGTGCCGCACCCAGGTCGATCACCTTCATGCCTGGCTTGAGCAAATGGTGCTTGTCGTCGATCTCGATCAGCTTGTAGGCCGCGCGCGAGCGATAGCCGTCGGCCTTCGAGCGCTGGACATAAGGATCGTTGATGTGGCGCTGCAGCCAGCGGCGCGACGATTCCTTCAGCCCGCTTTTCTTCTTGATCTTCGTCTTCAGCACGCGAATGCCGGCGGAGCTCGGTCTTTCCGGTTTCTTGGTCATTGCCGGCCTCGCCGCCAGACGCCATCATCGGCCATCAATTCGCTCAATATGCCCTCGCGCAGGCCGCGGTCGGCGACACGCAGCCGCTCCGACGGCCAGACGGCGCGGATCGCCTCCAATATTGCGCAGCCGGCCAGAACCAGGTCGGCGCGGTCGGCGCCGATGCAAGGGTTGGCGACGCGCTGCTGGAAATCCCAGCCGACCAGCTTTTCGACCATGCGGTCAACGCTGTTGCGATCCATCCACAGCCCGTCGACGCGGCGGCGGTCGTAGCGTTCGAGATCGAGGTGAACGCCGGCCAGCGTCGTCACCGTACCCGAGGTGCCGAGCAAATGGAATTTCGGGCTAGACAGGAGGTGGCTCAGACGGTCGCGCCCGTCGAAGGCACGCAGCCGTATTGCGACATCCTCGACCATGGCGCCAAAGATATCGCGCGTCACCGTGCGGCCGCCAAAACGCTCGGCCAGCGAGACGACGCCGACCGGCAGCGATGTCCATGAGACGATATGGTTGGCAAGCCTTGGCGAGCGGTGACCAGTGAGGTCGATCAGCGCGATTTCGGACGAGCCGCCGCCGATGTCGAACAGCACGACGCCTTGCGTGTCGCGCTCGACCAGCGAGCCGCAGCCCGACACCGCCAGCCGCGCCTCGGTCTGGCGGTCGATGATCTCGAGCTTCAGGCCGGCCTCGCGCTCGACGCGCTCGAGGAACTCGACGCCGTTGGCGGCGGTGCGGCAAGCCTCGGTGGCGATCAGCCTGGCCTTCCTGACCTTGCGGTTGCGCAATTTGTCACCGCAGATCTTCAGCGCTTCGACCGCGCGGTCCATTGCGGCGTCGCCAAGCCGGCCATTGGCGGTAAGGCCCTCGCCCAGCCTGACGATGCGCGAGAAGGCATCGATGACGCGGAACTGGCCATGACGCGTCGGCACCGCGACTAGCAGGCGGCAATTGTTGGTACCGAGGTCGAGTGCGGCAAATACCGGCAATTCCTGCAGCGGTGGCGGCGTGCGGGGACCTTGCCCCAGCCTTGGCGAGGCTGGAGGCAATTGCGTGATTGGAGATGGAGGCGCGATCGAAGCAGCTGGCTGGGGCTGGCGAGCGGCCGGGGGCGCGCCGGCGGCGGGCACCGAAGTGCCTGTTATTACCGGACGAGCCTCGTCGCGTGCGAAAACCTTGCGCCCGCGCCGACGCTTGCGCCGCTTCTTGGGTTTGCCGTTCTGATGAGGGCCGTTCTGACCCTTGTGATCGTGGGACGTGTCGCCAGCCTGTCCATTGCCGGACCGGGGCTGCACCTGACGGCCGTAGCGTCCGGCGGATGGGCTTGCCTGGCCGGGCGGCGGCGAACCCCTGGACACGCCCACTTCCGGCGCACCAGCGCCGGCTTCGTGGTCTTCCACTGTCGTTCCTTCCGGCGCCGCGCGAACCGAGACCGGACGCAGCAGGCGCTTTTACATGTTCAAGTTGCGGCCAGACTATCAGCGCCGGGCCGGATCACCAAGAGTGCTCGCGGCGAATTTTGCCGGCGGCGTTGTCTCGCCCCTGCCCTCGGCCCGATGATGGCGAGCGTTCCCGGTTGAATAGCCGGCTTCAATGAGGCATTTCTGAAATGGAGGGGTGAAACATTCGGGACCGCGGGCGGTTTGCCTGCTGCGAACCGGAAAACGGGTACGGGCTGCAACGCATGATCCTCACGCCATGAACTGGAGGCGCTATTTCTGGCCCGTCATCGGCATCGCCGCGGTGGTGTTCTCGCTGTGGCTGTTGCTGCACGAATTACGCGGCATCTCGCTCGACGACGTCTGGGCCGGCATAATCGCCATCCCGGCGCGCGGCTGGGTGCTGGCGGCGCTGAGCTCGGTCATCGCCTATGCCTCGCTCGCCGGCTACGACCACATCGCGCTGCTGCACATCGGCAAAAAAGTCTCGTGGCTGTTCGTCACCTTCTGCTCGTTCACCACCTACGCGCTGTCGCACAATATCGGCGGCTCGGTATTTTCCGGCGCAGTGATCCGCTACCGCGCCTACGGCACCAAGGGCCTGACCGGGCAGGATGTCGGCATTCTGGTGGCGATCTGCTGGATCACCTTCGTGCTGTCGACGCTGTTCGTCTCAAGCATCGTCCTGCTGCTCGAGCCTGAGGTGATCGACCGGTTTTCCGGCACGCCGCACCACAAGCTGTCGCAAGCGGCAGGGCTTGCCATGCTGCTCGTGGTGGCGGCCTATGTCTTCGGCAGCTGGCTGCATCTGAGGCCGCTGAGGATTGGCAGCTTTCAGCTGCACTATCCCGCGCTGCCGATCGTGGCGCGGCAATTGCTGGTCGGCCCGATCGAGCTGCTGGCCGCGGCGGCGATCATCTTCTTTGCCCTGCCCGCCACCGGCAATCCCGGCTATTTCATCGTGCTCGGCGTGTTCCTGGTGTCGTTCTCGATCGCGCAGATCTCGCATGCGCCGGGCGGGCTCGGCGTCTTCGAGGTGGTGTTCCTCGCCGGCTTGTCACATATGGACCAGGTCGGCGTGCTGGCGGCGCTCCTGGTATTCCGGCTGTTCTACCTGATCATCCCGCTGCTGATCGCGCTCGGCGTGGTGCTCTATTTCGAGCGCTCGCAATTCAGCCGGAGTGAGAGTTGAAGCGCCGGAAGCCGACGATTGAGCCTAGACACAGGGTTGACTATTTTCCGGCGGCGGCTACAAGGCACGCGCGGCGACATCGTCGCCCTGCCCGCGCGGTTTTCAACAACCGCGCCTGCTGGGGAATAGGTTAACGGTAGACCCACGGACTCTGACTCCGTTAGTCCTGGTTCGAATCCAGGTTCCCCAGCCAAACTGGATGCCCTGCGGACGATTGCGCTCACCACAGGACGGTGCCCGTCGAGCGAGTTTTTAGCAGCCCATTTCCGCAGCCTATTAATGTGCAACTTGGGAAGCTGCCGACATCAATTCCTCGGGATTCAGCGCTCTGAAGGTGTTGAGGCCATCCTCCAGAACTTCAGTGAAGTTCCAGCGTACGATGCCCGCCCGGTCGATTAGGAACTGACCGACAAGCTGCGCCTGGCTGGAAGCCATCGCCTGCTGATCGACTTCCGTAATCTCATATCCTTCCTTCTTGTTAAGAAATTCATTCATTGCCATGACGTCCATAGGCTCGGGCAACTCGCCCGGGAGATGGAACGGTATCGCCATGACCGTGTCCATCCCGACCTCGCGCAAGCCGAAAGCACGGTGCGAGGCGCGCTCCGGGTCGGATGCGGCGAGAAGATCGGGTGCCGGGTGGTAACGGAAATAGAGCCGCGCCCGCTCGACCGGCGTATTGACCACCGCCAGGCATTCGACGCCTTTCTCACGCAGGGCCGGCTTAAGTTGCGCCATCGCCGCGACATGGCGCCGGCAGAACGGACAGTGCAGGCCTCGGAACAAACCGATCAACAACGGGCTACGGCCTCGAAAATCATCGAGTGCGATCTTGCCTTCGCGTGAGATCGCATTGAGCACAACATTCGGTGCCCGGTCACCCGGCTGCAGCGGGCGGTCAACACTACTCGTGGACATGGACAACCTCCTCGCCCGGGTCAGTCAGGGAAAGCAGCACACCCACGTTTCGGAGGCGATCAAGTGCTGGGGGCGAAAGCTTCCTGTGCCAAGGCAATAGCTGTCGACCTCTGCCATATTGCCGAGGTCGAGATTACGCGCATTGCAAGCCCATCATAACACGAAAAAGCATCTGCGGGTCGCCGCCAAATGTGGTGAATGACCTCACGCGAGCGCACCCCCGAATGCTCTTGCGCTGAAGGTCAGGTTCCCGACCTCGATTTGGAGGTTCAAGTCTGCAACGCCCAAGGTCGCAACGGGTCGGTTCCGGACGATAAACGAAGGTCCGCTCCTGAAAAGCATCGGGAATGTCTGGAAATGGCGCAACAACGACGTCCAAGGTGGTCGCCGGCAACGTCCGCTATCGGGCAACAGCGAAGATCACCTCAACGGCCGACATGAGGCGCATAGCCGCCGTTCGCACGTAGAACTATAGGGTGGCTTTCGTGCTGATGTTCACGACCGGGGAGGCACCCGCGAGCCAGAAAGTCGATGCCTCCTCAAATGTTTCCTAAGACCGAATCTAATGCCCCAAATTGTCCCATAAGCGCCTGCAATTCGGGCTGAGGCGCGACCCAGAAAGTTCGAAAAGCTTCCAGGAATCCCAGCCATCTCTTTATTTAAGGGTGAGCCTTGCGAACCGCGCAATCGTTAGGGCCTCGCTTCCGCTCACCTGGCCGTAGAGGAGTCCCAAAGAAAATCTGGGCGAATTCCCGCTTTTATCAGAGTTCGGCCAAGTCTCCCCAATTGGCCCATAGCACCAACGTCGGGCTCCGTACCGGCGGTCCAACATTCCTGAAGCCCAATCAGCAGTTCCGTCAGGGCCTGATTGAAGGCGGCCGACATTGCTGCATCGGCCTTAGATTGGCTGAAATTATAGCTTTCGGGAAGGATGATATTAGGGCCGCTGAAAGCCCATTTCCCAGATGAGTCCCGAATTAGACCTTTCCCAAGGAATATCTGTTTGAACACGTAATAGTGCGCCAATAGCATTGCATCATCGGGAGGCTGGTCAGGCGAGCCTGGCGTTCCTTCTCCCTCGCCCTTAATTCTCGCAATCGCAAGTTGCGCGTCGGCGGCACTTCTGATCGGGCTCGCATCAGGCACGTCGACAAAAAAGGCATTCGGATCAAAGGTAGGATTCAGGGACGAAAAACCACTAGCTATTGCATCATAAAATTCACCAATTGTCGCCGGACCGGTCGACTTTCCCAGCGCAACAGGCGGAAATTCGGGATATTCGATCTGCATGAATACCGCCAACTGATCCATTGATAGCGGGTGGAGGTCGACCGGCAGCACCTGTGGAATACCGCCCGGCAACTCATCTGTAGGGTAGCTCGGAATAAACGTGGCGTTCGCGACATCGACTGCGCCGCCAATTGCTGTGAGCATGTTACCCGCCAACGCGAAGTGGTACATTTCTTGTACAACAATATCGTGAATCATGCCCCGAACACCGTCATGATCAGTTTTGATCGACCACTCAGCGCAAAGATAGGGTGGGATTGTAGAAAACTCTAGCTGCATGGCAATCTTCAATGCGGCCTGCAGCTCTTCTAGCGCAGAAATGCCCGTTCTTACATATTGCTCAATACTTTTCATTAATTATCTCCATGCTCGATGCTCCGCCGTTTCCCGGCACGGAGATCTCAATCCAAAGAAGTGCACTTCTCAGGCTGATCGGAATTACGGCGACAGTGCACTTTTACCATGTCGCCGCCGCCGCAGCATGGTGCACCTGCCGGCGTTCCAGGTCTGCCGCGTACCCAGCGCCGTACGGGCGGGCCAAGGTGTCTTCACGTCCGAGCACTATGTGTTCCACAAGAACTGCTCATCGAGTATTGCCGCGTCGTCGATGTCGCGGTTATCGGTGCACCCGTGGGCCGAGCATCGCCGGGCATCGGCAACACGTGAAACCCGGAAAACGAGGCACGCGGCGAAAAGAAAATAGTGCACTGTCACCGTAGTTTCACAGTAAACGTCGCTGAGAGGCCTCTGCTTGCTTTGTTCGGGCGCTGAAGCCGCTCGATGAGACAGAGGCTAGACCTCTGCAAAACCATTCTGGAATGCCCAGTTGCCGACTTTGTTACCAAGCTGGATGCCGTCCTCGCCATCCTGCCGCCAATGAACACCCAACCACACACGGCTGAAGGCATTTTCAAACTCAGCATCCTGCAAAGCCACGAATGAAAGCGGCAAATATCGCCGGGGTTTTGCGTCATTGACCCCTTTGTGCTTGCCGTTGAACTCATCTGACACGAGCACGAAGGGAGTATCGTCGCCGGTGTCCTTGAAAATCATCCGCAAAACCTGGAACAGCGCTCCCCCGAAAGTTGCATGGCCGGACGGGTACGCGGGGAAAGGAGGGGTAAAGTTGGCCTTCTTCGAATCCGTATTGGGCGATCCGAGCGGTTCCCACGTCGGGTCCGGCACATTGGATGCATCCCCCTTTGCATCCCCTTCCATTCCTGGCCAGCGAATGCCGGTTACTGGGCGCCAGTAGCGATGCGTGAATTTGGAATCCCAAGCCGCAATCGCTGCATCGGCCATTGCTGTGTTGCAAAGAGCCAATATCCTAGCCAATTCTGCGGGATCGGATATTTTTTTATCAGCGGTAATAGTCCTCACCAGCTGATTGTATAGACGTGGGGGCGCGCAGAGATTTGGCGTCCCGTCATAGCCCCAGAAGATTGCGCGGAACGTCTCACCCTTCTTTCGCGAGGTGTCCATCGGATAAACGCCCTTCTTTCCGATGTCCTTTACCTCGTCGAACGCCGCAATATACCGCGCATCGTTGAGTTTGGGCGGATCGGGGAGCCGGAACTGATCGCCTTTCATCAGCAAGAACGGTGTCACGTCTTTCCATTTAGCGCCGAGTGCCGTCTCAATCTTGCTGACAGGATCAATCGACCATTTTAGGGGCCCATTGTCCGGTGGCAGATCGGCGAATTTGATCTCTTGGTGGTTTGTCCCGTCATCCTTTCGTTTCTCGATGATGGATTTCGCCGCCGCCTGACCGATCTTGCGTCCAGCCCCAATGTCGATCTTGTCGCCCGTCGGTGATGTACCGGACATGCGGGCAATATCTCTGTCCAAGACACTGCGAACATCAGCTGCCTTGAACGGGTACAGGTGCGCGAGGGCATCATGCATAGCCTGGGCGATCGCACCGTCCAACGATGCGTCCGCAGGCGCTGATGGCGCGCTGCTGAAGCCGGTATAGCTCTGATATTTCTTCGAATTTGCGCTCTTGGGGAACGCATTGACTGCCTCAAAGACGGCTATCTGAGCAACTGCCATTGCGTATGAGGACCGATGCGGACCAAGCTGCTCACCAAACCGGCGCGGGTCCGGTGCACTCGAGCCGCCCCCGTCCAATTGGTCCGCGGCCGGGGTATGGTCGATCGCGGATATATTGAGCCCTACGTTGTTCCAGTAGTAGACCCGGTCAAGAGGCCCCTCCGGGAGAATCTCGGTATCGGTGATTGCAAAAAGATGGCGTCGCATCTCGTCCTGCGTTGCCAACAGATCTTCGAATTCCCTCCGGCTCGCATCATCAAGGTGTGTTTCCTGTCCATAGGCACTTGCGGCTACGGTAGTAAATCCCGCTGCCGGGAGCACTTTAATAAACGTACGACGGTCCATAATTTCCCCTCCCTGGATAACTAATTTCTTTAACTTCGGACGAAATTCGGATTTGATTTGAGCAGGCGAAAAGAAGTCTTAATCGCGTCAGCTCACAGTTTCGACATGCCACGGACTATGCCGTGCACGTGCACCAGTATATCGGTACTTGCCTTCGAATATTTAAGCATGAAGCGACTTGCCTCAGGCTTCTTTCACGCTCGATAAAAGGCAGCTTCGCCCCCGCCGAATCAGCAACGAATGCCCAATCCCAAGTATCGTCCGTACAGTCGCCAGCGCCGGCTCATTCACCTCGACATAAGCGACGATGTACCACTCGAATTACGGTAACGGTGCACTTTCTACCATGTCGCCCCGGGGCATAGTATACGTTTCCTGCGTTCCCGGTCTGCCGCATCCCCCAGCACCGTACGGGCGTGCCAAAGTGTTTTCACGCCCGAAGCCCATCCACAAAAACTGCTCATCGAGTATCGCCGCGTCGCCGATGTCACGGTTTTCGATCCACCCGTGGGCCGAGAGCATCGCCAGGCAAATCGGCAAAGCCGTGAAACGAACGAAGCAGGCGGCGAAAAGAAAATAGCGCACTGTCACTGTCATCGCGCGGGCTCATTGCGCACAATCTTAACAAGGTGACTAAGAAGAATGTCTGGACAAGCAAAAATGCACGCCGCGCTGGTTGAGTGCACTATTTCAGCGCCATACTGAACCCGGCATGATGCTTCACAGAGCCAGAATTGCTGTAGTGTATGCAGATCTTATCCCCCTTCCTCGTGGGGCTGGAGAACACCCCTTTGTTTATACAATCTTTCCCAAGCTCACATCTGTAGAATGACCCATGTTGTGTATCCAGCCTTGTCGTGCATCTCAGCTGTACGACTTCACTGCCCTTGGGCGCATCGGCACACAAGTCTTTCGCTTGGCCAGGATCCACAATGGCGATTGCACTGGAAATGGGTTCACCGTTTCGCAACCCGTAAGGCTCACCACACACAAGGTTGTCTGCGCCGAAAGTCGGACATACGGTGATCCCAATCCCAAACAGTGCCCAAAACGCGAGAGAGGCGCGGGTTAGCCGAGTTTCCATAAGCGTAATCCCTCCTTCAATGGCTATTGCTGCTCACATCCTACAATTGCAAATGAATAGTAATCTGTACCCTCCCCGCGGGTGCATCCAACATACGCGCGATCTCCTGCCGAGACCGTGTTTATGTCGTTGCGAAAAAAAGATCCATTCTTTGTCATCGTGGAAGTTATTTTATAAGTATGATCGCGTGAATTATTCTTTTGATATGCCGAGTCTCCAAAAGTCCCTACCCCACAGTCACGGCGTGTATATTCAATATAGCAGGGGTCGGCGTTGGCCTGGCTGTACGCCGCAAGCATGACAGCAAAAGATCCAATCAATACTTTCATCGTCTAAGTTCCTCATCAAGTTCACGTAATGTGGTGGTTGCACAATATTCAAAATCGGCAAGCACATCCTACACATTATTGCCGAAGCTCACCCCGGTGGAGGCAAGCACTCCAGTCGAAGACCGCTTTTTCGGCCTAGCCGGCCGGTTTGGTCGACCTAGGCTGCGTTACCAAGCCTCAGAGCGTTATCAATGAACGGCAATTGAATCCCACGCCTCACAAGCAACGAATGCCCAATCCCAAGTATCTTCCGCACACTCGCCAGCGCCGCCTCGTTCACCTCGATATACGCGACGATGTACCACTCGCCGTTTTCTTCCCTGGCCATGCCCATCGGCTCGGCGCGCCACTTCAGCGCGCCGTGGTGCGGCATGAAGTAGGTTTCCTGGACGCCGCCGACGGCGCTGAGTCCCTCGTCGAGTGCGTATTCCATCACCGCGCAGCACAGCTGCGTCAGCGTTCCCCTCAGTCCGGCAGTTCGCTTGTCGGGAACGACGAATGTGCGGGTCCATTCGGCCCAATCGGGACGCCTTGGGACGCCCGATTTTTCGCACATGTGAGAAAAAACCTCCGAGACCATGTGCGGCTCGCTCGTTGGGATCAATCGAGCCGAAGTCACTACGCGATCGTCTTCAATGCCCAGCAGGTATGTCGCCGCGTCTGTATCGAATTGATCCAGCTCGCGACCATCCGGGCTCGGAGGGCGCCAACGTTTTTGATGCACGAAGAAATCGTGCCGCCGGCGCAGAAATTCGTCGAATTCATTTTCGTAGAGATGCTTGTTATGCGCGTTGACTACGTGGGCTGTTATCATGGCGCGATCCCCCGATCGTTCTCACCGGTGATATTTGCAGCCTCGCTAATGTACGTCACCTGTCCGATGGGACAGTTGACGCGTTTAGGGGTGGATCAGGCGCCGGCGCACCGCTTCGACGACCGCTTGCGTGGTCGTTGCGACGCCAAACGCTTCCCTGGCACGGGTGGAGTGCCATTTGACGGTGCGCTCGGTCAGACCGAGGATCTGGGATGTTTCCGACGAGGTCTTGCCGGCCGCGGCCCAGAGCAGCACCTCTTTCTCACGGTCGGTCAGCATGCCTTCATCGTCATCATAGTCATCCGCCAAGGCCTGGATCGACATGCCGGCATACACCGCCATCGTCACCAGTTGCACTTGATGGCGCGGCGAAAGGGTGCAGGACTTCGCCGAAGAGGCAAACGACAGCACGGATTGCCAATGGTGAATGCTGAGCATTGGCACAGCGAAGCCGCTCCAGATGCCGAACTCCGTCGCCTCGCCGGCGACCCGTCGTGAACCTTCCGTATCCGACCACTTTGCCGGAACTTCGGACCAAAGGAACGGCTTCAGGGTCTTTGCCGAGTAGATGCAAACACCGTCGACCGCGGCGTGCTCGGCCTCGACATAGCGTTCGAACCAGCCGGCCGGCCAGCCATTCAGTTCGACCATCGGTGCAAGTTTCTGGCCACTGAGCGGAACCCCGCTCAGGATAAGGTGCTCGAAGCCGAGATTCCTCACGGTATCAAGAAGGTCGCTCAGCAGCGGCCCGGTGGCTGTATGTTTCCTGCAGCGTTCGACAAAGTCGAACACGTCTGAATCGATCATGACAGAGACCCCCGTCTCCACGCCCGAAAACAAAGTTTAACTCAAATTAGCGACTTCGAATACTCCCAATAAGTGTGTCCGCCACGCAGGACGCGTGCACCAAAATCAGCTAAATCAGCCGGATCGTGATCAGCAAAGCAGGACCAGAACGCATGACGCCATCACTGCCGAAACGAAACGAGCCGTTCCGGGCCGGCGAGACCGCGCTGCTCTTAGTCGACATGCAGCGCGTCTGGCTGGAGCCCGGCGCAGATCCGGCGCATCCGGAGCACGGTCCCGATCACTATTTCTACCGGCAGACGGCGTCGCAAACGATCCCCAACCAGGAGCGCCTGCTGGCCGCGGCGCGGGCCAACGGCGTCGAGGTGATCCACACCATCATCCAGAGCCTGACAGAAGACGGCCGCGACCGCTCGCTCGACCACAAGCTGACGCCGATCCATATCGCGCCGAGCCGGCCGGAGGGCCTGCCGGTGCCGTCGCTGACACCGGTCGGCGACGAGATCATGCTGCCGAAGACATCGTCGGGCGTCTTCAACTCGACCAACATCGACTATGTCTTGAAAAACCTCGGCGTTCGCTACCTGATCGTCGCCGGCATCATGACCGACCAGTGCGTCGACATGGCGGTGCGCGATGCCGCCGATCGCGGCTACCTCGTCACCTGCGTATCGGACGCTTGCGCCGCCGCCTCGCAGGAGCGCCATGATGGCGCGCTCAAGGCCTTCGGCGGCTATTGCTGGGTCGCCGACACCGCCATCGTTACTGCCCGTTTCGAAGCCTTGGGAAAAGCTGCATGACCGTCGAACCGCTCGTTGCCGTCGTCACCACCGACCTTTCGGCGATCACGCGCGGCCGCTCGGTCGTCGAAAGCAGGCTGCAGAAGATCGCTGCGACCGGTGTCGGCTGGCTGCAGGCCAACCTGTCGCTGACGCCGTTCAATTCGATCGTCGACCCCAATCCGTGGGGCTCGTCAGGCGATGTGCGGCTCGTTCCCGATCTCAACGCACGGTTCCGCACGGCGCTGACCGGATCGGCGACGCCGTTCGACATGGTCGCCGGCAACATCGTCGAACTCGACGGCGGCCCGTGGGTGGGCTGCACGCGGACCATGCTGAGCGATGCGCTGGCGGAATTGAGGGCGGCGACCGGGCTTTCGGTCATCGCCGCCTTCGAGCATGAATTCCACATCGAGGGCGACTTTGGCCCGGCTCATTCGATGTCGTTAGCCGCATTGCGCCGCACCGATCCGTTCGCCGCCAATCTGATGGCGGCGCTGGCGGAAGCCGGCGTCGCGCCCGAAGTGGTGATCGCCGAATTCGGCACCGACCAATTCGAGGTGACATGCGAGCCAGCCGATGCGCTTGCCGCGGCCGATCGCGCAGTCGCCATCCGCGAGATCGCGCGCGAAGTCGCGCGATGTGCCGGCTGGCGGGCGAGCTTCGCGCCAAAAATCGCGCCGGATGCCGTCGGCAACGGCGTCCACATCCATTTCAGTTTCGTCGACGAGGCCGGCAAGCCGGCGACCTACGACCCCGCCCAGCCTGGCGGCCTTTCCGGCCAGACCGCTTCGTTCTGCGCAGGCGTGCTCCGCCACCTGCCCGCAATCACCGCCATGACGGCGGCGAGCGTGTCGTCCTACTACCGGCTGAAACCGCACAGCTGGAGCTCGTCCTACACCTGGCTTGCCGACCGCGACCGCGAGGCGAGCCTGCGCA
This sequence comes from Mesorhizobium sp. M1329, assembly GCF_040318035.1. Classification (NCBI taxonomy): domain Bacteria; kingdom Pseudomonadati; phylum Pseudomonadota; class Alphaproteobacteria; order Hyphomicrobiales; family Phyllobacteriaceae; genus Mesorhizobium; species Mesorhizobium sp. M1329. Next base: position 11,491 of record NZ_JAMYLN010000040.1, on the reverse strand, counting down.
TCTGCCCGGCGGTGACGATCGGCGGGCGCGATCCGGCGCGGCAGTACAACATCGAATACCGGGCAGCCGACGCCACCGGCAATCCCTATCTGTCGCTGGCGGCAATCGTGCGCGCCGGGCTGGAGGGGCTGAAGGCCAAGCTGCCGGCGCCGCCGCTGGTCTCGGGCGACCCGACGCAGATGAGCGTTGCCGAGCGCAAGAAGCTAGGGCTCGTACGGCTGCCGGAAACGCTGCCTGCGGCACTCGACGCGCTGGTCGCCGACAAGACCGTGACCGGATGGTTCGCGCCGGTGTTCGTCGAGACCTTTGTCGGCCTCAAGCGGCATGAGACCGAGCGCCTTGCCGGGCTTGATCCAGTGGCTGTCTGCGATGTCTACCGGACGCTCTATTGATGGCTGCGCGGCTTGCCAGTGCCATCCAGCCTCAGGGTTGGCCACCCGCCGTCGAAGCGATCAACGAAACGGGCCGTTCCGATATCGTTCTGATATGCGAGCATGCGTCCAATCATGTTCCGGCCGAGTATGCGAGGCTCGGTCTCGACAGCAGCGATTTGCAGCGCCACATCGCCTGGGACATCGGCGCCGCCGAAGTGACCCGCGCTCTGTCGAAGCTGCTCGATGCTCCGGCTTTCCTCAGCTCCTATTCGCGGCTTTTGATCGATCTCAACCGGCCGCTTGGTTCCAGCGGCAGCATTCCGGTGCTGTCGGAAGACACCGGCATCCCCGGCAATGTCGGCCTCGATCCTGAGGAACGAAGCCGGCGCGCCAAGATCATGTTCACGCCGTTTCATGACCGCGTGGCCGCCCACCTAGACGAGCGGGCGAAGCAGGGCAGAGCGACGCGGATCGCGACGATCCACTCCTTCACGCCGGTCTTCCTCGGTATTGCGCGTGCCTGGCATGCCGGCGTGCTTTACGACCGGGCAATCGACTTCGGCCAGGCAATGCTTGCCGGCCTGCGCGCCGATAGTGCGCTCAATGCCGCGGCAAACGAGCCCTACGTGATCAGCCGCGACGGCGACTACGCCATACCGGTCCATGGCGACGATCGCGGCATTCCGGCCGTCCTCATCGAGATCAGGCAGGACCTGCTGGCGGGCCGCTCCGGCATCGAGGAATGGGCGAAGCGGCTGGCCGCAGCGTTGCCGGCGCAGCGGAGGAAGACTTCCTGAACAAGTTCGGCTTCCCGATGCGATGAAGGCGGCCAGATCCCTTGCCGCTATGAGAAGATTTGCGACAGTTCTTCGACGCTGGTGCCTTCCTTGACCTGACGCAGCTCGACATAGCTTACCGCAGTAGCAATCGACATCACCATCGACGTTACGCTCGTCACCAATGCGTCCACGACAGCACCTACCATCCCTCCTCCAAACAGGGCGATTGCGGCGCCAAGCGCCAACTGAATGGTCACCACGGCGATGATCAGGATAAGGAACAGGCCGAACAGCGCCCAGCGGCTTCCCTTGGTCAGATCGCGGCTGCGCGCCATGCTGCCGAATACGCCGAGCCGCTCTTGCACCAACGCTGGCACTGCGACCGACCAGCGGAGCGCCAACATGATGCCAGGCACGATAAGCAGCATAAAACCGATGCCCGCGCCCAAACCGACCAGCAGAGCAATCGCGAGTGTCGGCAACAGAAAGGAGACCGCTTTCGCGATGCAATCACCGAACGAAGGCTGCTTGCCATTCAAGTCCTCGATGGTTGCACGCACCAGCGATGCCTGGAGCAACAATGAAAGAATGTAGGAAACCAGCCCGAAGCCTATCGCGACGCTGGAATAGCTCCACACGAAAATTGGCTCAATCGAGGCAGGCACCGGGGTAACCATTGCGAGCCGAGTCAAAACCCAAAGCTGAAAAACAAGTGTTGGCAGGCCCGAAAATACCGCGGCAAGCCCCAGGCAGAGCCCTGCATTGCGGCCAATGACCGCAAAGCTATTGTTGAACACCCGGCCAATCTGGAATTTCTCAGGCCGTTCCAGTGTCACTGATGTCATGATGCTTCCCCCTGCCTCACCGCCACATGGCTGGCGGCCCCGCTGGTAAATCTGCCAAGATTGGTGGTCGCCGTCCAGCCCACTTGCAATTCTTGTGCTGCATTGTCAGTGTCGGCTGGGAACCACAGGTTGCAGGGGAGCGGGTGGCGTTGGCACAGCCAGGCACAGCGGAAGCCGAACGGCTGACCAATCTGCACAAGCAGCTGATCGCCGATGCGTCGATCCAGTTCGACCTGCCGGCCTATGTGCCGCCGAAGCCGCCCGAGTGGCTGAAGCCGCTGCAGGACTTTTTGTCGTGGCTCGGCCCCTACATGATCTATCTGTTCTGGGGGGCGGTGATATCGGGCGTCGCAATCATCCTGCTTTTGGTCTTCCTCGAGGTGAAAGGCATCGCCTGGCGGCTGCCGTGGCAGCGCGCTCGGCCCGAGGCCGAAACCGAAGAGACCTGGCGCCCAGACGCCAGCGCCGCGCAGGTCCTGCTATCTCAAGCGGATGCGCTGGCCGTGCGCGGCGACTATGACGAGGCGGTTCACCTTTTGCTTCGGCGCAGCGTCGCCGATATTGCCGGCCGGCTGCCGGACTTCCTGCGCCCGTCGCTCACCGCGCGCGACATCGCCAATGCCCCTTCCCTGCCGGGAAGGGCACGCCATGCGTTTACCGAGATCGCCCGCATTGTCGAGGCGGCGCTGTTCGCGCGCCGGCCGGTCGGCGCGGAAGGCTGGCGGCAAGCACGCGGCGCCTATGAACGTTTCGCCTTCCGGGATGCCTGGACGTGAGTGCACCAGCGGTCGAGGCACAGGAGCCATTCAATCGAAGGACACTGTTTTGGGGGATTTTCGCCAGCCTGCTTGCGGCGGCCGGTTTCTTCCTGCTGTCCACCTATGCCCCCGATTTCCGGCAGCCCGGCAATGGCGGCGCCACGCCGCTGTCGAAAAGCGGCGTCGGCTACGCCGGCCTGGCGGAATGGCTGCGGCTCACCGGCGAAGCGCCCTTGATGGCGCGGACCGAGGACGATCTCGGCACCGACATGCTGCTGATCGTCACCATTTCGCCCGACAGCGATCCGGAGGCGCTCGACCACATCCTGAAACTTCGCCAGGACCAGAACACGCTCTTCGTGCTGCCCAAATGGCAGATCCTGCCGCTCCAGGGGCATGAAGGCTGGAACATGAAATTCGGGCGATTGCCCGGTTCGGTGGTGAACGAATGGCTTGGCCGCATTGCCGATGCGAAGATCGGTGCTGGCCAGGGCACGGCAAAGCAACTCGACATCGAAGGCAACATGGTTGCCGCACCCGAAGAATTGCAGTGGGTGGCCGACAAGTACCCTCTCATCGCAGCCGGCAATGACAAGGCTGTGCTTACCGAACTAGACGACAAGCCGTTCTACATCCTGACCGACCCCGACCTGATCAACAACGCCGCTCTCAAGGATCCCGAAAAGGCAGCAGCCGCGCTCGGGCTGATTGCCTTGCTCCAACCCGACGACGGCCCGGTGATGTTCGATCTGACGCTGCACGGCGCGGGGCGAAAGTATGATCTGGCCAAGCTCCTGGTCGAGCCGCCGTTCCTGGCGCTGACACTGACGATCCTGATCGCTGCGGCGCTGGCGTTCCTGCATGGCCTTGGCCGGTTCGGGCCGCCGCGCGCCGACCAGCGCGCGATTGCCTTCGGCAAGCGTGCGCTGGTCGATACGCCGGCGATGCTCATGCGGCGGGCCGGCCGGCTGGACGAGCTGGGAGGCCGCTATGCGGCCTTGATGCGGGTACGCGCCGGCGCGCTGCTCGGGGCACCGCAAGGGTTGCAAGGCAAAGCGCTCGACCACTGGCTCGACTCTCGCGATAAGGAGCAAGCTGGCGGTTTCACGACGCGTTCGCAAGCCGCCGGCGAGGCGAAGAACCTGACGCAGATGCAACAGGCAGCAGAACGGCTGCACGACTGGACGGCAAGGAGGCTCGGTGAACGTCGATGATGTGAAGGCCCTGGCGACACGGATCAGGGAAGAAGTGGCCAAGGCGATTACCGGGCAGCGCGATACGGTCGACCTGATGCTGACCGCCTTGTTTGCGGGCGGGCATATCCTGCTCGAAGGTCCGCCCGGCACGGCCAAGACCATGACCGCACGCTGCTTCGCCCAGGCGCTTGGGATCGCCTACGGGCGGATCCAGTTCACGCCGGACCTGATGCCCGGCGATATCGTCGGGTCGAACATCTACAACTTCCAGACCGGGCAGTTCACGCTGACGCGCGGCCCGATCTTCTGCGATCTCCTGCTTGCCGACGAAATCAACCGCACGCCGCCCAAGACACAGGCCGCACTGCTCGAGGCGATGCAGGAGCATGCGGTCACCTTCGACGGCACCACGCATTCGCTCGGTCGCAATTTCATGGTCGTCGCGACCCAGAATCCGATCGAGCACCAGGGCGTCTATCCCCTGCCCGAGGCGCAGCTCGATCGCTTCCTGTTCAAGCACCGCGTCAGCTATCCCGGTCCCGAGGAAGAACGGGCAATCATCGTTCATCACGGCGGCGGCTCCGCCTCGCACGACATCGCGCAATATGGCATCAAGGCACAGACTAACCGCGAGACGCTGCAAGAGGCCCTTGAAGTCGTCGGCTCCGTCACCCTCATCGACGATGTCGTCGGTTACATAGCGGCGCTGGTTCGGGCTACGCGCGAAAATGCCGATCTCGAAGTCGGAGCCAGCCCGCGCGCCGGCGCCATGCTGGCGCGGGCGGCGCGTGCCCGGGCGGCGCTGGACGGACGCGCCTATGTGATCCCCGACGACGTCAAGGCGTTGGCAGTGCCGGCGCTGCGCCATCGCGTCATCCTTTCGCCTGCCGCACAGATCGATGGCCGCCTGGTCGAGCAGATCGTCTCCGACCTGGTCGACCAGACGGAAGCACCACGTTGATCTATCCCAGCGGCCGAGCGGTATGGGCAGCGGCGGCCGGCGCGGTGCCGGCCTTCCTGGTCGCGCTGGCACTGCCGTCGTTCTGGTATCTGGGATTGCTGTGGAGCTGCCTGCTGCTTGCCTTCCTGGCGGTGGATGCCGCGGCCGGACGCGGACGGGCATCACTGAATGCCAGCATCGACGCGCCGCAGCAGGTCGGTGTCGGCGGCGAGTTCGGCGTGCAAATCGCCGCCCGTCACTCGGGGCCGCGTGCAGCGGAGGCTCGCGTCGGACACGATGCGCGTCTGGCGCCGGTAGACGGCAGCGGCGGGGCCTTGCAGCCGACCGTCGGAGGTGGGTCGCTCTACCTGCGCTTCCAGGCGCTGCGGCGCGGCGTCGCCAGCTTCGACCGTCTCTGGGTGCGCTGGCACGGGCCGTTCGGGCTGGTCTGGAACCAGGTCGTGCTGCCGGTGGAAAGCAAGGTTGCGGTGCTGCCCGACGTCAGCAGCGCCCGCGGCGAGGCGATCACGCTGCTGCAACATGCGGCGCTTGCCGAAGGCCATGCGCAGCGCCGCGCCGGTCAAGGCCGCGAGTTCGACGCGCTCAAGGATTACCAGCCGGGCATGGGCCGGCGCATGATCGACTGGAAGCGCAGCGCCCGCCACGGCAAGCTTTTGGCGCGCGAGTTCCGCATCGAGGAGAACAACAACATCGTGCTGGCCATCGATAGCGGACGCCTGATGTGCGAGCCGGTCGACGGTGTGCCGAAGGTGGACCGGGCGGTGACGGCCGCCTTGCTGTCGGCATTCATCGCGCTGAAGGGCGGCGACATGGTCAGCCTGTTCGGCTTCGATGCAAGGCCGCGCGTTTCAAGCGGGGCGGTACGCGGCCCCGCCAGCTTTGCGATGATCCAGAAACGGGCGGCCGAGATCGACTATTCCAGCGAGGAGACCAACTTCACGCTGGCGTTGACGACGCTGGCGGCGAGGCTTGACCGCCGCTCGCTGGTCATCATCTTCACCGATTTCGTCGATCCGATCAGCGCGGAATTGATGCTGCGCACCGTGGGCCGGCTCACCGAACGGCATCTCGTGCTGTTCATGATGATGAAGGACACCGAGCTGGAAGGCCTGGCCGACATGCCGCCACGCTCCGGCGAGGACGTTGCCCGCGCTATCGTTGCCGGAGGGCTCTTGCGCGAAAGGCAGGTCGTCATCGGCCGCCTGCGCCTGCTCGGGGCACATGTGATCGAAGCTGACCACAACCGGCTCGGTCCCGCGCTGGTCGAGCACTATCTGCAGTTCAAGCAGGAGGATTTGCTGTGACGGCGCCGGTAGCCGGCAATGCGGTGCGCGGCGATGCGGTACGCCAGTCGCTGGCCAGCTTCCGCCGCGAGCGCGAGGCCGACTGGAAAGCATTCGAGGCACTGCTCGCGCGTGTCGAGAAGCGTGCGCCGCGAACGCTTTCCGAAGAGGAGCTGCTGTCGCTGCCCCTGCTCTACCGATCGGCGCTGTCTTCTCTTTCCGTGGCACGGGCGACCTCGCTCGACAACGCGCTGGTAGCCTATCTCGAAGCGCTGTCGTTGCGCGGTTATTTCTATCTCTATGGCGCACGCCGTGGGCTGCGGCAGCGCCTCGCCGATTTCTTCCTGCACGACTGGCCCGAAGCCATTCGCGACCTGTGGCGCGAGACATTGGTTTCGGTTGCGCTGATGGTGATCGGCATTGGTGCAGGCGCCTGGCTGGTGGCATCCGACAAGAGCTGGTTCGACGCGATCATCCCGCCCGGCCTGGCAGGAGGCCGCGGCCCCGACACCTCGGCCGAACTGCTGCGCGGCATGCTTTATGATGGCGACAATGGCTTTCTCTCAGGCTTTGCCGCCTATCTGTTCACGCACAACGTCCAGGTCGCAATCCTGGCCTTCGCCCTTGGCTTCGCCTTCGCGGTGCCGACGGTGCTGCTGATGCTGTTCAATGGCTGCATGATCGGGGCGTTGTTCCAAGTCTATTGGTCCAAAGGGCTTGGCATGGAGCTCGGCGGGTGGCTGGCCATCCACGGCACCACCGAATTGTTCGCAATCTCTTTGGCCGGCGCGGCGGGCATGCGCATCGGCACCAGCATCGCCTTTCCCGGCGAATTGACACGCATGGCGGCAGCGGCTCGCGCCGGACGCATCGCCGCGAACGCCATGGTCGGGGTCTCGATCATGCTGCTGTTTGCCGGGCTGCTCGAGGGCATTGGCAGGCAGACCATCACCAGCGACGTCACGCGCTACGCCATTGGCGGTGGCATGCTGGCGCTGTGGATCGGTTATTTCTATCTGTTCCGGGCGGTGCGGCATGGCGATCGTTAAACGCGCCGCCTTCGCGGCTATACGGCCGCTGATCACGCCCGAAGGCGTCGATCTCCGGATCAGGCTGGCCGACGCCGGCACGCGGGCCTCCGCCTTCCTTCTCGACATCGTGTTCATCGCCGTGGCTGCAATCGTGATCACGATCGTCGCGCTGTTCGGGGTGGGCGGCCTTGGCAGCGAGGGATTTCAGCCGCTCTTCGTCGTCTGGATCATCCTGATCTTCTTTCTGCGCAACGCCTACTTCATCGTCTTCGAAGCGGGCCGGCGCGCGGCTACGCCCGGCAAGCGGATCGTCGGCATCCGGGTCGCGTCGCGCAGCGGCGACGGCCTGTCGATCGACCAGGTCATCGCCCGCAACCTGATGCGCGAGATCGAGGTGTTCCTGCCGCTGTCGATCATCGCCGGACGCAGCGGGACCGACCTTGCCGACACGCTGACGACGGTCTTCGGACTGGTGTGGACGCTGCTGTTTGCCTTGTTCCCGCTGTTCAATCGCGACCGCATGCGGATCGGCGATCTGCTGGCGGGGACCTGGGTGGTCGAAGCGCCGAAGCGTGCCTTGCTTGAAGATCTGTCGGCCCGGCAGGATCCGGCGGCCGGCGCCTTCCGGTTCAGCCACGCCCAACTCGATGCCTACGGAATTGCCGAACTCCACAAGCTGGAGGAGGTGCTGCGCCGCGACGACTATTTCGCATTGCGGACGGTGGCCGAAACGATCGGACGCAAGATCGGCGCGGCACCCCAGGCCCATGACGCACGCGCGTTCCTGACGGCGTATTACGGGGAGTTGCGGGCGCATCTCGAACGCAAGCTCCTGCTGGGCAACCGGAGGGCCGACAAGCACGCGCGTTAGCAACGCTCCACGGGGCTGTCATGAACACATCTCTATCCGAGCTTGAACTTCAACAGATGGAAGCCCGAGTTGCCGCGGCCCAGGCTGGCCCGTGGAAATCGTGGGTCGAGGGCCGGGATTTTTCCGGAGGATCGAATTTCGTCCAAACCGGCCAAGGACCGGATAGAGGTGAAGACATCGAAATGACTGGCGCGACGATTGCCGACCAGGATTTCATTGCCGCCGCTCGCCAGGACATCCCTCGCCTGATCGCCGAAGTCCGCAGGCTACGTGGAATTGCTAATCGCACGAATTGAATTCGTGGTCCTTTTTTCGACAATCCTGCCGACTCTTCTGCCCTACCCCACCCACTTCTCGTAGTCGGACACCAGCAAATGCAGCGGTGCTGTGTTCTCGTCGATGTCCGCGAAGCGGCCGATCGGTTCGCGGAAGACGTTGTCGGTTAGATCGTCGTTGACGGTCGAAACCTCGCCGATCAGCACGTCCTTGCCCTCGGCCCAGAAGGCGTGCCAGACACCCGGCAGCAAAGTGACGCTCTGGCCCGGGTCGAGCTTCAGCAGTCCACCCGCGGGCAGCCTGTGGATGGTTCCGTCGACAGGCACCGATACTTCGGCCTTCGGATCGATGCCGCCATCGCGATCGTGCATGAACAACTCCAGCACCAGTTTGCCGCCGCCACGGTTGATGATGTCTTCGGCCTTGATGTTGTGGCGATGCATCGGCGACAACTGGTCCTTGCGCGAGATCATGATCTTCTCGGCATAGAGCATGCCCATGCCCTTCTTCATGTCCTCGTAGCGGCCGTTGCGGACGGTGAACAGGAACAGGCCGAGTTCGTCGAATTTCTCCTGGCCGTAATCGGTGATGTCCCAGCCGAGCCGGGAGGAGAAGATGGCCGACGAATCCTGCCGGCGCGCCTTCATCTCTTCGGGGCTCCAGTAGGCGAAGGGCGGCATGATGTAGCCGAACGAGCGGATGAAGGCGTCGGCGTCACGGATGATGTCGTTGATGGCGGAGCGTTTCATAATCGTGGTTCCTTCCCGTCGCTTTTCGAGGCGCTAACGCAATAGCCGAACGTCAATCCGGTGTCGATGCAAACTGCTGTCGCTGGCCTCATGACATGCGGTCCGATCAGGGCCATAAGGTCAACCAATTTTCCGATGGTGAGACCATGCGCAGCATAGACGACCTCGATACGCCGGCGATCCTGATCGACGCCGGCCGCGCCGAAGCCAATATCGCGCGGGCGCAGGCCCATGCCGACCGGCACGGGCTGAAGCTCCGGCCGCACATCAAGACCCACAAGCTGCCCTACTGGGCGAAGAAGCAGGTCGCGGCCGGCGCCATCGGCATCACCTGCCAGAAGATCGGCGAGGCCGAAATCATGGCCGATGCCGGACTGACCGACATCTTTCTGCCCTACAATATCCTCGGGCGGGCCAAGCTGGAGCGCCTCAAGGCGCTGCATGACCGCGTAACCCTGTCGGTGACAACCGACAGCATGGACACGCTGATGGGACTTGCCGCCACCTTTACCGATCCCGGCCACCGCCTGCCGGTGCTGGTCGAATGCGACACCGGCATAGGCCGCTGCGGTGTGCAGTCGGCCGGCGAGGCAGTCGCGCTGGCGAGCGAGATCGGCAAGGTCCGAGGGCTCGTCTTCGGCGGCTTGATGACCTACCCGGGGGCGGGCCGCGCCGCCGAGACCGAGGCATGGCTCGCCGATGCGCAGCAAGCGCTTGCCGCATCCGGCCTTGAATGCCAGCGCATCTCCAGCGGCGGCACGCCCGACATGTGGCGTTCCGGCGAGGATAGCGTCGTTACCGAATACCGCCCCGGCACCTACATCTATCTCGACCGCTACCAGGTCGCCAAAGGCGTCGGCAGTCTCGACGATTGCGCATTGACGGTACTGTCGACGGTGGTCAGCCATCCAACGCCGACACGCGCCATCCTCGACGCCGGCAGCAAGGCCCTGTCCAGCGACACGCTGGGGCTCGCCGATTTCGGCGAGCTGCTGGGCATTTCAGGCGCAAGTGTGACCAGCCTCAGCGAAGAGCACGGCAACGTCACACTTTCGGGCGGCGCCGAGCTTCGCATCGGCGAGCGCGTGCGCGTCGTGCCCGACCATTGCTGCGTCGTCACCAACCTGTTCGACGAGGTGCATCTGATCGAAGGCGACAAGGTGATCGAGACGCTGCCGGTCGCGGCGCGCGGGCGGATGCAATGAGTAATTTTGCAATCCACTGGGAATACGGAATCGACGACGTAAGAAAGTTTGAGCTTCGTCAAAAAGAATGGTGCAGCGACGTCTATGTCGTTTCGAGCGAGCGGATTTATCGCTTCGAATTCATTTCAAAACAACGCCTGATGCAGGAGGCATCTGATTCCATATCTCGGGCAGGATACCATCACGTAGACAGAGATACTTTTGTTCTAGGCGATTTTTCCTACGAGGAAATTGTGAGAACTCTGGAGAGCCTGAGATCGACCGGATACTTTGACAGAAAGCCAGACTGACAAGGGCACCCGGGACGGTGTTAGCCGGTCGGCGTCTACTACCGCTCGGCCTGCCTTGCCGCGACGCGGCGCATCGAAATGACGCGGCGGCGCCGGATCTCGGTGCGCATCGCCATCAGATGCAGCGCAAAGAACAGGACTGTGAAGCCGACGGCCATGACCAGCAACGGCCACAACAGGCTCGGATCGATGGTCGGCCCACCAAGCCGGAACACCGAAGCCGGCTGATGCAGCGTGTTCCACCAGTCGACCGAAAATTTGATGATCGGGATGTTGATGAAGCCGACCAGGGTGATGATGGCGGCGGCCCAGGCGGCGCGCCCGGCATCGTCTAGCGCGCGGGTCAGCGCGATGATGCCGAGATACATCAGGAACAGGATGAAGACCGAGGTCAGCCGGGCGTCCCACACCCACCAGGTGCCCCACATCGGCTTGCCCCAGATCGAACCGGTGATCAGCGCAAGGGCGGTGAAGACGGCGCCGATCGGTGCCGCCGATTTCAGCGCCACGTCGGCCAGCGGATGGCGCCAGACCAGCGTGCCAAGCGCCGAGACCGCCATCAGCGTGTAGCACATCATGGCAAGCCAGGCGAAAGGCACGTGGATATACATGATGCGCACGGTGATGCCCTGCTGGAAATCCTCAGGCGCCGTGAAGCTCATATAGAGACCGACAGCGAGGATTATGGCGGCCACGCTCGCCAGCCACGGCACGACCTTGTCGGCCAGCCCGACGAACCGCGTCGGGTTGGCAAGGTCCATCCAGCCGGAGAGGCGTGAAGTCGTGTCGCTCATGCGGCTTTACATAGACCGCCGGCGGAGTTGCGGCAACCACAGCGGCGGGGGGGGGGGGGGGGGGGGGCGGGGGGGCGGG
>NZ_JAMYLN010000039.1:0-55874 GCF_040318035.1 Mesorhizobium sp. M1329 | reverse complement strand
GAACGCTACTACGCCATGTTGGATGAACCAGCCATAGCCGCGTGACTCAAACGAAACGGCCTCCGGAAAACCCGGGGCGGTTCACGTCGTCGCCAACGCGCTCCTTGAGGTAGAGCCTTTTGGCGTCTTCAAGGGTCGGGACCGGCTGAACTTGCCGCGCACCATACATGAGTGCTCGAAGGGTAGCCGCATCTTTCGAGCCAATCCCCGTCGGGTTCCCCTCATCGTCGAGAGGATACTTCGCCGCGATCTGCTCAGCGATTACCTCGCGTTTGAGGGCCTCGCTGTCATGCTCGTCTTCGGTGCCAGACCATTCCGGGTCTAACCGCCATCGACGGACATCTTGCTGCCCCCATTTGAACTGCTCCAACGCTGTCAACGATTGGTGCGAGTTGGGCGAGGGCGCCTTCTTGCTGGAAAGGGCCGATAGGAGAAGCTTCTCGGCCTCGGCATGAACCTTAGGGTACTTCTTGATGGCTATGGCTTCGGTGGGGCCGAGCGGGATTAGGATTTCCCTCTTCCCCAAGATGGCCCGAAGTTCCTCCGGGATTTTGCGCCTGTAACGCCATCCGGCTTTGCCGCGTTTTTGTATATGCTTCACGTCAATCTTCATGCTCAGGGTACCCCGCAGTGTATCGCGCGGTGTATCTCTGGGGAAGCGGGAACCCTTGCAATCCTTGGGTTTCAAGGCTTTTCTGGTGATAGTGGCTCCCCGGGCCGGATTCGAACCAGCGACCAACCGGTTAACAGCCGGTTGCTCTACCACTGAGCTACCGGGGAACAGAGGCTCTTGCGTGAGTGGGGCAGCCTATAGCAAACCCGTTTCGGCTTTGCAAAGAAGCATTTCGCATTTTTTCGAGGCTTTTTGGCGCGAGGCTTTCTGGCAATGGGCGGCGAGCGCACTCATATGAGCTGTCTCACGCCTGTCACGGAACGGAAAAGGCCGTTGCGGCTTTCTCCGGCTGATGCAAACGGATCGACATTTCACATGACGGCAATGAGCGACGAACAGCCACCGGCCCGGAAAATCTCGGTCTTCGGCCGCCAGTTCACCATGCCGCGCTCGCGCGGCCTCAGGATTGCGATCGGTGTTGTGCTGATCATCGGCGGCATTCTCGGCTTCCTGCCGATCCTGGGTTTCTGGATGGTACCGATCGGATTGCTGGTGCTCTCCTATGAATTTGCATTGGTGCGCCGTCACCGGCGCCGCTTCGTCGTCTGGTGGGAGCGACGGCGCCGGCCGGATTGAGGTTGCCTGCTGACAAGCCGGAAACAGGCAATTGTTTTGAGAGCGGCGTGCTCCGCCTATCCACTACCGAGGCTCGTCGAAACAGCTTTCCAGGCGTTCGCAAAGTTCCTTGAGAACGGCGGTAGCCGACGCCAGCCGCGCCCGGTCGCGCGGCGGCAGGCTGTTTGCGCCTTCTATGCCGAGGCGGTCGATGGCATAGCGCACAAGCTCTGCAGACTGCGACAATCCGCGCGGTGTGCCGTCTTTCGTAGTTGCTTGAGCCATGGCGGAACCTCCTTTCTGCCCAACGTGATCGCCGGTATCGGGTTCCTCTCGCCGAGAATCATGCTTAACGATAAGCTAATATGTTATTGCTAGCATGGCATGGCGTTGATAAGCAGTGCCTCGATGTCGGAAGAACCGTTGGGAATGCATGGTGGCCGCTTGACGGCATTTTCGCCGCAACCTATTGGAGCCGGGTGGAACGCCGGGAGCAATGAGGCCTCGTGGCGGAGTGGTTACGCAGAGGACTGCAAATCCTTGCACCCCGGTTCGATTCCGGGCGAGGCCTCCAATGCCCGAGCTCCCGCGCGTCAGCGCCAGGGGCTTCAGTTCGGGTCGAAACAGCCGCGCCCTTCGCGCGGCAAGCGGATGGTTGGAACATGAGCGCTGATTTTGCCGAACGCCGGGTGAAGATGGTCGACGGCCAGATCCGCACCACCGACGTGACCAGCGCGCCGCTGCTCGAGACGATGCTTGTCGTGCCGCGCGAGGCCTTTGTTGCCCCCGGCCAGCGCGATCTTGCCTATATCGATGAGGACATCCGCATTGCCGATACGGCCGATGGTCCGCGCTATCTGATGGAGCCGTCGCCATTGGCCAAGCTGATGCAGCTGGCCGATATCGGCCCAAGCGATTCGGCACTCGATGTCGGTTGCGGCACCGGCTATGCGGCGGCGATCCTGTCGCGGCTGGCAAGGTCCGTGGTCGCGCTGGAATGCGATGCGGCGCTGGCCGAGACCGCCACGTCGACGCTCGCGGCACTTGGTTGCGACAATGTCACCGTGGTCCAGGGAGCGCTGCCGCAGGGCCATGCGGCCAAGGCGCCTTACGACGTCATCCTGATCGGCGGCAGCGTCGGCGAGGTGCCGGCGGCGCTGTTCGACCAGCTTGCCGAAGGCGGCCGACTCGTCGCCGTTGAAGGGCAGGGCAATTCGGGCGTAGCCCGGCTTTTTTTTAAGACTGGAGGGGTTGTAACGGGAAGACGCGCATTTAATGCGGCAATTAAGCCACTACCGGGATTTGAACGCATTCCCGCCTTCGAATTCTGAGTGATTTTGCCTTGCAGCGAAGGCGTTGTCATGATCGCTTGCGTTTGAACAATCGTTGCTGATCTGCATAACCGGGCGTTTCTGGGGCTTTCAGCGGGGGAACGATAAAAAACGCGGCGCCGGCTGATCAGAAGGAGAAGCCAGCGTGGCGCAGTTCCCGTGCAAAACGAATGAGGGAATATAACGTGCCGTCTGTACGCAAGTTGCTTTTTACCGCTGTCCTCGTTTCGGCGACCGCGCTGTCTCCAATGGCCGCCTCGGCCGAAACCATTCTCGGGGCACTTTCAAAGGCCTATCAGAACAATTCCTCGCTCAATTCTTCGCGCGCCGGCGCGCGCGTCACCGACGAGGGCGTGGCAATCGCCAAGTCCGGCTGGCGCCCGACCATCACTGGTTCCGGAAGTATTGATTATACCGCCAGCCACAGCAACCGGTTGCACCGAAACATCTCGATAACCACCGGCAACTTCGGCGTCGAGATCGACCAGACGCTGTTTGACGGTTTTCAGACCAGGAACAATGTGGCGGCCGCCGAATCGCGGGTCCGCGCTTCGTTCGAAAGCCTGCGCAACGCCGAAGAGAACACTCTTTTCAATGCGGCAAGTGCCTATATGGACGTTATCCGCGACCGGCAGGTCGCCGTGCTGACCGAACAGAACCTGCAATTCCTGACCGAGCAGGCACGTGCGGCGCGTTCGCGCTTTGAGGTCGGCGAAGGTACCCGCACCGACGTCGCGCAAGCCGACGCCCAGCGTGCCTCCGCGGTGGCGCAGTTGAGCGCCGCCCGCGCGACGGCGCTGGCAAGCGCTGCGACCTATCGCCAGATCGTCGGCGACGAGCCGGGCAGGCTCAGGCCGGCTTCGCCGGTGTCGAAGCTGTTGCCGTCGAGCCTCGATGCGGCGATCGCGATCGCATCGGCCGAGCATCCGGCCATCCTCGCTACCGCGCATCTGGTCGACGCGGCGGCGTTTTCGGTGAAGTCTGCCGAAGGCGCGTTGCTGCCGCAACTATCGGCGTCGGCCGGTGTTTCGAGCGCCATTCGCGGCACCGCGCCCGGCTCGCTCTCCTCGACACAGGATGGCGTAACCAATTCGGCGAACATCGGCGCGACATTGACGATACCGATCTATTCCGGCGGCCGGACCTCGGCATTGGTTCGCCAATCAAAGGAATCACTCAGCCAGGCCCGTATCGAGGTCGATGTCAGCCGCGACACCGTGCGCCAAGCGGTGACCTCGGCATGGTCGCAATACACCGCCGCGCAGCAAAGCGTCACGGCCAACCGGCAGGTGGTCGCCGCCGCGCAGCTTGCCTTGAACGGCGTCATCGAAGAGCGCAATGTCGGCCAGCGCACCACGCTCGACGTGCTCAACGCGCAGGCGACCCTCATCACCGCCAAGATCAATCTTGTCAGCGCCGAACGCGACGTGGTGGTAGCAAGCTATGCCATCCTCTCGGCGGTTGGCCATTTGTCGGCAGAGCGCCTTGCGCTCAACGTGACGAAGTACAGGCCGGAAGAGCACTACGACGCCGTCAAGGACAAGTGGATCGGCCTGCGCACGCCGGACGGCCGCTGATCGCCAGGCCGTGTTTTCAGCCCGCGCTCGAACGACGCGCGGGCTTCAACTCCCGACCCTAATCTGTTGAAATCCGAGATGTCGCCAGATTGGGGATTCTCGTAAGCCGTTCCGTCGGTTACGCTGTCGCCATGATTCGAATCCGGCATTGCCGGACAGGAAATCTGAGAACGAGTCACAAGGGCGGCGGATGTGACGATGGCGACGGCAAGCAGCGTACAGCGCGAACCTTCCATGGAAGAAATACTGGCTTCCATCAGGAGGATCATCGAGGACAGCGATACCGGCCGCAAGCAGCCGGGCGACACGGACGAACTGCGCCAGGATCTGCAACCGGCGCCGGCTGCGGGACGGGCAGCGGAGGGGGATGCGTTCCGTTCCGAACTGCGCGGCGGACTGGAGATCGCCAAGCCGGCCATGCGGGCCGAGGTGCAGCCAACGGTCGCGCCGGTCATCGAGCGCCTGGAAACGCCGCTCCGCCCCGGCCCGGTAAAAGCAACGGTGACGCTGGCTGAGGTGAACACCGCTCCCGAACCGCCCGCAAAGCCGGATCGGCCTGCGATGGCCAAGGCTGCCGAGACAACCGACACCATCATCGCCGATTGGCGGCGCGAGATCGCCGCGGTCGGCGACGCAATGGCCAAGCCGGAGCGCGCCGAGCCATCCCATACGCCGGACGTCGAGCCGAAGGCCGAGG
Organism: Mesorhizobium sp. M1329; assembly: GCF_040318035.1. Taxonomy (NCBI): domain Bacteria; kingdom Pseudomonadati; phylum Pseudomonadota; class Alphaproteobacteria; order Hyphomicrobiales; family Phyllobacteriaceae; genus Mesorhizobium; species Mesorhizobium sp. M1329. Next base: position 51,041 of record NZ_JAMYLN010000039.1, on the reverse strand, counting down.
TTTTCGAGGACGAGGCGACTGCTGGACCTGCGCCGGAGCCTTCGGAGATTGGGCTGGAGCCTTCGGAAAGCAGCCCGGGACCTTCGAAAATCGGATTTGCGCGTCCGGCGGCCAGCGAGGCGCCGCCCGCACGTCCCGCGATCCTTTCGGAGCATACGGGCCGGCAGGTTGCCGCCGCCTTCGGCGAGCTTTCCGACGCGTTTGCCAGCCGTAGCAAGAAGACCTTCGACGAGATGGCCGAGGAGATGCTGCGGCCCATGCTGCAGGACTGGCTGGACAACAACCTGCCGACGCTGGTCGAGCGGCTGGTGCGCGAGGAAATCGAGCGCGTCGCGCGCGGCGCGCAGTAGCAATTCGAGAAAACGCCGACAGGCGGCTCGACCGGCGAATTGTCGAGGTCGGCGCTGCCCCTCATCCGCCTGCGGACAGGCGCCATCGGCGAAGCATCCAATCTCCCCCCTTGCGGGGGAGATGCCCGGCAGGGCAGAGGGGGGTGCTGTCCCTCCGGCCTCTCAACGATCGCAGCCACGCCGTCAGGCAATTGAATTTCCGAGATTGGGGAAGACCGAAGTCGAGGTTGGCGATCCTTCCCACCCCCCTCTGTCCTGCCGGACATCTCCCCCGCAAGGGGGGAGATCGGATGTCTCTTTGGCTTTCGCCAACCACCAAGGCTGGAAGGCACGGCAAGGGGCAGCGCAAACCTGAAGCGATTGCCTTGCAACATTCAGTTCCGCGAGTTGCACCGAACCATGCCGGCGCTATGTATTGGCCATGCCGCCCTTGCGGTTGACTTGGCAACAACCTTCCGATTTACACCGGACCACAAATTCCGGACAGCGCGGACCGTTTTCCCATGCTCGAAAAGACCTACGACGCCAAAGCCGTCGAGCCGAAGATTGCCAGGATCTGGGAAGAGGCCGACGCGTTTCGTGCCGGCGCCGGGGCCGAGGAGGGGGCTGAAGCCTTCACCATCGTCATCCCACCGCCGAACGTCACCGGCTCGCTGCATATGGGCCATGCGCTCAACAACACGCTGCAGGACATTCTGGTGCGCTTCGAGCGCATGCGCGGCAAGAATGTCTTGTGGCAGCCGGGCATGGATCATGCCGGCATCGCCACGCAGATGGTGGTCGAGCGCCAGCTGATGGAAAAGCAGATCCACCGCCGCGACCTGACGCGCGATGAGTTCATCGACAAGGTCTGGGAGTGGAAGGACGAGTCCGGCGGCGCGATCCTCAACCAGCTGAAGCGGCTCGGGGCCTCGGCCGACTGGAGCCGGGAGCGCTTCACCATGGACGAGGGCCTCTCCAAGGCCGTGCTCGAAGTGTTCGTGACGCTCTACAAGGAAGGGCTGATCTACAAGGACAAGCGCCTTGTGAACTGGGACCCGAAGCTGTTGACCGCCATCTCGGATCTCGAGGTCGAGCAGCAGGAGGTCAACGGCAACCTCTGGCACTTCCGCTATCCGGTCGAAGGCACGACATTCGATCCGGAAAATCCGAAGACCTTCATCACCGTTGCGACGACCCGGCCGGAGACGATGCTGGGCGATACGGCTGTTGCTGTGCACCCCGACGACGAACGTTTCCGGCATCTTGTCGGCAAGAACCTTGTTCTGCCGATCGTCGGCCGCAGGATCCCGGTGGTCGCGGACGAGTATTCCGATCCCGAAAAAGGCAGCGGTGCGGTCAAGATCACGCCGGCGCATGACTTCAACGATTTCGAGGTCGGCAAGCGCCACCGGCTGCCGGCGGTCAACATCCTCACCGTCAATGCGGCGGTGAGCCTCAAGGACAATGAGGACTTTCTGGCCGGACTGGAAGTGACGCCGGAGCGCCAGGCTGTCTGGGACAGCCTCGACGGTCTCGACCGTTTCGATGCGCGCAAGAAGATCGTCGAGCTGATGGAGGCGGGCGGCTTTCTCGAGAAGGTCGAGCCGCATCGCCACACGGTGCCGCATGGCGACCGCGGCGGCGTGCCGATCGAGCTGTTTCTGACCGACCAATGGTATGTCAATGCGGCGGAACTGGCCAAGCCGGCGATCGCCTCGGTGCGCGAGAGCCGTACCAATTTCGTGCCCAAAAACTGGGAAAAGACCTATTTCGACTGGATGGAGAACATCCAGCCCTGGTGCATTTCGCGCCAACTGTGGTGGGGCCACCAGATCCCTGCCTGGTATGGGCCGGACGGGCATGTCTTTGTCGAAAAGACCGAGGAAGAGGCGCTCGGTGCCGCCGTCGAATATTATCTGGCGCTGGAAGGGCCGTGGAAGGCCTGGGTCGAGGACAAGCTCGAGAATTTCCAGCCTGGCGAGATCCTGACCCGCGACGAGGACGTGCTCGATACATGGTTCTCGTCGGCGCTGTGGCCGTTCTCGACGCTCGGCTGGCCGGACCAGACGCCGGAGCTGAAGACCTATTACCCGACCGACGTGCTGGTCACCGGTTTCGACATCATCTTCTTCTGGGTCGCCCGCATGATGATGATGGGCCTACATTTCATGGATCAGGAGCCGTTTCATACCGTCTATGTCCATGCGCTGGTTCGCGACAAGAACGGGCAGAAGATGTCGAAGTCGAAAGGCAACGTCATCGATCCGCTCGAGCTCATCGACGAATACGGCGCCGATGCGCTGCGCTTCACCTTGACGGTGATGGCAGCGCAAGGGCGCGACGTGAAGCTCGATCCGGCCCGCATTGCCGGCTATCGCAATTTCGGCACCAAGCTGTGGAACGCGACGCGCTTCGCCGAGATGAACGAAGTGGCGCGCGACGACGATTTCTGGCTGCAGGACGCCAAGCTGGCGGTCAACCGCTGGATCCTGACCGAGCTGACGCGAGCCGCGCGCGACATAACGGACGGCATCACCTCGTACCGATTCAACGAGGCGGCGGGTGCCGCCTACCGGTTCGTCTGGAACCAGTTCTGCGACTGGTACCTGGAACTGCTGAAGCCGGTGTTCATGGGCACCGACGAGGCCGCCAAGGCCGAGAGCAGGGCATGCGTCGCCTTCGTGCTGGACGAGATCTACAAGCTGCTGCATCCGATGATGCCGTTCATGACCGAGGAACTGTGGGCCGAAACCGCCGGTGAGGGCAGGCAACGGCCATCGCTGCTTTGTCATGCGGCATGGCCGTCGCCCGATTTCGAGGACGAGGCGGCCGCCGCCGATATCAACTGGCTGGTCGATCTCGTCTCCGGCATCCGCTCGGTGCGTTCGGAAATGAACGTGCCGCCAGCGGCGATCGCACCGCTCGTGGTGATCGGCGCCAACGACGCGACACGCGAAAGGCTCGAGCGTCAGGGCTCGGCTATCAAGCGTCTCGCGCGGGTCGGCGACATCTCGCTCGCCGAGGCGCCACCCAAGGGCTCCGCGCAGATCGTCGTTAACGAAGCGACCATTTGCCTGCCGCTCGGCAGCCTGATCGACCTTGCCGCCGAGGCAGCGCGCCTGCAGAAGGAACTTGCCAAGGTGACCGAGGAAATAGCGCGGCTCTACAAGAAGCTGTCCAACGAGAAATTCGTCGCCAACGCGCCGGAAGAGGTGGTGGAGGCCGAGCGTGAAAAACTCGCCGAATATCGCGAGGCGCAAGAGAAGCTTTCGGTGGCATTGACGCGGGTACGCGAGGCCGGCTGATCAAACAAATTGGGCCGGCTGGCCGCGATAGATTCGCCGGTCACGAATCTGCTTTCCAGATAGGCCGCCTGCCACGAAAACAGGCATTCCGCAGCGTAAATCTTGAGGCAAACTGAATGTTTTTGCCCCATTGTTGCCGTAATGTAACAATGGCTGGCTGGGCATGCAAAATGCCCCGTTTTGTAGTGATTTAGGCGGTTTTCCGGAGTTTTCTCGTTGATTTGTATTTGAGCCGGCCATTTTCCCGCCTTGTCGTGAAGGCCGACACCTTGTCGCAAATGCGTTCAGCCAAGGTGTACATGTACGCACGGCGAATTCGTTGTTGCGCCGTTAACCTGAATTGGTTCTAGCTTGATGCAAGGATATTTCGGGGAGGAGATTCATGTGTTATTCGCGTCTGAAAGTGCTGCTGGGCGCGGGGGCTTTTTCGCTGGCTTTGGCTGGGACGGTGCAAGCCGGGGGCTTTGACCGGGGCGGCGTCAACATCGACCAGCTGTTCGACGCGGCGCCATATTCGTTCGATGCGGGCGTGACCTATGTTTCGCCACAGCGCAAACTGAAGAATGTGCAGCGCCTGGATGGCTCGGGATTGTCGACGTCGGCGGTGGATGTTGGCGGCGACTATGCGGTGCCGCATGTCGGCATCAAAGCCAACATCTTTGAGCCCGTAGACTGTCTTGCGACCTATACGGAACCGTATGGTGCGGATGCAAAGTTCGGCGCCAACAACGCCTATTCGCCGACAGCGGTCAAATACGCCGTCGACACAAACGATTTCGGTCTTACCTGCTCCTATAAGGTGAACGTCGGCAAGGGCGCCATACGATTCATCGGCGGTGTCTCATACCAGCAGGTAGACGCGTTTCTTTCCCGCCAGACACTGCTCGCCTTCGGCAATACCGGCCTCGGCGTCTTCAAGCTATCCGACGAGGCATGGGGTTGGCGTGCGGGCGCAGCCTATGAGATCCCCGAGATCGCCCTGCGCGCCAGCCTGATGTACTCTTCGAGCTACAAATATGACGGGCTGTCGGGAACCGTCGACACGACCGGCTTCAGGGGCGCCTTTCCGGCGGACCTGGTTCCCGGCTCTACCGGGGTGTACCCGGTCTCGGCGTCGGCTGAGATACCTCAAGCTCTGGAATTCAAGCTGCAGAGCGGTATAGCCCCTGGCTGGCTGGCCTTTGGTTCCATCCGCTGGCAGGAGTGGAGCAAGCTTGGCGTCATTGCCATCAATGGCGTGCGCAGTCCGGTAACCGGTGCTCCCTCGCCCGTTTCATTCGACCTGCTTTATCGCGACGGCTGGACGGTCACGGGCGGTATCGGTCACAAGTTCACCGATCAATTGTCGGGCGTGGTTTCGCTGACCTGGGATCGCGGCACCTCGACGACCTCCGGCTATCAGTCGGATACCTGGGCCGTGGCCAGCGGCGTCTCCTATTCGCCGAACGATCAGGTCGAGGTCAGGCTCGGCGGCTCGATCGGTGTGCTGACGAGCGGGTCATCGACTTTCAGCGGTGTCGGCGACGTGGCAAATGCCGTCACCTATAGCTACGGCAACGACCTGCTTCTCGCCGGTTCGGCTTCCGTCAAGATCAAGTTCTAACTATTAATTTTTAAACGACAAAACGGCCGGGCACTGCCCGGCCGTTTGTTGGGTGCGTGGCGTCCGGCATTCGGCCGGCGCAACAATTGTCCCCATGATGTTCGCTCCTGTAATTGTGACGTTTTGGCAACAGTTTCTGAACAACCCTCGCGCCACCCGGCCGCCTGGGAACATTGCCCATTTCCCGCCATAAACCCGGCGCACCTCAAACTTGTCTCGGGACACGCGCCAAAAGGCTAGGCGAAGAGGCAGGCCGCACCGCCCGCGGTAAGGACGAGTATGGACGCCAGAGGGATCTCCAAGGCCAAGCTGCCGAGCCGCCACGTGACCGTTGGTCCCGAGCGGGCGCCGCATCGCTCCTACCTCTATGCGATGGGGCTGTCGGCGGCCGAGATCGCGCAGCCTCTGGTCGGTGTCGCCAGCTGCTGGAACGAGGCCGCACCCTGCAACATCTCGCTGATGCGCCAGGCGCAAGTCGTCAAGAAGGGCGTGGCATCCGCCAACGGCACGCCACGCGAATTCTGCACCATCACCGTTACCGACGGCATCGCCATGGGCCATCAGGGTATGAAGTCGTCGCTGGTGTCGCGCGAGGTCATCGCCGACTCGGTCGAGCTCACCATGCGCGGCCATTGCTACGATGCGCTGGTTGGATTGGCCGGTTGCGACAAGTCGCTGCCTGGCATGATGATGGCCATGGTGCGCCTCAACGTGCCGTCGATCTTCATCTATGGCGGCTCGATCCTGCCCGGCAGCTACCGTGGCCGGCAGATCACCGTGCAGGACGTGTTCGAGGCGGTCGGCCAGCATTCGGTCGGCACCATCGGCGACGCCGAGCTGCTCGAGATCGAGCAAGCCGCCTGTCCGTCGGCCGGCTCCTGCGGCGCCCAGTTCACCGCCAATACCATGGCCACCGTCGCTGAGGCGATCGGCCTGGCGCTGCCCTATTCCTGCGGCGCGCCGGCACCCTACGAGATGCGCGACCGCTTCAATTTCGCTTCCGGCGAAAAGATCATGGAGCTGATCGCAAGGAACATCCGCCCGCGCGACATCGTTACTATAAAAGCGTTGGAAAATGCCGCGACCGTGGTCTCGGCCACTGGCGGCTCGACCAACGCGGCGCTGCATCTGCCGGCGATCGCGCACGAGGCCGGGATAAAGTTCGATCTTTTCGACGTGGCCAGGATATTCGAGAAAACACCCTATATCGCCGACCTCAAGCCGGGCGGCAAATACGTCGCCAAGGACATGTTCGAGGCCGGCGGCATTCCGCTCTTGATGAAGACGCTGCTCGACCATGGCTATCTTCATGGCGATTGCCTGACGGTGACCGGCCGCACTTTGGCCGAAAATATGGAACATGTTTCCTGGAATGACAGCCAGGATGTGGTCCGTCCCGCCAACAGGCCGATTACCCAGACCGGCGGGGTCGTGGGCTTGAAGGGTAACCTTGCCCCCGAAGGCGCGATCGTGAAGGTCGCCGGCATGACGGAGCTGAAATTCTCGGGTCCGGCGCGCTGCTTCGATTCGGAAGAGGAATGTTTCGAAGCGGTTACGCATCGCAACTATAGCGAAGGCGAGGTTCTCGTCATCCGTTACGAGGGTCCGCGCGGCGGCCCGGGCATGCGCGAAATGCTGTCGACGACGGCGGCTCTCTACGGCCAGGGCATGGGCGGCAAGGTGGCGCTCATCACCGACGGGCGTTTTTCGGGCGCGACGCGCGGTTTCTGCATCGGCCATGTCGGGCCGGAAGCGGCAGTGGGCGGCCCGATCGGGCTGCTTAGGGATGGCGACTTGATCTCGATCGATGCGGTGAACGGCACGATCGAGGTTGCATTGTCCAAAGCCGAACTGGCGGCGAGGGCAAAAGGATGGAAGGCGCGCACGACCGACTATCAGTCGGGCGCGATCTGGAAATACGCACAGACGGTCGGATCTGCCCGCGACGGCGCGGTCACCCATCCCGGCGGTGCCAAAGAAACACACTGCTATGCGGACATCTGAGTTGTTGAGGTCGTCTGTCCTTTCGGCACTGGTTGCGCTCGCCACGTTTGGCGCGACCTTGGGCGCCGTCGGCCAGGCCATGGCCTTCGACGACAAGGTGTTCGACGACAAGACCGGTGTGAAGCCGCAGTCGAGCCCGTGGGCGGTGTTCCAGTTCGGCTTTTCCGCCTACAAGAACGGCCATAAGGAGCAGGCCGCGGAAGCCTATAAATATGCCGCCGAGAACGGCCAGATCGGCGCCACCTGGAAGCTTGCGCGCATGTATGCCGAAGGCGATGGCGTGGCGCGAGACGACTACGCGGCATTCAAGTTCTTCAGCGAGATCGTCGACCAGGATGTCGAGCCCGGTTCGCCCGAGGAAAGCTATGTTTCGGACGCGCTGGTGGCGCTTGGCGACTATCTGAGGAAAGGCATTCCCGGCAGCCCCATCGAGGAGAACGAGGTGGCGGCCCAGGAATATTACATGCGTGCCGCCGCCAACTATCGCAATCCGAACGCCCAGTTCGAGATGGGCCAAATGTTCCTCAAGGGTGAGGGCGGCGTCAAGGCCAGCGTCAAGCAGGCCGGCCGCTGGTTCCAGCTGGCGGCCGAAAAGGGCCATGCGGGCGCGCAGGCGACGCTCGGCAACCTGCTTTTCCAAAGCGGCAAGATCGTGCGGGGGCTGGCGATGATGACCGCGGCGCTCGAACGGGCCTCACCTGCCGACCAGCCATGGATCCGCGGCATGCAGGAGGAAGCGTTTGCAGCCGCCGGCGAAGCCGACCGCCGCACCGCGATCTCGCTGGCCGACGACATCCTCACCAAGGGTGGCGGCGACCAGTAGGTCGGCAGAATTTCCGTTTTTAGATCAATTGTCGGTCGGTTCCGCCGGCATGCCGCCGGGCGCCGGCGTTGAGATCGGCGTGCCCTGCAGATGTGGGGCGAGCGTGTTCTCCGGGCAGCCATCCCGCTGCTTTGTCCAGGACGTGTTGTTGAGCACCATCTCGCAACGGGCGAGGTAGCTTTGGCCGGCAAGCGTCAGGCAGGCGACCCGGCCGATCTGGAATGATTTGCCGTTAGCCAGGCACTCTGCATCGGCAAAAGCAGGCGTCGCCACCGCCATCGCAAGCGCGCAGCCGATCGGGCAGAGTACAAATCGAGTAGTCATGGGAACCCCAGCCACCATGATGATTTCTCATCAAGCGCGCGATTTGTGGCGATAAGAGGTCAACTTATCAATGTGCCGCCGGACAGCAGCTCCGGTCAGGCCGGCTGCAGCGCCAGATCGATCGCCACCGGCACGTGGTCGGAGGGCTTTTCCCAGGCGCGCACCTGCTTTTCGATCGAAGCCGAGGAAAACCAGTTCGCGGCTTCGGGCGACAGAAGCAAATGGTCGATGCGGATGCCGTTGTTCTTCTGCCAGGCGCCGGCCTGATAGTCCCAGAAGGTAAAGACGTCCGGGGCGTCGGTGACAGCACGCACGGCTTCGGTGAAGCCGAGATTCTTCAGCCGCCGGAACGCCTGCCGCGTCGCGGGCTGGAACAGTGCATCGCTTAGCCAGTTTTCTGGATATTTGGCGTCGATCGGCTCGGGGATGACATTGTAGTCGCCGGCCAGCACCAGCGGCTCTTCCAGTGCAAGCCGCTCCTCGGCCCAGCGCTCCAGCCGTGCCATCCACGAAAGCTTATAGGAGAACTTCTTCTCGTCGTCGATCGGGTTGCCGTTCGGCAGATAGATCGAGGCAACGCGCAAGGCGCCCTTGTCGGTCGAGAACACGCCTTCGATAAAACGCGCCTGTTCGTCGGCATCGTCGCCCGGCAAGCCGCGATTGACCTCGTCGAAACGCAGCTTCGACAGGATGGCGACGCCGTTGAAGCCTTTTTGGCCGTAGGTCTCGACATTGTAGCCGAGCGCCTCGATCTCGGCCCGGGGAAACTGCTCGTCGACCGTCTTGATCTCCTGCAGGCAGGCGATGTCGGGCGCGCTTTCCGTCAGCCAATGGGTCAAATTGCCGATGCGGGCGCGAACGCCATTGATGTTCCAGGTGACGATTTTCATGGTGGCCTCGATAGGCTGGTGGTCCGGAGACTAGCGATCCGGTGGATGACGTTCGACAAGGCCGATCGTATTGCCTGCCGGGTCCTTTAGGAAGGCCATCCATTCGCTTTCCCCGGCCTGGCCGAACAGGCCTTCGGTGTCGCGATGGACGAGCGCCGGCGGCGCGGTGAAGGGAACGCCGGCGGCCTTTGCCGAAGCGTGGAACTCTTGGAGGCCGGATATGTCGAGATAGACGGTGCCGGCCGGCAGACCGTCGGTGAAAAGCAGGCGCACGTCACCGGCCAGGATGAAGGCGATGCCCGGCGGATCGAAACGCGCGTGCAGGCTCATGCCGAGCACCTCGCGCCAGAACGCCAGCGTTGCGTCGAGGTCGCGCCCGGCGGAAAGCGCGACCTGACGGACCGCGCCGATGTCGGGCATTTCTAGATCGAGAAGCTGGTGCCGCAGCCGCAGGAGGCGACCGCATTGGGGTTTCTGATCTGGAACGACTGGCCCATTAGGTCGTCGACGAAATCGATCACCGAGCCGCCCATATAGACCAGCGACAGGTCGTCGATCAGCACGGTCGCGCCGTCCTTTTCGATGGCGACGTCGTCGTCATTGCGCCTGTCGACCAGGTCGAACTTGTAGGAGAAGCCGGAACAGCCGCCGCCCTCGACCGAAACGCGCAGGGCCGTCTTACCGGCTTCGCTCGCCACAATCTTGGCGATCCGCCTGGCGGCGGCATCGGTCATCTCGACTTTCATGGCAGTCTTGGCATCAGCGCCCATGGGCGTCACCTTGCTTTCGGTTTTGTATGATAGGTATGAAGCGCGACGGGGCAAGTCAACTGCGGCATACGCTATGACCAACGAGTTGGGCGACATCGGATTCGGCTATCGGCCGCGCGCGGCCTATGCCAGCGACCCGGCGAAGTCGCGCGGGCGACTGTTCGACGAGGTGGAAAGCCCGACGCGCACGCCGTTCCAGCGCGACCGCGACCGCATCATCCATTCGACGGCGTTCCGCCGGCTGAAGCACAAGACGCAAGTGTTCGTCGCACACGAAGGCGACCATTACCGCACAAGGCTGACGCATTCGATCGAGGTGGCGCAAATCGCACGCGCTCTGGCGCGGGCGTTGCGCGGTGACGAGGACCTGGCCGAGGCGGTGGCCCTGGTGCACGACTTCGGCCACACGCCCTTCGGCCATACCGGCGAGGACGCGCTGAACGAGAAGATGGCCGCCTGGGGCGGCTTCGACCACAATGCGCAGTCGCTGCGCGTGGTGACGCGGCTGGAGCGGCGCTATGCCGAGTTCGACGGGCTGAACCTCACCTGGGAAACGCTGGAGGGGCTGGTCAAGCATAACGGGCCATTGACCGATGCCAAGGGGAAAGGGCTGAAGGGGCCGGTGCCGCAGGCGATCCGCGACTATTCCGAACTGCACGACCTCGAGCTCGACCGCTTCGCCGGTATCGAGGCGCAGTGCGCGGCGATTGCCGACGATATCGCCTACAACACCCACGACATCGATGACGGCTTGAGGGCAGGGCTGTTGACGCTGGATATGCTGGAGGGCGTCTCGCTGCCGGGGTCAATCCTCAAGGGCGTTCGTGAGCGCTATCCGGCGCTCGATGACGTACGGACCGGCCACGAGCTGATGCGCCGGCAGATCACCATCATGGTCGAGGACGTGATCGTCTCGACGACGGCCAATCTGGCGCGCATCAAGCCCGGCAGCGCCGAAGCGGTAAGGGCGGCCGGCGAGACGATGGTGAGCTTCTCCGCCGAGACGGCCGCATGGGAAAAGGAGCTGAAGGCCTTTCTTTACAAGCACCTCTACCGACACGCGGAGGTCATGCGGGTGCGCGCCGATGCCGATCAGATCGTCAGGGACCTGTTCGACGTCTATTTCGCCGATCCGCGCGCCATGCCGGATGGCTGGCGCGAAGGGCTCGACCGGGCAGAGGACCGCGTCAAGGCGCGCAGTGTTGCCGATTTCCTGGCCGGCATGACGGACACTTATGCGCTCAAGGAACACAGGCGTTTGTTTGACCATACGCCGGATTTGAGCTAGGGCGGGCTCGATTTTGCCGGCCAACGCGCCGGATCCATGCAAAACCGTCAGAGCCATAGCAATGAACATCTTCGCCGATTTCAACGCGCGAATCATAAAGGCCGTCGAAGCGCTTGATTTGAAAGACAAGGATGGCGTGTCGCCGGACCTGTCGCGCATCGCCGTCGAGCCGCCGCGCGATGCCAGCCACGGCGACCTCGCGACCAACGCTGCCATGGTGTTGGCCAAGCCGACCGGCCAGAGCCCGCGTGCGCTGGCCGAAAGGCTGGCCGAGGCGCTGCGCGCCGACGAGGATATCGCGGCCGCCGAGATCGCCGGCCCGGGCTTCGTCAATCTCAGGCTCAAGGACGGCTTCTGGCAGGCGCATCTGACGGCGCTGCTCGGCGAAGGCCGCAATTACGGCCGCTCGACGGTTGGCGGCGGCAAGAAAACCAATGTCGAATATGTCTCGGCCAACCCGACCGGGCCGATGCATGTCGGCCATTGCCGGGGTGCCGTGGTCGGCGACGCGCTGGCCAATCTGATGGCCTTCGCCGGTTACGACGTGACCAAGGAATACGTCATCAACGATGCCGGTTCGCAGATCGACGTGCTCGGACGCTCGGTCATGCTGCGCTACCGCGAGGCACTCGGCGATGAGATCGGCGAGATTCCGCCCGGGCTTTATCCAGGCGACTATCTGATCCCCGTTGGTCAGGCGCTGGCCAGCGAATTCGGCCGCTCCCTGCTGCAGATGCCGGACGAAGAGGCGCTTGCCATCGTCAAGGACAGGACGATCGATGCGATGATGACGATGATCCGCGAGGATCTGGCGTTGCTCAACGTGCATCATGACGTCTTCTTCTCCGAGCGGACGCTGCACGCCAACAATGCGAAGAAGATCCGCTCGGCGATCAGCGACCTGACGCTGAAGGGCCACATCTACAAGGGCAAGCTGCCGCCGCCCAAGGGCGAGAAGCCGGACGACTGGGAGGACCGCGAGCAGACGCTGTTCCGCTCGACCGCGGTCGGCGACGACATGGACCGGGCGCTGGTCAAGTCGGACGGCACCTTCACCTATTTCGCCGCCGATGTCGCCTACCTCAAGGACAAGGTCGATCGCGGCTTCGTCGACCTGATCTATGTGCTTGGCGCCGATCATGGCGGCTATGTGAAACGGCTAGAAGCGCTTGCCCGGGCGATTGCCGGCGACGAGGTCAAGCTTACCGTGCTGCTTTGCCAGCTGGTGAGGCTGTTTCGCGCCGGCGAGCCGGTGCGCATGTCGAAGCGGTCGGGCGAGTTCGTGACCTTGCGCGAAGTGGTCGAGGAGGTCGGCCGCGACCCGATCCGCTTCATGATGCTCTACCGCAAGAACGACGCGCCGCTCGACTTCGACTTCGCCAAGGTGACCGAGCAGTCGAAGGACAATCCGGTGTTCTACGTGCAGTACGCCTCGGCGCGCTGCCATTCGGTGTTCCGGCAGGCAAGCGAGCAATTGGGCGAGGCGATGTTCGACCGCAACCAGCTGGCCGCCGAAGTGGCTTTGCTGACAGATGAGGGGGAGATCGGCCTGATCAGGAAACTCGCCGAATATCCGCGGCTGATCGAAGCCGCGGCGCTCGCGCTCGAGCCCCACCGGCTGGCATTTTACCTCTACGAACTCGCTTCCAGCTTCCACGGACACTGGAACCGGGGCACCGATAATCCCGACTTACGTTTTGTTAAGGTTAACGACCGACAATTGACGCATGCCAGACTAGGGCTGGTGCAGGCTGTTTCGGACGTTTTGACGTCCGGCCTGACGCTGATCGGAGCCAATGCGCCCACCGAAATGCGTTAGGTTTGAGTAAAAAACCTGTCACCTTTTGCCCACATTGCGCTGGTAAGGGCCAACCCTACGCGACGTCCATGGCGTCCGAATGAGTGCGAGTTCGGGAACAATAATGGCAGACAGAACCCAGCTGAGAGCAGCCGACCAAAACGACATCGCCAACGATGATCCGTTCGCGGAACTGACCAGGATCATGGGGTTCGACCCGCGCCAGCCGGTCAAACCGCAAACGCCGGCCCAGCCGAAAGCCGCTGCCGCCGAACCGTCGGTGGATGAGGCCGATTTCGACATCGATCTCGAGAAGGAGTTGATGGGCGAGTTCGGCGCCGACGCCAATGACAATGCTCCCCCTGCCGAGCTTCGCGAGCCGACACTCGAACCGGACGCCGCCGACGAGATGGAGGACGCGCTTGCCGCCTCGTTCGAACAGGATTTCGCGTTCGACGACAGTGCGGCGGACGATGCTGCCCCCGTTACGGCCGCTCCTGTTGCACCCGACGAAATTGCCTCCGCCCCCGAAAGGGCGTTCGCTCCCGCTGTCGAGCCGGAGTTCGACGACGAGTTCGATAACGCCGTCGCCGGCTCGCTCGAAGACGTGTCGCCGTTCGAGGACGACCTGTCGAGTGACGACGAACTTGCCACCTCTGTCGACCAGGATTTTCGGCTCGACGACGATGTAACGGCCAAGATCGCGGTGACCGGCGAGGATGAACCCAGGGCCGCAGCCCAGGCGATCGAGCCGGTCGACGAGCCCGCCTTCGACCCCGCCTTGGACGATGAGTTCGACAACGCCGTGGCAAGTTCGCTCGAAGACGAGCTGATGCTCGAAGAGCATGAGCCGATGGAGCAGGCGGTCGCCGTTGACACCGTCGTGCACGCCACCGCGCCTGCGTTCGATGACGAGTTCGACGATGCCGTTGCAAGCTCGCTCGAAGACGAGCTGATATTCGACGAGCATGAGCCGGAGGAAAACGTCGCCGCTCCGGCATCGCCGGTTGAAGCGGTTTCGGCCGACGAGGATCTTGCCGGCCATTTCGATGATGCCATGGCCGATGTCGACATGGATTTCGACGTTCGCCCGAACGAGCCTGCCGAAATCGAAGAACCAGAGTTCATCGAAGAGCTGTCGATCGAAGAGCCAGAGGCCGCTCGACTTTCCGGCACGGCCGCTGAAGCGGCGTTCGACGACGATTTCGATCTGAGCTTCGACGATGCGCCTGCCGAGGACGCTGAAGAGCCCGTGGCGCAGGTTGCGGCCGAACCAGCGGCGCCGGCCGCTGTCGTCCCGACGGCTCCAGTGCCCGAGGAACGCAGCCTGGAAGACGAACTGAACGCGCTGCTCGGCGCGATGAGCACACGGCCGGCACAAGCGGTCAACGAACCTCAGACAAGCCAGCAGTCTGCCCAGCAGCCTGCCCAGAAGCCCGTGATGACTGTTCAGCAGCCCATCGCGCCGGTAATTCAGAAGCCAGCAGTGGCCGCTGAACAGCCAATGGCGGCGGTCAAAGACGTCGCTAACGAACCGATGCATGCTGTCGACGAGCTGGATTGGGAACTCGACGAGCACGAGCCCGCTGAGCCGGAGCAGTCCAGTGCCGCCGATGACGCCGATCTTGGCAGTGTCCTGCTTGATGAGCTTGAAGGCGAGGATTTCGGTGTCGAAGCCGCTGCCGGAACCACGGATGATTTAGACAACGATGCGCTCGATGCCGACTTCGCCAGGAACATCGGCCTGGATCATGACTCGGCCGACAAGAGTGCGGCAGCTGCTGCCGAAGAAGACCCGCTCGATGCGCTGAACTGGCTGACGACACGCGCCACACCGGCCGAGCCGGCCCGGTCGTGGAGCCGCGTGACACCGGTCGCACAGCCTCAGCCTGCTTTTGCAAGCCAGCCGGTGGCTTCGGCGCGTCCGGCACCACCGCCGCAGCCGGCTGCAACGCCGTCCTATCCGGCCGCACCGGTCGACGAGAGGCCGTCCTATGAAGATCGGCCCGCCTACACGGAAGCCGCACCAACCTCGCATCAACAGGCTTCCGCCTATGACGAGATGCCCGATGTCGAGACGGTCGACGTGCCCGAGCGCGTCGTGGCGCTGGCGGACGATCTCGACATTCCGGAGCTCAACTTCGACGATGACGAGCCGGTGGCGCCCGCCTACGACGATCTTGATGCCGATTTTGCCAGCCTTCTCACCGAAATGAATGCCACGGATATAGCGCCTGCCCCGGTGCGCAGTGCTGGCTATGACGATGAATACGATGCCGGCTTCGCGGCTGGCTATAAGCAAGATCGTAGCGAGACGCGCGCCTATGGCGCCAAGCCCGCGGAAGCCCCTGTCAGCGCGGCGGCCGCTTCCTATGCCGATGCAGCGGACGGTTTCGATCTGGGCCCATTGCCCGGTGGCCAGCCGGTTTCGCAGGCCGACGATTTCACCTTCGATGAGCTCGACTACGACCCCGAACTGGACGACGAGATGTCGGTTCCGGGCCTTGCCGAACGCGGGGCCGAAAGGCAGCCGCGCAGGCGCGGGCTGCTGATAGGAGCGGTAGTCGGCGCGGTGGCGATCGCCGGAGGCCTTGGTGCCTTTGCGTTGACCCTCGGCGGCAAGAGCGGCGGCGATGCGCCGGTTATCGTCAAGGCCGACAACAGGCCGATCAAGATCAAGCCGGAAAATCCAGGCGGCACTGTCGTGCCGAACCAGGACAACAAGGTCTATGACGCTGTGGTCAAGGGCGCCAAGCCCGCCGAGCCGGTTCAGCAGAAGCTGGTCACCAACACCGAAGAGCCCGTGGACCTGAAGGCCAACGAACCGGAGAGCCGTGTCGTCGATCTTTCGCCCAATGACCCCGATGCCGCCGACGATATCGACGCGCCCGGCACCGTGGCGTCCGACACCGACGCGTCTGGCACCAACCCGCCTGACACCAACGCGCCTGACCCCAATGCGCTTGGCGCCAATGCGGCTGGCGCTACCGAAACCGCCGCCGCACCGGCGCCCAAGTCCGAGGATCGCATCGCGCAGGTTCTGCAGGAGGCCGAGAAGGGTGCCAACCCCGAGATCGTCGCCGTTGCGCCGCGCAAGGTACGAACCATGGTCGTGAAACCTGACGGTTCGCTGGTGGCGCGCGAGGATCCGGCGCCTGCCGCCCCGCAAATGGCTGCTGCCGAGCCGGCCGATCCGGCGCCGCAGCACGTGGCTCCGTCGGCCCAGGCCGACGCCGCCGCGCAGACCGGCACCGTGCCCCTGATCGACCAAATGACAAGTGATCCGAAGATTGGCGACCAGCCGAACGGCGACCAGGCGAGTGGCGATCAGGCCGAAACAACCAAGCTGCAGCCGGCGCCCAAGCCCGACACAAAGGCCGAAGCCAAGCCGTCAGCCAGCAAGCAGTCCGCCAACACCCCGGACACGGTTCCGGTGGCGCCGCAGCGCCCGTCCGACCAGCCGGTCGACGTGGTCGGCGAGGTCAAGCCCGATCAGGTCGCTTCCATCGATCCGGCCGCGGCCGGCGCTGGTTCGTGGTCGATACAGATCGCTTCGCAGCCGACAGTCGAAAGCGCCCAGGCGACTTACCAGGATCTGCAGCGCCGCTACGGCAGCGTGCTTTCCGGCCGCACCGCCAACATCGTCAAGGCCGAGATCGCCGGCAAGGGCACCTTCTACCGCGTCCGCGTTCCGGCGCAGTCTCGCAACGAGGCGATCAAACTGTGCACCAGCTACAAGGCTGCCGGCGGCAATTGCTTCGTGTCCCACTAGCGGCACCAAAGCCCCTCGAAAAAAAGCCGGCGTCCGCGCCGGCTTTTTTGCGTGAACGGAAAGCTCTGGAGGCAATTGCGGGCGATTCCCTTTGTCGGCGCGAAGCTCTAAACTGTTCCGCATGACCGAATCAAAATCCATGATTCTCGGCTGCGCCGGGAAATCACTGACCCGCGACGAGATCCGTTTCTACCGCAACGAATGCCCGTGGGGCTTCATCCTGTTTGCGCGCAACATCGGCGAGACCGAGCAGATCCGCGATCTGGTCGCCGCGATGCGCGACTGCGTCGGGCGTGCGGATGCGCCGGTGTTCATCGACCAGGAGGGCGGCCGGGTGCAGCGCCTGCGGCCGCCGCTGGCGCCGAACTATCCGGCCGCCGGCGCGCTTGGCGCCTTGTGGCGCGACGACCATGATGCCGGCACCCGTGCCGCCTGGCTTATGGCGCGGCTGCATGCCTTCGATCTGCTGCGCTACGGCATCACGGCGGATTGCCTGCCGGTGCTCGACGTGCCGATCGAGGGCGCCAGCGACGTCATCGGCGCGCGCGCCTATGGCAAGGAGCCGCGCGCCGTCATCGAATTGGGTCGCGCCGCGGCGGAAGGGCTGATGGCGGGCGGCGTGCTGCCGGTGATGAAGCATATTCCCGGTCATGGAAGGGCCTTCGCCGATACGCATTTCGAACTGCCGACCGTCGACGCCTCGATCGGCGACCTGCAGCGGCATGATTTTGCCCCGTTCAGGGAGCTCAACCATTTGCCGATGGCGATGACGGCGCATGTCGTCTATAGCGCGATCGACCCGAAGAACCCGGCCACCACATCCGGCAAGGTCATCGAAAAGATCATCCGCGGCGAAATCGGCTTCGACGGGCTGTTGATGAGCGACGACACCTCGATGAAGGCACTTTCTGGGGATTTCCCGTCAAAGGCGGCCGCTATCCTTGCGGCGGGCTGCGATCTGGTCCTTCACTGCAACGGCGTGTTCGAGGAGATGGCCGGCATTGCATCGCGCACGACCGGGCTTGAGGGCAAGTCGTTTGAGCGCGCGGAGCGGGCGCTGACCTATATCAGGAACCGTGATCGGGCTGATGAAACCGAGGTTCGGGCCGAATTTGCCAGTTATTTCAACGCGGTGGCCTAGCATCAAAGGAAGCGAAGTGGCGGAAACATTGGACCTGAAGGCCGGCAAGGCCGCACCGATGGACCGCTTGTGGGCCGAGAACGACGATTCCCGGCTGACCGGCGATCCGGCGTTGGTCGTCGATGTCGCCGGTTTCGAAGGTCCGCTCGATCTTCTGCTGCATCTTGCCCGCAATCAGAAGGTCGACCTGTCGCGCATCTCGATCCTGGCGCTGGCCGAACAGTACCTGGCCTTCGTCGAGAAGGTGAGGGCGCTGAGACTGGAGCTTGCCGCCGACTATCTGGTGATGGCGGCGTGGCTGGCGTTTCTCAAGTCGAAACTCCTGATCCCCAAGCAGCCTGGCGACGAAGGCGAAAGCGGCGAGGAACTGGCGGCGGTGCTGCAGTTCCGGCTGAAGCG
Source organism: Mesorhizobium sp. M1329 (assembly GCF_040318035.1). NCBI lineage: Bacteria > Pseudomonadati > Pseudomonadota > Alphaproteobacteria > Hyphomicrobiales > Phyllobacteriaceae > Mesorhizobium > Mesorhizobium sp. M1329. Next base: position 32,592 of record NZ_JAMYLN010000039.1, on the reverse strand, counting down.
GCTGGAGGCGATGCGCGACGCGGCGGCACGGCTGGTCAACCGCAACCGGCTCGGACGCGACGTCTTTGCGCGCGGCATGCCGGAAATGGTGATCGTCGAGAAGCGCAATGCCTATTCGGCCTCGCTCTATGACCTGTTGACCGCCTATGCCCAGCAGCGCCAGAAGCAGGCGATCACCAATGTGACGATCGCCAGGCGCGGCGTGTGGTCGCTCAAGGATGCGCGCGACGTGCTGACCAGGCTGATCGGGTCGCTGCGCGATTGGACGGCGCTCGACAGTTTCCTGGTCGAGTACCTGGCCGGTCCGGAAGAGCGGCGCACCGCGGTTGCCAGCTCGTTTGCCGCGACGCTGGAACTGGTGCGCGAAGGCAAGATGGAGATGCGGCAGGACCAGGTGTTCGCGCCGCTTTATCTGCGCGGCCGCGCCCAGGCCATCAAGATAGTCGAGGTGACACCATGAGCGAACGCGCCAACGCTTCGGTCATTCCGTTCAAGGTCGACGACGACGCCGAGCAAGGCGCGGTCGCCGAGAACCCGGCACAAAATCAGGGGCAGAATTTGTCGCGGAATCCTGGCGAGCGGCTGCACATGGCGGAGGCCGTACGGATGGCAGAGGCGATCGTATTCGCCAGCGCCGAGCCGGTCAGCGAAAAACAGCTCACTTCGCGACTGCCCGACGGCATCAACATTGCCGCGGCGATGGCCGAACTGCAGCAGATCTATGCGCGGCGCGGCGTCAATCTGGTGCGCGTCGGCGATGCCTGGGCTTTTCGCACCGCCGGCGACCTCGCCTTCCTGATGAGCCGTGACACGGTGCAGCAGCGCAAACTGTCCCGCGCTGCCCTCGAAGTGCTGGCGATCATCGCCTACCACCAGCCGGTAACACGCGCCGAGATCGAGGATATCCGCGGCGTCGAGACGTCAAAGGGGACACTCGATACGCTGATGGAGACCGAATGGGTGAGAATGCGCGGCCGGCGCCGCACGCCCGGCCGTCCCGTCACCTACGGCACGACCGATATTTTCCTCGACCATTTCGCGCTCGAGGAGATACGCGATCTCCCCGGCATGGAGGAATTGAAGGGTGCGGGGCTGCTGTCCGGCCGCATGCCGTCGAATTTCTCGGTGCCGCTGCCGCCGGCCGACCCCGATGCGCTCACCGACGACGAGGATCCGCTGACCGACATCGACCTCGAAGAACTCGGCCTTTTGACGCCGCGCGTCACGGAAGATTGAGCCGAGCGCCATCTTAAAGCCACAGGCAGGATGGAACTGCGCCGATTGGTAGCGGGCCGCCGTGCCGAAAGTGCGTGACTTCGGCCACTCATTCATGAACTCTGTCGCAGTTCTGTTTGAATCCGAACCCGAAAGCGCATAGATCAGCGTCTGGGAAACCGTTCGAGAGAGATTTGCTATGGGTTCATTTTCGATTTGGCACTGGATGATCGTTCTGGTGATCGTGCTGCTGGTCTTCGGCCGCGGCAAGATCCCCGAGCTGATGGGCGACATGGCCAAGGGCATCAAGAGCTTCAAGAAGGGCATGGCCGACGACGAGACTGCTGAGGACAAGCGTACCGTCGAACACCGTGCCGACGAAACCGTTTCGGTGCCGAAGGAAAAGGCCAGCAAAAGCTGAGCCCAAAACTTTAGTCGGAACGTATAGCCATGTTCGAAGTCGGCTGGACCGAGATGCTGGTGATCGCGATCGTCATGATCGTGGTCGTCGGACCCAAGGATTTGCCCAACATGCTGCGCACCTTCGGCCGCACGACGGCGAAGCTGCGCGCCATGGCGTCCGATTTCCAGCGGCAGTTCAATGATGCGCTGAAGGAAGCCGAACTCGATGACGTCAAGAAGTCGGTCGATTCGCTGAGAAGCCTCAATCCGGCAGCCGAGATCAGGAAGCAGCTCAATCCATTCGAGCAGGCCGCCGCCGACGTCCGTTCCGGCGTCGATGCCGTGATGAAACCCAAGCCGGCCGTCGATGCCACCGCTTCGACGGAGCAGGCAGCCGAGCCGCTGAAGAACGGCGCAACGACGATGCCGGGCGTCAGCCCGCCGGAGCCGACGCCCGCCACGCCGATCTTTCCGGCGATGACGGACGAGTCCGTCGTGGCGCCGGCAGTGCAGGCGCAAACGGCTGCAGCGGCCGTGCCGCAAAAAGCACCTGCGGCAAGGAAGAAGCCGGCGCCCGCGAAAGCCGCGGCCGCCGCGCCGGCGAAGCCGGCAAAGACCGCTGCGCCGAAGGCCGCCGCAAAAGCTGAGCCGAAAGTTCAATCGGCAGCGAAGAAGCCGGCGTCAGGAGCGAAGAAGCCGGCCGCCAGGAAAACGGCGGGAGCCGCCAAGTGAGCGTTTCGGACAAGGAACAGGACGAGATCGAAAAATCGTCGGCTCCGCTGATGGAGCACCTGATCGAGTTGCGCCGGCGGCTGATCTGGTCGATCGGCGGTTTTTTCGTCGCCTTTCTGGTCTGCTTCTTTTTCGCCAAGCGGCTGTTCAACCTTCTGGTCATCCCGTTCAGATGGGCGACCCAATGGGCCGGGCTCGACCCGCACAAGGTCGAGCTGATCTATACGGCGCCACAGGAATTCTTCTTCACCCAGGTCAAGCTCGCCATGTTCGGCGGCATGGTCATCGCCTTTCCGCTGATCGCCACGCAGATCTACAAATTCATCGCGCCCGGCCTCTACAAGAACGAGCGCAACGCCTTCCTGCCGTTCCTGATCGCCTCTCCGATCCTGTTCCTGATGGGCGCGTCGCTGGTCTATTTCTTCTTCACGCCGATGGTGATGTGGTTCTTCCTCGCCATGCAGCAGACTGGCACCAATGACCAGGTGCAGATTTCGCTGCTGCCGAAAGTGTCCGAATATCTCAGCCTGATCATGACGCTGATCTTTTCCTTCGGCCTGGTGTTCCAGCTGCCGGTGGTGACCAGCCTGATGACGCGGGTCGGCATGCTGTCGTCCACGGCCCTGGCCGAAAAGCGCAAATGGGCGATCGTCATCGCCTTCGTGGTGGCGGCGGTGCTGACGCCGCCCGACCCGATGAGCCAGATCGGCCTAGCGATTCCGACGATCCTGCTCTACGAGGTCTCGATCTGGTCGGCCCGGCTGATCGAGCGCAGCAAGGAGCGCGACCGTGTGGCCCGGGAAAAGCAGGACGCCACCGAAGAGGTGGCCGAAAAGCCGGCGGATGCGTCTTCGACGTAGGTTCGGTTGAGGCGGGCAGCATCTTTTTGCCGGCCGCAGCAACTTTGTTCTTGCTTTGTGCCGGCAGCTATGCTACTAATTTGGGTATGGTGCCAATTGGCCCCAAAAACCCGCCTCCCGAGGCGGGTTTTTTGTTTCCAGGGCGAAAACTGCGGTGTTGTCGGACGTCAATGTCGGCGGGACTGCGCCCCCCTCTGTCCTGCCGGACATCTCCCCCACAGGTGGGGAGATCGGCTGTCCTTGCCGCTTTCGCCAATCTCCGGCGCTGAAAAAGCAAGCCGCCGGCGAAGCTGCCAATCTCCCTCCTTGTGGGGGAGATGTCCGGCAGGACAGAGGGGGGCGCGAAGGAACTCGGCCTGACATCTTGCATCAATGAAAGATGCGGTTTACGCCCTCTGGTCTTTGTTTTGGGCATGTCGTGGTCCCAAAACCACTGCGCACTTCTGGGCGACATGCCCCCTGAGGACGAACAGACCATGCTTGACATCAAATGGATTCGCGAGAACCCGAAGGCCCTTGTCGAGGCGCTGAAGAAGCGCTCGTGGTCGGCTGAGGCGGCGCAGTCTACAGTCGACGACCTGATCGCCGCGGATGAGGCCCGGCGCGAGCATCTGACCGAGCTGCAGACCAGGCAGGAACGCCGCAACGCCGCCTCGAAGGAGATCGGCAATGCCATGCGCTCGGGCGATGCCGCCCTTGCCGAAAGGCTGAAGGCCGAGGTCGGCGAGATCAAGACCTTCATCCAGAATGGCGAGGCGCGCGAGCGCGAGCTCGACAAGGCCCTGAACGATGCATTGGCGGTGCTGCCCAACGTGCCGTTCGACGACGTGCCGGTCGGCAAGGACGAGCACGACAACGTCGTCAAGCGCGTCGTCGGCAAGCTGCCGACGCGGCCGAACTGGGTGAAGGAGCATTTCGAGATCGGCGAAACGCTCGGCATGATGGATTTCGAGCGGGCAGCACGGCTTTCCGGCTCGCGCTTCACCGTGCTCAAAAGCGGCCTGGCGCGGATGGAACGCGCGCTCGGCCAGTTCATGCTGGATCTGCACACCACCGAGCACGGCTATGTGGAGATCCAGCCGCCGCTGATGGTGCGCGACGAGGTGCTTTTCGGAACCGGGCAACTTCCGAAATTCGAGGAGGATTTATTCTTCGTTCGGCATGGGGACGGCAGGCTTGGCCTAATCCCAACCGCCGAAATCCCGCTCACCAATCTGGTTCGCGACGAAATCACGCCGCACGAAAAACTGCCGCTGCGCTATACGGCGCTGACGCCGTGCTTCCGCTCGGAGGCGGGGTCGGCCGGGCGTGACACGCGCGGCATGCTGCGGCAGCACCAGTTCTACAAGGTCGAGCTGGTGTCGATCACCGACCAGGAGACTTCGGTTGCCGAGCATGAGCGCATGACCGAATGCGCCGAGGAGGTGCTGAAGCGGCTCGGCCTGCCGTTCCGCACCATGACGCTGTGCACCGGCGACATGGGCTTTGGCGCGCGCAAGACCTACGACATCGAGGTCTGGCTGCCCGGCCAGAATGCCTATCGCGAGATATCGTCGTGCTCGGTGTGCGGCGATTTCCAGGCGCGGCGCATGGACGCCCGCTACAAGGACAAGGACGGCAAGGGCAACCGCTTCGTCCACACGCTGAACGGTTCGGGCACCGCCGTCGGCCGCGCTCTCATTGCCGTCATCGAAAATTACCAGAACGAGGACGGCAGCGTAACCATTCCTGAAGCGCTTCGCCCTTACATGGGCGGTCTGGAAAAGATCGAATCGAAATAATGCGCATCCTTCTGACCAACGACGACGGCATCCATGCCGAGGGCCTTGCATCACTCGAACGCATCGCCCGCACGCTGTCGGACGACGTCTGGGTGGTGGCGCCGGAACAGGACCAGTCCGGCTATGCGCATTCGCTGTCGATCTCGGAGCCGCTGCGGCTCAGGAAAATCGGCGAAAAGCACTTTGCCGTGCGCGGCACGCCGACCGACTGCGTCATCATGGGCGTGAAAAAGATCCTGCCCGAAGCGCCCGACCTGATCCTGTCCGGCGTCAATTCTGGCGCCAACATCGCCGACGACGTCACCTATTCGGGCACCGTCGCCGGAGCCATGGAAGGCGCGCTGCTCGGCGTGCGCTCGATCGCCATCAGCCAGGCCTATTCCTATGTCGGCGAGGACCGCGTCGTTCCCTACGAGACCACCGAAGCGCTGGCGCCGGCGCTGCTCGAAAAGCTCGTCGCCATGCCGTTGCCGGACGGCGTGCTGCTCAACGTCAATTTTCCGAATTGTGCGCCGGAAGAGATCGCCGGAACTGTGGTCACTTCGCAGGGCAAGCTGGTCCACAGCCTGTGGGTCGACGAGCGGCGCGATGGGCGCGGCCTGCCATACTACTGGCTGCGCTTCGGCCGCGAGCCGGTCGAGGGCAAGCAAGGCACCGACCTCCATGCCTTGCGCAATCGGCTGGTGTCGGTGACGCCGCTGCAGCTCGATCTCACCGCGCATGAAATCCGCGATCAACTGGCCGAGGCGCTCGCATGAGCTTGAACCACGCTGCAACGGTCGACGAGCGCGAAGGTTTCGCTGCCTTCCTGCTTCGCCTGCGCGGCAGGGGCACGGTGCCGAAGGCGCTGATCGCCGCCTTCGAGGCGACGCCGCGGCGCGGCTTTCTGTCTCCGCATTTCCACTCGATCGCCTGGTCGGACCGTATGCTGCCGATCGAATGCGGCGAGGCCATCGAAGGCGCCGACCTGCAGGCGGCGGTGATCGCGGCACTTGCCATCGAGCCGGGCAACCGCGTGCTTGAGATCGGCACCGGGTCCGGCTACACGGCGGCGGTGATGTCGCGGCTTGCCGCGCGGATCGTCACCATCGACCGTTACAAGACGCTGGCCGAACAGGCCCGGCAGCGCCTCGAGGCGCTCGCCATCGGCAATGTCATCGTGCGCCAGGCGGACGGTTCCAACGGGCTGGCCAACGAAGCGCCGTTCGACCGCATCGTCGCCTGGGCGGCTTTCGACAGCCTGCCGCGCTTTCTCCTCGACCAATTGTCGAGCGGCGGCATCGTCATCGCGCCGATCGGACCCGACGAAGGCGAGCAGGTGCTGGCCAAGCTGACCAAGGTCGGCAGCCGCTTCGAACGCGAGGATATCGGCCTGGTGCGGCTGCAGCCGATCCTGCGCGGCGTCGCCGCGGTGATTTAGGCTGTGTCGATATTCAGGTGAGGCCGGCCTGCAAATTGCGGCTTCCTCCGCTTCCGGTGCTCACGTACCCAAAAGTACGCTCCGCTCCGGTTCTCGGAACCCACCATTTTCGGCTCGGCCTGACCTGAATCTCAACGCACCCGGCACCCGATCCCGAATATTTTAAGAAAATTTGCGCCAGATTCTACAGGTTTAACCGACCGGTAACATTAACGCGCTTTAATCACACTCAGTTGTACCGGGTCTGTGCGGGTTAGTGCGATGCAATTCAGTGTTTTGAAGGCAAACGGACGCAATCTGGCGCGTGGCTGCGCCGTCCTCATGATCGCAGGCGCTGCGACTGGGTGTAGTTCCCAGGTGGCGCGGTTCAACAGCGTCGACGACGTGTTCACCGCCTCGACCAACAACCAGCGCGCCATCATCGACAAGCAGGACGCTGCCCAGCCCTATCCGGGCGATGTTGCGGCCGCCCCGATCGACGGCAGCCACACCCAGTCGGTCAGCCGCTCAAGCCTCGAACCGGTCACGGCGCAGCAATTGCCGCCGCCGGCTCCCGCCCTGGCGCCTGCCGCCCGTCCGGTGCGCACCGCTGCCGCGCCGGCCTTGACGCCTGCCGCTCCTCGTGTCGACAGGACGGCAACCGGCACCGTCGCTCCGGCGGCAAGGCCATTCAAGAATGCCGAGCCCGACGCGCCGCGCATGGCGACGGCCGCCGGCGCGCCACATGCGACCGAGATCGTCGTCAAGGACGGCGAGACCATTTCCGGCCTGTCGCGGCGCTACGGCGTGCCGGCCGACGCCATCATGAAAGTCAACGGGCTGAGCGCGACCAAGGGGCTGAAGACCGGCCAGAAGCTCGTCATCCCGGCCTATGCGTATTCGAGCAACGGCGCCGCGCCGAAAGTCGCTGATGCCAAGCCAGCGAACGGCACCAGGCACGACCAGCCGGCCGACGCGCCGGAGAAGGTGGCCGTGCTGCCGCAGCAGCCGAAGCTCAGGGAAGGCAAGTCTGCCGCGCAGGTCGACGCGTCGGCTGCCGCGAGCCAGCCGAAGGATGGAAAGACTGCGGCGAAGGTGGCTTCGGCGGCGGCCAAGCCGGCCGGTGCCGGCGGCACTTACACGGTTCAGCAAGGCGATACGCTGTCGGCCATCGCCAGAAAGACCGGCGTCGGCGTCGTCGCGTTGAAGCAGGCGAACGGCATGCAGGATGGACTGCTCAAGATCGGCCAGACCCTGAAAGTGCCGGCAGGCGGAACCGCTGTCGTCGCCAGTGCGAAGCCGGCAAAGGTCGATCCGGTGACGACGGCCACCACCCAGCCGTCGGCCAAAGCCACGCCGACGCAAACGCTCGCCTCCTACACGCCGCCGAAGAAGGATGCGAAAGTCATCCAGCAGGCCGAGGACGACGATGCGGTAGCGCCGGATGCAACCGGCGTCGGCAAGATGCGCTGGCCGGTGCGCGGCCGTGTGATCTCAAGCTTCGGCGGCGGCAAGGATGGCGTCGACATTGCCGTGCCCGAGGGGACGCCGGTCAAGGCGGCTGAAAACGGCGTCGTCATCTATGCCGGTGACGGCCTCAAGGAATTCGGCAACACGGTGCTGGTGCGGCACGAAAACGGTCTGGTCACCGTCTATGGCCATACCAGCTCGATCGAGGTGCAGCGCGGCCAGAAGGTCAAGCGCGGCCAGGAAATCGCCCTGTCCGGCATGAGCGGCACCACCGACTCGCCGAAACTGCATTTCGAAGTGCGCAAGAACTCGGCGCCGGTCGATCCTTCGACCTATCTCGAATAGAAAACGAAAAGCGATTTGCGGGCCACCTGACCTTCAGCCCGCCGAGGAAGTCCGCGCCGCAAGGTGCGGGCTTCTTCTGTTGTTCGTCCTTGAGCGGCTAATCCTTGAGCGATTTGCCGAGCCGGCCTGCCAGATCCTGGGTGAACTGCCAGGCGACGCGGCCCGAACGGCTGCCGCGCGTCGTCGCCCATTCCAGCGCCTCGGCGCGCAGCGTCTCGGGATCGATCGCGAGATCGTGATGGCGGACATAGCCGTCGATCATGTCGAGATATTCGTCCTGAGAACATTTGTGGAAGCCAAGCCACAGGCCGAAACGGTCCGACAGCGAAACCTTCTCCTCGACCGCTTCGGACGGATTGATCGCCGTCGAGCGCTCATTGTCGATCATGTCGCGCGGCAACAGATGCCGCCGGTTCGAGGTGGCATAGAAGATGACGTTGGCCGGGCGGCCCTCGACACCGCCTTCAAGAGCTGCCTTCAGCGATTTGTAGGATGTATCGTCGTGGTCGAATGACAGGTCGTCGCAAAACAGGATGAAACGGAACGGCGCTGCCTTCAGCAGTCCCATCAGCTTCGGCAGCGTGTCGATGTCTTCGCGATGGATCTCGATAAGCTTGAGCGGCAGGTCGAGCTTTGTCGAAGCGTTGACCGCGGCGTGCACCGCCTTGACCAGCGACGATTTGCCCATGCCGCGCGCGCCCCACAACAGCACGTTGTTGGCAGCATAGCCGGAGGCGAAGCGCTCGGTGTTGTCGACCAATATGTCGCGGACGCGATCGACCCCGCGGATCAGGCCGATGTCGACGCGGTTGACCTTGAGCACCGGCTCCAGATAGCCGGGATCGGCCTGCCAGACGAAGCAATCGGCCTCGCCGAGGTCGGTTTGCGGCACCGGCGGTGGCGCGAGGCGGGCGACCGCCTCGATCAGGCGGTCGAGCTTCTGGCTCAGGATATCGATGCTGCTGTCGGTCATCTCTTGTCTTTTTTGTTTCGCATTCAGGACGGTGCGGCAGGCCAACCTACCTGATTTCAGCGGTTTCGAAACTCGTCCCAAGCATTTGTTCGGGCATGATCTTTTGCCGAAACCGAGCGTCGCTTTTCGGGATCACCCTCTAACACAGCTCACCAGGCCGGAAAAGCAGCCGATTTGCCCGCCCGCGCAGTTGCATTGGCAACGTTACCGACTATATTCCGGCCAAATTTGGCGGGGCCGTCAAATTTCCGCAAAACCGTTTGGCGGCTGTTTTTCAAAATTCAGGAGTACCTCGATGTTCGTGACACCGGCATACGCCCAAGGCATCGGCGGGGACTCGTCCGCAATGTTTATCCAGATCGTACCGTTTGCTCTGATTTTCGTGATCATGTATTTTCTGATCATCCGGCCGCAGCGCACGCAGCTGAAGAAGCGCGGCGAGATGCTTTCGGCGATCCGCCGAGGCGATACGGTGGTCACCGGCGGCGGCTTCGTCGGCAAGGTGACCAAGGTGATCGACGATAATGAGCTCGAAGTCGACCTTGGCGGCATCAAGGTGACGGCACTGCGCTCGACGATCGCCGAGGTGCGCGTCAAGGGCGAGCCGGTGGCGAACCAGAACGCCAAGAAATAACCGAATTGCCGGCGGAACGATCCGCGGGCAGGGCTCTGACGAACGACGGCATATGTTCCACCTTTGGCGCCTGAAGCTGATCCTGACGTGGCTTGCCGTAGCCAGCACGCTTATCTTCCACGCGACCAATATCTTCGCCGCCGGTTATACCATGCGACCAGAATGGCTTGCCGAAAGCCGGTCAACCGTTGAAGCAAGCCAGCAAGATGGTCCACACATCCTGCTCAGGTTGGATGTGTCCGACGTGATCGAGGGCCGGCTGAAAGCAACACGCGACGAGGTCCGGTCGCTGCTACGCGAAGCAAGGATCGGCTATACCGGCCTTGCCAGTTCGGGTCGGACCGTTCAAGTGCACATAACAGATCCGGCTCAGCTTGACCTCGCCAAGGCGACACTCAAAACGGTGACCGATCCTGTCGCGGACAGCGGTGTCCAGGAAATGACCCTGGACGACAGTAGGCCCGGCCTGCTCAAATTCACCGTAACGGATGCAGGTTTGAAGTATCGAACTTCGGCCGCGCTCGCACAGTCGGTTGAGGTCATCAAAGATCGTATCCGCGACCTGGGCGCCCACTCGGTGGTTCGGTCAACGAATGAAGACGGCATATTGGTCCGCACGTCGGGCGTTGCCGATCCGCAAAGGCTAGGACAAATTCTCACCCGGCCCGGTCACCTGAGCTTCCAGTTCGTTGATCTGTCGATGCCAGTCGACGAGGCAATCGGCGGCCGCCCGCCCGTCGGCTCGGCGGTTTTTTATTCGATGGACGATCCTCCGGTTCCCTACTTGATCGAAAATCGGGTTATCCTTTCCGGTAAAAATGTGCTGGATGCGCAAGCAACCCGCAATTTGGCGACCGATGAGCCTGTCGTCTCATTCCGGCTTGATTCCCGGGGTACGGCGCGTTTCAAATGGGCTACGACGCAGAATATCGGCAAGCCGTTTGCAGTTATATTAGACGATAAGGTTATTTCGGCGCCTGTTATCCGAGAGCCCATTGAAGGCGACACCGGTCAGATATCGGGAAATTTCACCGCTGAAAGCGCCAATGACCTCGCCTTGCTGCTGCGCACCGGCCCCTTGCCAGCAAGATTGACAATCGCCGAGGAAGCACGATAGGGCCGGCCGTGGTCAGAATTAGAAATATGCCCGTAAACCGACCGATGGCGGAACGCTGCCGCTTGTACGCCTGAACGGATAAGAACTGATGCTTTATTTTTCGCGCTTCAAGATGATCCTGATCTGGCTGGCCGTCGCCGCCACAGTGGTCCTCGCTGCGCCCAACCTTTTTTCCGCCAGCACGCTGGCCAAATTGCCCGACTGGGTGCCGAAGCGGCAGATGACGCTCGGCCTCGACCTGCAGGGCGGCTCGCACATCCTGCTCAGGATGGATCCGAACGATTTGATCAAGGATCGGCTGGAGACGACGCGCGACGAAATCAGGACGCTGCTGCGCGATGCCAAGATCGGCTATACCGGCCTTTCCGGAACGGGCCGCACGGTGCAGGTCCGCATCACCGATCCCGCACAGATCGACGCTGCCAAGACAGCCTTGAAACCATTGACCAATCCGGTGGCCGCAGGCCTGTTCAGCGGCGGCTCCATCCAGGAGATGACGCTGGATGATTCCGAGCCTGGCCTGCTCAAATTTGCCGTTACCGATGCGGGGATCAAATATCGCACCTCGACGGCGCTGACGCAGGCGATCCAGGTTGTCGAGCGTCGCGTCAACGAACTCGGCACCACCGAGCCGATCGTGCAGCGCCAAGGCGACGACCGTATCCTGGTGCAGGTGCCTGGTCTCCAGGACCCGCAGCGGCTGAAGGAAATTCTTGGCCAGACCGCCAAGCTGACGTTCCAGATGGTCGACCAATCGATGCCGGTGCAGGACGCGCTGAACGGCCGTCCGCCGCCGGGATCCTCGGTGCTGTATTCGCAGGACGACCCGCCGGTTCCGTACCTGATCGAGAACCGCGTCATCGTTTCCGGTGAAAACCTTGTCGATGCCCAGGCGACCTTCAATTCCCAGACCAACGAGCCGGTTGTTTCGTTCCGGTTCGATTCGAAAGGGGCGCAGCGGTTCGGGCAGGCGACGGCACAGAACGTCGGCAAGCTGTTTGCCATCATCCTCGACAATCAGGTGATTTCGGCACCGCAGATCCGTGAACCGATCCCGGGCGGTACCGGCCAGATATCGGGAAATTTCACCGCCGAGAGCGCCAACGACCTCGCCGTGCTGCTGCGCGCCGGCGCCTTGCCGGCGACGCTGACGGTGATCGAAGAGCGCACGGTGGGGCCGGGACTTGGCCAGGACTCCATCCATGCCGGCAAGGTCGCCGGCATCATCGGGTCGATCCTGGTGGTGGCATTCATGTTCATCGCCTACGGCTTCCTCGGCTTCCTCGCCAACATCGCGCTGGCGGTGCATGTGGCGATGATCGTCGGGCTGCTGTCGCTGCTTGGAGCGACGCTGACCTTACCCGGCATCGCCGGTATCGTGCTGACCATCGGCATGGCGGTCGATTCGAACGTTCTCATCTATGAACGCATCCGCGAGGAGCGACGTGCCGGCCGCTCGGTCATTCAGGCGATCGATACCGGTTTCAGCAAGGCGCTGGCGACCATCGTCGATTCCAACGTGACGTCGCTGATCGCGACCGTGGTGCTGTTCTGGCTCGGAACCGGGCCGGTGAAGGGCTTTGCCGTCACCTATGCCATCGGCATCCTGACCACGGTCTTCACCGCCTTCACCTTCACCCGCCTGCTGGTGTCGATCTGGCTTCGCCGCGCCCGTCCGAAGGAGTTGCCGCGGGCGCCTGTGACGTTCATTCCACCCGGCACGAAAATTCCGTTCATGGGCATCCGCCGCTGGACGTTCACACTGTCCAGCGTGCTTTCGGTGCTGTCGGTCATCGGGTTCATGACCATCGACATCAATTACGGCATCGATTTCAAGGGCGGGTCACTGATCGAGGTGCAGTCCAAGGCCGGCAATGCCGATCTGGCCGACATCCGCGGCAGGCTGACGGAACTCAATATCGGCGAAGTGCAGGTTCAGCAGTTCGGCGAGCCGAACGACGTGCTGATCCGCGTCGGTACTCAGGAGGGTGGCGAGAACGCCGAACAGACCGTCATCGACAAGGTGCGCGGCGAGCTGCAGGACCAGTATGATTTCCGCCGCGTCGAAGTGGTCGGGCCGACGGTCTCGGGCGAACTTGCCAAGCAAGGCACCATCGCCATGCTTGTCGCGTTGCTTGGTATTCTGATCTATGTCTGGTTCCGCTTCGAATGGCAGTTCGCGGTCGGCGCCATAGTTGCGACCGTGCACGACGTGGTCATGACGATCGGCTTCTTCGTCATCACCGGCCTCGAATTCAACCAGTCGTCGCTGGCGGCGATCCTCACTATCATCGGTTATTCGCTCAACGACACCATCGTCGTCTATGACCGTGTTCGCGAGGATCTGCGAAAATACAAGCGAATGCCGCTGCCGCAATTGCTGAACAACGCCATCAACGAGACGCTGTCGAGGACGACGCTGACCTCGGTGACGACAATCCTGGCGCTGCTTGCGCTGGTGCTGTTCGGCGGCGAGGTGATCCGCTCGTTCACCATGGCGATGCTGTTCGGCGTCGTATTCGGCACTTATTCGTCGATCTTTATCGCCGCGCCACTGCTTATCCTGTTCAAGCTGCGGCCGCAGGCCACAGCGTCCGATGAGGAAAAGCCGGTGGGCGGCGGCAAAGCCATAGCCACCTGACGGCTTGCCTCAAAAGTGGCCAAGGGCATCGTCATCCGCGAGGCGCATTTCCCCGGCCGCGCACCGATCGAGGCTTATGGCAATGGCGGTTTCCGCTTTGCCGACATGTCGCATCGCGGCTCGCTGCTGTGCCTGCCTTTTGGCATCTATGGCTGGGAGCCGGCCGATCCGCTGGCGCTGACGTCAGCGGATTTCGCCAAGTTGTTCAATGAGGCCGCCACGGTCGAGATCCTGCTGGTCGGCAGCGGCAAGGACCTGAGGCCATTGCCTGCAGCGCTGCGTGCGGCGCTGAAAGAAGCGGGCATTTCCGCCGATCCGATGTCGACCGGGGCGGCGGTGCGGACCTATAATGTGCTGCTGGCGGAAGACCGCGCCGTGGCCGCAGCACTCATCGCCGTCGACTGACGTGACCGAAAACACCAAAGTCGTCATTGAGACCGTGCGTGCCGCCGATCATGACCGCTATCTCAGCGTGCTCTATGCGCCCGAGAACAAGCGCGACGCGCTGTTTTCGCTCTATGCCTTCAATGCCGAAGTCGCCGGCATACGCGATCGCATCCACGAGGCGCTGCCGGGGGAGGTGCGGCTGCAATGGTGGCGAGACGTCATCGCAGCCGAAGGGGATCGCGCTAAGGTCGGCCATCCCGTGGCGGACGCGCTGAGAGCGACGATTTCCGCTCACCGCCTGCCCAAGGCCGCTTTCGACAACATGCTCGAAGCGCGCATCTTCGATCTCTATGACGACCCGATGCCGTCGCGCACCGATCTCGAAGGCTATTGCGGCGAGACTGCCGCAGCACTTATCCAGCTTGCGGCGATGGTGCTCGATCCGGTCGAAGCGCCGCGCTTTGCCGAACTTGCCGGCAGGGCAGGTTGTGCGCAGGCGATGACTGGTCTCCTGCTGCTGCTGCCGCCGCACCGCAAGCGGGGACAGTGCTTTGTCCCGGCCGACATCTTGGCCGCCGCAGGAACGTCGCCGCAAGAATTCGTTACAGACGACGGCGGGCCGGGCGCGCAACGCGCAGTAGCCGCGATGGTCGCGCTGGCACGCGAGCATCTTTCCGCTTTCGAGCAGGGAGCGTCCGCTCTACCGGTTTCGCTGCGGCCGGCCTTTCTGCCACTGGCTCTGACGGGCGCCTATCTCGGCAAGATGGACGGCTCCCGCCATTCACCGCTTGATGGCGCGGTGCGGCTTTCGGCCTTGCGCCGGCATTGGCTCTTGTTCCGGCGCGCGACGCAAGGCTGGCCGGTCGCATAGAGGCTGCCGCGTAGCCAACCCGACCGTTATTCCGCAGCCTCCGCCCGGGAAGGCAGCCCCAGCCATTCGCGGCAGTCGGCCAGAGCGCGCGATGTCACCGCGTGCCGCTTGGCGACCGTCTTGTCCTTGCCGCGCAGCCGCTTGCCTTCGATCTTTGGCGCGTCCACGGGCGGGAACAGGCCGAAATTGACGTTCATCGGCTGGAAGGAGCGCTTTCCCGTCTCGTCGTCGGAGACAATATGGCCACCGGTGATGTGGTTGAGCAGCGCGCCGAAGGCGGTGGTCAAGGGCGGCAGCGATGGTGCACGGCCAAGCCTTTCGGCGGCCGCGAAACGCCCGGCAAGCAGGCCGATGGCGGCACTCTCGACATAGCCCTCGCAGCCGGTGATCTGGCCGGCAAAACGCAGGCCGGGCCGCGACTTCAACTGCAGCGAAGCGTCGAGCAGCGTCGGCGAATTGATGTAGGTGTTGCGGTGCAGGCCGCCGAGGCGGGCGAACTCGGCATTCTCCAGCCCGGGGATGGTGCGGAAAATGCGCACCTGCTCGGCGTGCTTCAGCTTGGTCTGGAAGCCGACCATGTTGTAGAGCGTGCCCAGCGCATTGTCCTGGCGAAGCTGGACGACGGCATAGGCCTTTACGGACGGATTGTGCGCATTGGTCAGCCCCATCGGCTTCATCGGCCCGTAGCGCAATGTCTCGACGCCGCGCTCGGCCATCACCTCGATCGGCAGGCAGCCGTCGAAATAGGGCGTGCCTTCCCACTGCTTGAATTCGGTTTTCTGGCCGTCGACCAGCGCCTGTACGAAGGCAAGGTACTGCTCCTTGTCCATCGGGCAATTGATGTAGTCCTTGCCGGTGCCGCCAGGCCCGACCTTGTCGTAGCGCGACTGGAACCAGCAGATATCCATGTCGATCGTGTCGAAATGGACGATTGGCGCGATGGCATCGAAGAAGGCGAGCGCGTCGGCGCCGGTTACTTCGGCGATCGATTGAGCGAGCGAAGGCGCGGTCAGCGGGCCGGTGGCGATAATCGCCTGGTCCCAATCCGCCGGCGGCAGGCCGGGCACTTCCTCGCGTCGAATGGTGATGAGCGGGTGGGCTTCGAGCTTCCGGGTTACCGCTTCGGAAAATCCGTCGCGGTCGACGGCGAGCGCACCGCCGGCCGGCACCTGGTGCGCATCGCCGGCACTCATGATCAGTGAACCGGCCAGCCGCATTTCGGCGTGCAGCAGGCCGACGGCATTGGTTTGCGCATCGTCGGAGCGGAAGGAATTGGAACAGACGAGCTCGGCCAGCCCGTCGGTCTTGTGCGCGTCGGTACCGCGGACGGGACGCATTTCATGCAGGACAACGGGAACGCCGGCTTGCGCCGCCTGCCAGGCGGCTTCGGAACCGGCAAGTCCGCCGCCGATAATGTGAATGGGGTTCTTGTCCATGAGCGCCGAAATAGTCGCTTGGCGCAAGGATTGCAATTGCCAGGGGATCGCACCGCAAGTGGGCTGCCTGGGAAAGACCGCCCAAAACAACAACACCCGCCGGGGGAGGAGGTCCGGCGGGTGTCGTTTTGTTGGCCGATCCTCGGGAGGAGGTGAAGATCGACCGTATTCGCCATCGCCGGGGAGGAGGTCGGCTTTGACGAAATTCTTTTCGCCGTTTGGAAGGGCGCGAAACCCTTTTAGAAACAACGCCCGCCGGGGGAGGAGGTCCGGCGGGCGCCGTTTTTGTGGTCAACCCTCGGGAGGAGGTGAAGGCTGACCGTATCCGTCAGGGTCGGGGAGGAGGTCGACCCTGGCGAAATTCTTGTTGTTAGATCGCCCTGCGAGCGACCATCTTGATCTCGTCACGGACGATGCCGAGATCGTTGAGCTGGCGGTTCGACAGGCGACCCAGCTCGGTAACCGTCTCGCGGTAGACGCGCGAGTTACGATAGTTGCGGATCAGGTTCATTGTCGTTCTCTTTTCAAAACTGGCTCGGACCATTTGCGGTCCGAAGGATTAGACCGCCTTGCGGGCGACGTAATGAATGTCGCTGCGGCTGATGCCGAGGTCGGTCAGTTCACGGGTGCTCAGGCGGCTCAGCTCGGACACGGTGTCCCGGTAGCGGCGCCAGTTGCGATAGTTGCGGATCAGGTTCATGGTATTCTCGTTTCGTCTTTCTTTCGGATCATTCCGTCTTTGTGTGCACCGTGAAAATAGGTGGGGTCATATCGATTTAAAAGCGCTATTGGTGCATGGCAGCAATGCAAATTGTGCAATGCAACATTAACACGCGTCCGGTTTTCCGCCCAGATCGGAAAATGCCGTTAGGTCAAACGCTTGGCCGGATGAGCTAAAAGAACCAAGGAAAGGGGGAGGGGCAATGGCGAGCTATTCGTCACGGGTCAGGTCGGATATCGCGCGATGGCAGCAGGCTGGCCTGATCGACGCGCCGATAGCCGAGGCTCTAACGCGCGACGTCGAGGCAAACGAACGCAAATCGCTGAGTTTCGGCTCGATCCTGGCGATGATGGCGGCGCTGCTGTTCGGCGCAGCAGTCCTGATCTTTATCGCCGCCAACTGGGAAGTCATCCCGCGGCTGGTGCGGGTCGCGGCACTTTTTGCCGTAATCCTTGCCGGTTATGTCGGCGGCGCGGTGCTGAAGATGCGCGACCATGCGGCGATCGGCGAAGCGCTGTGGATCGTCGCAGCGGCGGCATTCGGCGGTTCGATCGCGCTGATCGGCCAGATGTATCATTTATCGGGCGACGAGGCCTCGGCCTTGATCACCTGTGGCGCCGGCACGGCGCTGGCGGCGGTGGCGCTGCGCTCAAACCCGCTGACCGTCGCTGCCGTTGGCATCGCCGATGCCTGGCTGTTCCTGAGAGGATTCGACTACTTCCGGCGCACGGAATTTCCGCATCTCTTCGTGGTCATGGCGCTGGTTCTCTTCGCCGTTTCGTTCTGGACGCGCAGCCAGGCGGCGCGCCACCTGATCATCCTGTCGGTCCTCTTCTACCTCGTGCTGTTGGTCATGCAATACGACACGCTGCAAGTTGCCATCCCGCTCGTTGCCGCGTCGGTGCTGCTTTTTACCGCTGCGATCTTTGCTGCCGGGCCGGTCGACAGGATCTTGCAACTGGGTGGCAGGCTGCCCTTGCACGCGCTGATCGGCTTTCTCACCGGCCTGGCGATGATCCAATTCGAACTGGCGGATGAAAGCAGCTACAATAGCGGCTTCGCCATTGCATCGGCTGTTGTGCTGGCCGGCATCGTCGCGGCGATCGTGCTGGGCGGCCGCGAGAGCCGGGGGTTGCGTTGGGTTGCCTATGCGGGCTTCGCCTTCGAACTCGCTATCATCTATGTGGTGATGCTGCAATCAATGCTCGACACGGCAGGCTTCTTCCTTGCGGCGGCGGTGCTTCTCGCCGTTCTTGCTTTCATTATCATTCGCATAGAAAAGCGCATGAACGCCCCGAACATGACAGGAGCGGCGGCATGATGACCGGCAAGAGACTGATCATCTCGGCGGTAGCCCTGGCGCTCGTCCAGATCGGCTTTCTGAGCTGGATCATCGCCGGACGCGCGGCGATCCTGCGCGACGGCAAGCAGGTCCTGCTCAAGGTCGAGCCGATCGATCCGCGCGATCTCTTGCGCGGTGACTACATTCGGCTCGGCTACGACATTTCGCGCATATCGGTGAAGCTGATCGGCAACATTCCGGCCGGCAAGCTTTCCAGGGAGAACACGTCGATCGTGGTCAGGCTGAAGCAGGGCGCCGACGGCTATTGGGGGCCGACCGCGGCTTGGTTCGGGCAAGCGCCGGTGCCGGCAGCATCCGGTGAAGCCGATATCGTCGGACACGTCTCCGAGGGGTGGGATATCAGCCAGGGAGAAACGACGATCGCGCCGGAGTACGGCATCGAGCGCTTCTATCTGCCGGAAGGCGAGGGGATAGCGATCCAGAACGACATGCGGGTGCGGCCGTTCGGCATCCGCGTGGCGATCGCGGCCAACGGCACGGCGCAGATCAAGGCGCTGGTGGACGGTGACAAGACGCTATTCGAGGAGCCGCTTTATTAGTCCTCCTTCGCCAAGGCTTCGGAGGATTCCCTTCGTCTGTCGAGTTGGCTCAGATGGCGTGCCACCCGAAGCTCGAAGAGCGAAGGGTGGTGCGGATGAAGGGACTCGAACCCCCACGCCTTTCGGCACTGGAACCTAAATCCAGGGCGTCTACCAATTCCGCCACATCCGCATTGCCCGGCCAATCCCATGTAGCCATCATTCTGTCAATGTCAGGGCCGATATCGGCATCATTGGCCGGAATGCAAAGATGGTTGAAAATCAGCGTCGCCTGTGACAAAAGGCGTGTCGAATGTGACGGGACGCGACGATCCGCTTCTGCAGAATGTGATAAGAAGTAGGAAAAACAAAGACTTATTCACATTTTGGAGCGTATTTCTGGAGGATTTGTGCCGCGTTGGGCGGACAGATCGCCAAGTCCCGCACCAAAAGCCATTCCCGGCAAGATCATACCGGCAGGCTGTAAACGGCAGGGGCCGTTTGACGGCCTCATTGGTGGAAACAAAGGTTTTATGATGCAGGTCACCGAAACGCTCAACTCCGGTCTCAAGCGCGAGATCAAGATCACCGTGCCGGCCGGTGACATGGAAGCCAAGCTGATGGCGCGGCTTACCGACGCCAGGAACAAGGTCCGCATCAACGGCTTCCGCCCTGGCAAGGTGCCGGTCCAGCATCTGCGCAAGGTCTACGGCAAATCGTTCATGGCCGAAGTGGTCAACGAGATCCTCAACGATTCGACCCGTTCAATCATCACCGGGCGCGGCGAAAAGGCCGCCATGCAGCCCGAAGTGATCATGACCGAGGACGAGAAGGAAGCCGAGAAGATCCTGGCCGGCGGCGCCGATTTCGAGTTCCGCCTGAACTACGAGGTCATTCCGCCGATTGAGATCAAGGATTTCTCCGACATCAAGGTGACGCGCCAGGTGTTCGACGTGCCGGACGAAGAGATCGACGAGCAGGTCAAGCGTGTCGCTGAATCCGCCCGCACTTACGAGCCGAAGACCGGCAAGGCCGCCGAGGGCGACCGCGTGACCATCGATTATGTCGGCAAGATTGACGGCGAAGCCTTCAACGGCGGCGCCGGCGCCGATCAGCCGCTGGTGCTCGGCTCGAAGGAATTCATCCCCGGCTTCGAGGACCAGCTGGTCGGCAGCAAGGCCGGCGACGAGAAGCAGGTCACGGTCACCTTCCCGGAAAACTACCAGGCGGCGCATCTGGCCGGCAAGGAAGCCACTTTCGACGTGACCGTCAAGGAAGTGTCGAAGCCCGGCGAACTTGAGATCAACGACGAGATGGCCAAAAATCTCGGCCTGGAATCGCTGGAGCGCCTGCGCGAGGTGGTGCGCGGTCAGATCGAGAACCAGTTCGGCTCGATAACGCGCCAGAAAGTCAAGCGGCAGTTGCTCGACCAACTCGACGCTGCTTACTCGTTTGAGGCGCCGTCCAAGCTCGTCGAGGCCGAGTTCAACAACATCTGGAACCAGGTCAACCGCGACCTCGAAGCTGCCGGACGCACCTTTGCCGACGAAGAGACGACGGAAGAAGAAGCGCGTGCCGAATATATGCGGCTTGCCGAGCGCCGCGTGCGTCTCGGCCTGGTTCTCGCCGAAATCGGCGAGAAGGCCGGCGTCACCGTGACGGACGAGGAATTGCAGCGCGGCCTGTTCGAGCAGGTGCGTCGCTATCCGGCCAACCAGCAGCAGGAAGCCTTCGAATTCTATCGCAACAATCCCGAAGCGCTGAACACGTTGCGGGCGCCGATGTTCGAAGAGAAGGTGGTCGACCATTTGCTCGGCCAGATTTCTGTCACCGATGTCAAAGTCAGCAAGGAAGAGCTGCTGGCCGACGACGAGGATACTGAGACAACCAAGGCCAAGCCGGCGAAGAAGGCGGCTGCGAAAAAAGCGGACGCCAACAAGGCCGACGACGACGCTGAAGAGCCGAAGAAAAAGGCCACGCCGAAGAAGAAGGCCGCCAAGGACGCTGAATAACGTTTCTGCTGAATTCCGAAAGGCCGCCTTCTTGAGGCGGCCTTTTTCGTTGTGGCGCAGACGCAACGGATTTCACGCATCTGGCGGTCGAGGTAGCGATACGAAGCTTTGATGATTATCTGCGCTGGGTTGCGGACCG
The DNA here is from genome assembly GCF_040318035.1 of Mesorhizobium sp. M1329. Lineage (NCBI taxonomy): Bacteria > Pseudomonadati > Pseudomonadota > Alphaproteobacteria > Hyphomicrobiales > Phyllobacteriaceae > Mesorhizobium > Mesorhizobium sp. M1329. The sequence goes on along the minus strand of NZ_JAMYLN010000039.1, from coordinate 11,576 downwards.
CAGCGGTTGTTGGAGGCATCGTTGAGACAGTTCTTCGGTATCGGAAGCGTGATGGCGGCGGCGTTCCTGCTTGCATCGGTCTGCGGGATCGCCCAGGCCGATACCGGTCTCGACAACTGGCGGTTCGACAAGAGCAGCGATGGCCTTGTCACCGCCTCGCTTTACGCGACCAATAAGCTCATCACCGGCGGCGGCGCATTGAGCTACAGCCCGGTATTGACGATCGCCTGCCGGACCGCCGGCGAACCACGTTGGAGCGAATGGCTGCAGCTGAGCGACACCGTTTCCGCCAGCCGAACCATCGCCATGTCGGTGACTGTCGACCAATCCGGCAAGCTCAACGAAAGCTGGTCGGTCGGCCCGCGCAGCAGGATGCTGGTCCGCGACGGTGCCGACGGCATCAGGCGACTGATTTCCGCGGACCGGCTGCTGTTGTCCTGGCGGTTCGGATTGCTGGCGGGGCGCGGCACAGCCGACTTCGACCTCGCCGGAGTTGAAGAGGCGGTCGGCCGGATCGCCGCCACCTGCAACACCAAATTGCCTTGAGCAGATTGTCCGCATTAAACCTTTGCATGGTCGAACTCTACCTGCCGGCCGGGTTCTGTGGTATATAGGTGCCGCAACTCCAGGCAGTGGATATCCGTTCTGCCATTCAAGAGCGCATGCCAGCGGACTAAATGTCGGCCTGTGCAGGTCAGCCAGGGCAAATTGGCGATCAGGGAGGAAATGCCATGCGTGCCATTGTGTTTTTTATCATCATGTCCGTCGCCACCGTCATTGCCGGCCCCTCTCGGGCACAGGATGCCGCGGCGGGTGAGAAGGTCTTCGCCAAATGCAAGGTCTGCCACGTCGCAGACAAGGACCAAAACAAGATCGGTCCGTCCTTGAACGGCGTCATCGGTCGAACGGCCGGCACGCATCCGGGGTTCAGCTATTCCAAGGCCATGACCGAGGCCGGAAAATCCGGCGTTAAATGGGACGAAGCCACGCTGACGACCTACCTTCACGATCCCAAGGCGATGGTCAAAGGAACGAAGATGGCATTCCCCGGCCTCAAGAAGGACGAGGACGTCGCCAATGTCATTGCTTATCTGAAGCAATTCTCCAAATAGCCCGGCTCTTCCGCCGAGTCTTGGTATCGCAAACAGGTCGAGGCCTCGGCCGCAATCTGCCGGCAGTGTCGGTGGGGAGGCGGCTCGTTGCAAAAAAGACATTGGCCGGCTAGGCTGCCGTTCCCATCGGTGGTCGTCTGAATGTCGACTGAAGAAAGCCGCCTCAAAGATACCGGCATCCGCCTCTCGGAGGCGACGGCGGGTGATTTCTTTGCGCTTTTGAAACCACGCGTCATGGCGCTTGCCGTGTTTACTGCCTTCGTCGGCCTGATGATGGCGCCCGGCGTGATGAATCCAGTTATCGCCGTAATTGCCATCGGCGCAATCGCGGTTGGAGCCGGAGCCGCCGGCGCGCTCAATATGTGGTACGACGCAGACATAGACGCCTTGATGTCTCGCACGTCCAAGCGACCAATTCCGTCCGGTCGCGTCGCGCCTGGCGAAGCTCTCAGCTTCGGTCTGGTGCTTTCCGCACTGTCGGTCATGACGCTCGGCGTGCTGGTGGGGTGGCTTGCCGCATCGTTGTTGGCGTTTACCATCTTTTTCTATGTCGTTATCTACACGATGTGGCTGAAGCGCTCGACGCCACAGAATATCGTCATAGGCGGCGCGGCAGGCGCCCTTCCTCCGGTGATCGGGTGGGCTGCTGCAACCAGCGCAATCGGCATTGAAAGTCTCATCCTGTTTCTGATCATTTTCCTCTGGACGCCGCCTCATTTCTGGGCGCTGGCCCTTTTCAAGGTCGGCGACTATGCCGCGGCGGGTATCCCGATGATGCCGAATGTGGCTGGGCAAGGCTCGACCAGAAAACAAATCTTCGCCTATTCGCTGCTCTTGGCGCCAATCGGCGTGCTTCCTTGGGGCTTCGGCTTCGCGAGCGGATATTATGGCACTGTTTCAGCCGCCTTAGGCGCAGGTTTCATTTGGCACGCCTGGAAGGTTCTCGTCGCCGACAAGGAGATGAAGCCGGCAAAGGCGCTGTTTGCGTATTCGATTGTCTATCTTTTCGCGATCTTTGCGGCGCTGCTTGCCGACACCATTGTAATGCGAGTGGTCGCGTCAGCCGGCTATTGACCCCGGCTCAAAACATCACGTTGGCAGCCCACAAAATCCCAGCAACAGCAGAATAACGACGCCAAGGCCGAGTATGAGAACTGTCCTTCCATCCATGACCTTCACCTTCGACTAGAAGAGCATATCGAAGAACGGCGTCCGGAGCTAGTCAGGCTACCGGCGACCTCTTACTCCCGGGCCTTCCTACAAAGCGCGACAAGTCCCCCGCATGAGAGTATATTGATCATGGTGCAGGTCGCGGTTTGCGTGGGCCAATCATGCAGAATGGCAGCACCGTAAAACGCGACCTTACCGGACCTGGTCTGGAGGAATGGTCATGGCAAGCTTTCACGTGATAGCAGGCGCCAGCGAGACGCTGGAACACACCAGAATTCGAAAAATCGGTGTCTCCGATCTTTTTGATGCGCTGAGGCGTGGCGTCGATGATTTCATGGTCAAGCCGTCGCACATCGTTTTTCTCTGCCTGATCTATCCGATTGCGGGAGTCGTGCTTGCTGTCTGGACATCAGGCAACAACACGCTGCCATTGCTGTTTCCGCTTGTTTCCGGCTTTGCACTGATTGGTCCGTTCGCGGCGATCGGTCTCTATGAGATCAGCCGGCGACGGGAAGCCGGGCTCGACGCCTCGTGGAGGCACGCCTTTGAGGTCAGGAGTTCTCCGGCACTGCCGGCTATCGCAGCGGTCGGCGTCATGCTGCTTGCGATCTTCATCGCCTGGCTTTTGACGGCCCAGATATTCTACCAGGCCCTATTCGGCCCGGCGCCGCCGCAATCGCTGTCCAGCTTCATCAGTGAAATATTCGCCACGGGACGCGGCTGGACGCTCATCATCCTGGGTCACGCCATCGGCTTCGTGTTCGCCGCGGTTGTGTTGTGTACCACGGTCGTCGCATTCCCGTTGTTGCTCGACCGCGATGTCGGCGCCTACGAAGCCATCCATACCTCGGTGCGCGTTGTCCTGGCCAACCCGATCGTGATGGCGGTGTGGGGCCTTATCGTCGCCGTCGCCCTGATCGTCGGCTCGCTGCCAGTGTTCGCCGGGTTGGCGGTCGTGCTGCCGATCCTTGGTCATGCCACCTGGCATGTCTACCGGAAAGTTGTGGAATCGCCGCCGGCCACCAGGCCGTGAGCTGAAACCTGTCGTGCCCGTACCGCCGAAAGAGCTGGTGCGGGCAGGGTGGGGCAGAGCGTTCAATAGGCCGGATGGCTGAAACGGGCCTGGCGCGCGTCCTTTGTCAGGTCGCGGAAATCCTTGCCGCTCACGTGCACAAGCGTCTTGTGGTCGCCGCCCTCGAAATAGATTTCGGGAGCATCGCCGAGGCTTTCGTCGAGGACCACCGGCACATCATAGGCAGCGCCGATCGGCGGCACAGCGCCGACGTCGCAATCGCCGAACAACGAGACCACCTCGTCTTCGGAGGCCAGCCCAAGAGGCTTGTCCATGACGTCCTGCAATGTCGCGAGTTCTATCCTGTGCGTGCTTGGAACCACGGCCAGCGCGTAGCCACGGTCGTGGTGAACGACCACCGATTTGGCCATTATGCTGCCGGGCACATGTGCCGCAATGGCGGATTGTCTGCTTGTCGCCGTGCGGTGATGCTCGACGGTGTCGTAGGAAATTCCTTTCCTATCGATGAAATCCTTCAGTCTGTTTGCGATGGTCATCTTGGGCGCCCCTTGCTGGTGTTCGCGACGCATGTGGAAACGCCGGCATCGCCTGACGTCTCCGATACCAACAGAAATGGACCAGCCGTGGATTGTTTCAAGGCGAAGGCTCCAGGACCGGACCGCCTGGAGCCGGATTGCATGTCAGGGCCCGGCCCCGAAAAACGCCATTCGGGTGAGAAGCGTGTAGTCCGCTTCGAAGACCATCATCGTCACGAACACCAGCACCAGCACCGGCGGCAGGATGATTGCATATGTCAGCGCCAGCCGTTCCCAGGCCATGTGCATGAAGATAGCGACGATCAGCCCTGCCTTGAGGATCATGAAGATCAGGATCAGCGACCATCTGACATAGCCGTGGAGACCGAAATAGTCGACCAGATACGAGCAGGTGCTGAGGATGAACAACCACGCCCAGACCACCAGATAGAGCTTGATCGGGTGCTCCTGATGAACCTCCGCTGGGGTAACGCCGGTCGTCGTCGCCTCATGCACATGGGCGCTGTCCAGCGCATGCTGTCCGAGGCCGTTTGCGGTTGCTTCAGCCATGTCCTGCCTCTCACCAAAGATAGAAAAATGCGAAAATGAACACCCAGACCAGATCGACGAAATGCCAGTAAAGCCCCATGATTTCGACGTTCTCGTAGCGGCCCCTCCGGCTGGTGAAGAAGCCGGGCCGTCCGACGTCGTAGTCCCCGCGCCAGACCTTTCGCGCCACGATGATCAGGAAGATCACCCCGATCGTCACATGCGTGCCGTGGAAGCCGGTAATCATGAAAAAGGATGCGCCGAACTGTGCAGCGCCCCAGGGATTGCCCCAAGGCCGCACGCCTTCGGTGATCAGCTTGGTCCATTCGAAGGCCTGCATGCCGACGAAGGTCGCGCCGAGTGCTGCGGTCAAAAGCATCAGCACTGCCGTCTTGCGGCGGTCGCGGCGGTAGCCGAAATTGACCGCCATGGCCATCGTTCCGCTGCTCGAGATCAGCACGAAGGTCATGATAGCGATAAGGATCAGTGGAATGTCGGAGCCGCCGATGCGCAGGGCAAAGACCTCGCTCGGATTGGGCCACGGCACGCGTGTTGAGATACGCGCGGTCATGTAGGAGAGCAGGAAGCAGCCGAAGATGAACGTGTCGCTGAGCAGGAAGATCCACATCATGGCCTTGCCCCAGGACACGTTTTTGAACGCCCGCTGATCCGAGGACCAGTCGGCGGCGATGCCTTGCCAGCCTGCGGGCCGCGGCTCTGTTCGGCCGATGTGGGCCAGTGTCGTCTCTGCCATCCGCCCGTTCCTCCTAGGTCAGCAACCCTCGGCAAATGTCGATTAAAGTCGAAGCCCAGCCGGCCAGAAGCGCAAAGATGGCGAGCCAGACGAAAAGCAGGAAATGCCAGTACATGGCGCACAGCTCGACACTGAGGCGCAGCCGCTGCGGCTGCGCACCGTTCCAGGCGCCGACGCTCGTTCTGCCCAGCCCGACCAGTCCTCCCAGTATGTGCAGGCCATGCATTCCCGTTAGCAGGTAGAAGAAGCTGTTGGCCGGATTGGACGCCAGAAAATAGCCGTCCGCACTCAGTTCCCGCCATGCCACAAGCTGTCCAATCAGGAAGACGAGCGCCGTGAGTCCGGCAGTGGCGAGGCCGAGCCTGACCATGTCCATTTGACCCTTGCGCGCCGCGAGCGAAGCGCACTGTATCGCAATGCTGCTCAAGATCAGTACGCCGGTGTTAAGCCAGAGCAGGGGCGGGATGGGCAGCGGCCGCCAATCCGACAGTGCCATGCGCATGAAGTAAGCACTGGTGAACAGCGCGAACAGGCAGCCGACGACGGCAAGGAAGACGCCGAGACCGATCTTTGCGGTCGGCAGCGCCGATCGGTCCAGAGCGACAAAATCGCCGATCATACCTTGCTCGAGCCACGGCTTCGTCATTAGCCGCTGATGGGAAAGCCACCACCCGGCAATACCGGCGATCACGAGCAGGAAGACCAGGATTACGCTCATGCCGGCTCCCTGGAGGGCGCGAAGGAGCCCGGAACGTTTTGCGGTATGAAGTCCTCCTTGGCTCCCGGTACGCTGTAGTCATAGGCCCAGCGATAGACGATCGGCAGATCCTTGCCGAAGTTGCCGTGGGCGGGCGGTGTTTCAGGCGTCTGCCACTCGAGCGTCGTGGCCCGCCACGGATTGCCGCCAGCCTCGCGACCATGGCGGATGCTCCAGATGAGATTGAACAGGAACACCAGTTGGGCAAAGCCGACAATGAACGCCATGATGCTGATGAACGAGTTCAGGTGGTGGGCCGATTCCGTCATGATCGTCATGTCGGTCAATTCGTTGTAGCGCCGCGGCACGCCCATCAAGCCGAGATAGTGCATTGGAAAGAAGATCAGATAGGCGCCGAGGAAGGTGACCCAGAAATGGAACCGGCCCAGTGTCTCGTTCAGCATCCGGCCGGTGACCTTCGGATACCAGTGATAGATCGCGCCGAAGATTACGATGATCGGCGCAACTCCCATGACCATATGGAAATGGGCGACGACGAACATCGTGTCCGACAGCGGAACGTCGACGACGACATTGCCGAGGAACAAGCCGGTCAACCCGCCATTGACGAAGGTGACGATGAAGGCCAGGGCAAAAAGCATCGGTATGGTGAGGTGGATGTCGCCACGCCACAGCGTCAGCACCCAGTTGTAGACCTTGATGGCTGTTGGAACGGCGATGATCAATGTCGTGGTGGCGAAGAAAAAGCCGAAATAGGGATGCATGCCGCTGACATACATGTGGTGCGCCCAGACCACGAAGCTCAGCGCGCCGATGCCGACGATGGCCCAGACCATCATGCGGTAGCCGAAGATGTTCTTGCGCGCATGGGTGCTGATCAGGTCGGATACGATGCCGAAGGCCGGAAGCGCCACGATGTAGACCTCCGGATGGCCGAAGAACCAGAACAGATGCTGGAACAGGATCGGGCTGCCGCCGCCATGCTGCAACTGTTCGCCCATCTCGACGATCGCCGGCATGAAGAAGCTGGTGCCGAGCGCCCGGTCGAGCAGCATCATCACGCAGGCGACGAACAGCGCCGGGAAGGCGAGCAGCGCCATGACGGTGGCGGTGAAAATACCCCAGACAGTAAGCGGAAGGCGCATCAGCGTCATGCCGCGTGTGCGGCCCTGCAGCACCGTCACGACATAGTTCAAGCCGCCCATGGTAAAGCCGACGATGAACAGGATCAGCGAGACAAGCATCAGGATGATGCCCCAGTCCTGGCCGCCTGGCGTACCGGTCATGATCGCCTGCGGCGGATAGAGCGTCCAGCCGGCACCCGTCGGTCCGCCAGGCGCAAAGAAGCTCGACACCAGGACCAGCACGGCGAGCAGATAGATCCAGTAGCTCAGCATGTTGACATAGGGAAAGACCATGTCGCGAGCACCAACCATCAACGGGATCAGATAGTTGCCGAAGCCGCCCAGGAAGAGTGCTGTGAGCAGGTAGATCACCATGATCATGCCGTGCATGGTGATGAACTGGTAGTAGGCCTCCGGGGTGATGAAATCGAATGTGCCGGGGAAGCCGAGCTGCAGCCGCATCAGCCAGGATAGCACCAGCGCGACCATGCCGATCGCTGTCGCCGTCGCCGAATACTGGATGGCGATGACCTTGGCGTCCTGCGAGAAAACGTATTTCGTCCACCAGCTGTGCGGATGGTAGAGTTCCATTTCCGCGACTTCGGCCGGCGGTACCGCATCTGCAGGTGTGATATCGACCATAGGAACACCTCCGTGCCCTTTTCGGCCAGCCCGACAGTTCGGGCTTGCCGCAGTAATTTCAATCCCGACGGCGCACCGTCGTTCCGGTTTCCTACTCTGCCGAGCCCATCTGCTGGGGCGCGGACAGCTGCGCAAAAGTCTGCTGCTGGCCAAGCCATGCCAGATAGTCTTCCTGAGTATCGACCATGACCACGCCATGCATCATCGGATGTCCCTGGCCGCAGAGTTCGGCACACAGGACCTGGAAGGTTCCGGTCTTGGTCGGAGTGAACCAGAAATAGGTGACCGAGCCCGGGATCATGTCCATCTTGGCGCGGAATTCCGGCACGTAGAAATCGTGCAGCACATCGATCGAGCGGAGCAGCATCTTGACGGGTTTGCCTACCGGGAGGTGCAGGTCGGCCGCTTCCACTACGACATCGTCCTGGCCGTTGGCATCGGTGGCGATGACGCCGAGTGGATTTTCAGCGTTGACGTCGCGGGTGTCGGATGTGCCGAGCTTGCCGTCCTTGCCGGGGAGGCGGAAACTCCATTGCCACTGCTGGCCGACGACTTCGACCTCGGTTGCGTCGCTTGGAACATTTACGAACCGGCTCCAGACGAACAGTCCGGGAACGAGCAAAGCCGTGACGCCAACTGCAGTGACGACCGTCAGCCAGGATTCGAGGCGCCTGTTCTCAGGTTCATATGCCGCCTGATTGCCTTCCCGATGACGGAAGCGGAAGACGCAATAGGCCATGAAAAGAACCACGGCGGCGAAGACGACGCCGGTGATCCAGAAAGTTATGATGATGGTGTTGTCGATATAGTCCCAGTTCGAGGCAATCGGCGTCCACCACCATGGGCTCAGGAAGTGGAACAACACCGAGCCCACGACTATCAGAACGAGTACAAGCGCAACGGCCATGTCCCGGTTCCTCCCGGTATTCCAAGCGGCGCAAGCCGTCCCGGGAAATACCAAGTGCATCATAACTTGATTTGCGATGAAAATTCTAGAGCCGGCTGTGGGAAGAGCAAAAATACCATTTCTCGGCGCTGGCGGTCCTTCGATTCGGCGGTGATCAGCGGCAGGCCTTCATCCACCTCCAGCTCAGCCACCCGATGGCGAGAGCGGCAAGCATTGTCAGCGTCGAGTAGCCGGCAAGGGCGGGCACGCCGAATATGCCGGCAGTCACCGGAACGGCGATCGTCGGGGATCGTCGCGCGCAGGTTCTACAGGAACAGCAGCATGACGAAGAGCGTCAGCACGATTGCTTCGAGCAGTGTCCGTTCACCTGCTCGACCGACAGCTCGACGAAGGGAGTGGAGCCACCTTATTGGCCGGCAGATGTCACCCGCCAAACTGTGTTGCCAACGTCGTCAGCAATGAGCAGGGCCCCGGTTTTGTCGACAGCCAGGCCGACAGGCCGGCCGCGCGCCTTGTTGTCCTTGTCCAGGAAGTCAGTCACCACGTCGGTAGCGACGCCGCTCGGACGGCCGCCGCTGAATGGTACGAACACCACCTTGTAGCCATTGAAGCGCGTGCGGTTCCAGCTGCCGTGCTCGCCAACGAAGGCGCCGCCGCGATATGCCTCGGGAAGGCCGGTTGCCGTATAGAAGACCAGTCCCAGAGGGGCGACGTGGGAACTCAGTGCATAATCCGGAACGATCGCTTTCGCGACCAGGTCCGGACGCTGGGGCATGACGCGGGGATCGAGATGCTGGCCATAATAGCTGTATGGCCATCCGTAGAAGCCGCCATCCTTTACCGAGGTCAGATAATCCGGTAAGAGATTGGGGCCGAGCTCGTCGCGCTCATTGATCACTGCCCAGAGCGCGCCGGTCTGCGGCTCCCAGCTCAGGCCGTTTGGATTGCGCAAACCGCTGGCGAAAATGCGTGACCGGCCGGTGGCCCTGTCTACCTGCCAGATGGCGGCGCGGTTCTTCTCCGCCTCAATGCCGTTTTCGGCGACGTTGCTGTTCGAGCCGACGCCGACATAGAGCAGCGAGCCGTCGGGGCTTGCCACCAGGCTCTTTGTCCAATGGTGGTCGATCGGGCCGCCGGGCAGGGCGGTGAGCGGCGTTCCGGGCGCGGTGATCTTTGTGTCACCGGTGTTGTAGGGATAGCGGACGATGGAATCGGTATTGGCGACATAGAGATCGCTTCCCACCAGCGCCACGCCGAAGGGGGAGCTCAGGTGGTCGAGGAATACGCTGGTCAGCTCCGGCTTGCCATCGCCATCGGCGTCGCGCAGCAGCGTAATGCGATTGCTCGGGCCGCTGTCGCCGCCCGAGGTGACCCAGGATTCGATCCAGCCCATCACCAAATCCTTGGGCCGTTTGATCGGTTCGCCACCCGGCGCTTTGGACTCGACCACCAGGACGTCGCCATTGGGCAGCACATAAAGCGACCGCGGATGCTGCAAGCCGTGGGCAAAAGCCTGGATCTGCAATCCCTGCGCGACTGTCGGCTTTTCATCGTTCTTCCATCCGACCACGGAAGCGAGATGCATAGGCGGGAAGAAATATTGGATCGGCTCCGGCAGGTTTGGATTCGGCCCTATCTGACTGCCGGGATCCGGGTCGTTGCCGCTGCACGCTGCAAGAGTGATCGCCGCAGTGCAAATAAGGACCGACACCGCGATGCGCCTGGTCTGACCGATGGAGCTTGCTACGCGCATCAATCCGCCACTCCGACGTGATGCCGGTACACCATGGACCAGCCCAGCCAACCAGTGAAGATGAGGATGAGCACGACAACCGCCGAGAGGATCAAGCCGGTGGGAACGATGGAGGTCCATGCATCGCGGGTGTGCACGAGCATGTTGATGATGGACAATGCCAACGCCAGCAGATTGCCGAGCACGTGCGGCCAGGCGGGGGGCTGTGCCCTTATCAGCGGATTAGCCAGGAAATCGATCAGCCCCGCGATCGCTGCAAGGCAGCCCATGATCACGCCGACGGTAACCAGCCAAGCGGAGAAGTCAGCCCACATCATCTCCGCTGTTCGCCAATAGGCCAGATCCGTCAGCAGGGTGCCGACGAAGCAGGCGATCGGAAACGGCACGAGCATCGGATGAATAGGATGTCCCGCAATCCTGGCCGTCGAACGCGGGTTGTCACGGACCATAATGCGCAATCCTTCTCAGTTCTCGCCCAAACAAATTGCCATCCGGCCTCCGGCGGCTGTTGCCGAGAGGCCGGCAGACGACCCGTCGATCCGTCAGGCCCAAGAAAGGGCGCTGGCTGGCTGCGCCTGCTAGGCGGCGGACTGGGTCGGCGGGTTCTGGTACATCATCCAGAGCTCGATCGCGGCCAGGACGGCGACCAGAATGCCGATCACGACATGCACGGTCATCGCCGTTGTCGCCTGGAATCCAAGCACCCAGGGAGACACGAGGACCCACAGTCCGACGACCAGATTCACCCACTCTTCCCACACGGCAAATGCCGCGAGGGCGGCAATCGAAAGCACGACGATCAAGATTCCGCTGCCGAGGGCGTTCTGCGTCTGCGGGCCTGCCGCAAAGGCGAAGATCCAGGGAGAAAAGAACAGAATTGCCCCAAGGATCAGGTTGGCTACGTCACAGAGCCTGGCGTTTGTCCACTGGTTCATGGCATCCTCCATAAGGAGCGTTTATGGCTCCCGAGTTCGGCAAGGTGGTGCCTAAGTTCGGCGCGATACGCCCGAAGCCGCTCACTCCGTGTCACGGCAGTGCCCTTACCCGGCCGGAGTTGCGCATCTGGCGAACTCCAGTCAAATCCGGCTATCTAACTGAATTCCGGGCATTATGTTCCATTGGGCGCCGGCACGTCTGGATCAATTGATGGTGATCGAGCAAATCCAAACCTGCCTATCACGGGGCGGCGGGGCGGCGGCGTGTAGCTCATTCTGTCTTTTTATCGAGCCGGTGAAACATTTCTCATGGATCGCAGTTCTTGGATCCAGAGGAGTTGAATAAGGGCAACCTATTGCACGC